>JBOGID010000341.1:0-12212 GCA_050742295.1 Acidimicrobiales bacterium | reverse complement strand
GACGCCGCGCCCCAGGCCGACGCCGCGCCTGCGGACGCCGCGCCCCAGGCCGACGCCGCACCAGCAGAGCCGTCGGCCACGACCGAGCCGGCGGCCACCACCGAGTCCGCACCCACCGAGTCCGAGTCTGAAAGCAAGGAGTAACCCATGGCCACCGCAGAAGAGATCCTCGACAGCATCGGCAGCATGACCGTCCTGGAGTTGTCCGAGCTCCTCAAGGCCTTCGAGGAGAAGTTCGGCGTCACCGCCGCTGCGCCCATGGCCGTGGCCGCCGCGCCCGGCGCGGGCGGTGCGGCCGCCGCCGCCCCCGAAGTCGAGGAGCAGGACGAGTTCGACGTCATCATCACCGGCATCGGCGACAAGAAGATCCAGGTCATCAAGGAGGTGCGGGCGCTCACCAACCTGGGCCTGAAGGAGGCCAAGGACCTGGTCGACTCCGCACCGGGCGCCAAGGTGCTCGAGAAGGCCTCCAAGGAGGACGCCGAGAAGGCAAAGGCCCAGCTAGAAGGGGCCGGCGCCGCCGTCGAGCTCAAGTAGTACCAACGGGGGGTCGACTGCCTGGCGGCCCCCCTCCCCAGGCGCCCAAATGGGTCCAACCTGGGGACAACCGTTGACCCGAGACGGCGTTTGCCGTATGCTCCCACTCGGACAAGTCGCGGCTTGACGTTTCGCGTCGCTGCGGCTAATCTCGTCTCTGTCGTGCCCCCCGCGTCGCGCCTGCAAGCAAACCCGCTCGTCCGCGCGCGCCTCCGAGTCCGCAGTAGCCGCTGCAGTTGTCACTCGTGAAGGAGTGAGCGTCCGTATGCCCACCCGCCCCGTCGCCCGGGAACGCGTTTCCTTCGCCAACCTCGACGAGGTCCTTACCCTCCCCGACCTGATCGCCGTCCAGCGTGACTCGTTCCGCTGGTTCCTCGACAACGGGCTGGCGGAGACCTTCCGAGACATCAGCCCCATCGAAGACTTCACCGGACAGCTCCGCTTGGAGCTGGAGTTCGACGCGGCCGACCCCGACCTGCGCCCCCCTCCCAAGTTCACGGTGGAGGAGTGCAAAGAGAAGGACATGACCTACTCCGCACCGATCTTCGTGCGGGCCCGGTTCATGAACGCCACCACCGGCGAGATCAAGGAGCAGACGGTCTTCATGGGGGACTTCCCGATGATGACCGACAAGGGCACCTTCATCATCAACGGCACCGAGCGGGTCGTCGTCTCCCAGCTCGTCCGCTCGCCCGGCGTGATCTTCCAGCCCGGACGTGACGCCAAGACCATCGTCACCGGCACCATCCACCCCTACCGCGGTGAGTGGATCGAGTTCGACATCGAGCAGAAGCCGGGCAAGGACGTGACGGCCGGCACCCGCGTGGCCCGCAAGCGCCGCCTCAGCCTGTTCGTCCTCCTGCGCGCCTTGGGCTACGACGAGGAGAGCAAGCCCGGCTTCCTCGACCGCTTCGTGCGCCACTTTGACTTCCTCGAGGGCCAGTGGGAGAAGGAGCGCGACCTGGCGCCCACCCGCGAAGACGCCCTCATCGAGATCTACAAGCGGGCCCGCCCGGGCGAGCCGCCCTCGGCAGAGGCGGCCAAGGCCTACTTCGAGAACGCCTTCTTCAACCCCAAGCGCTACGACCTCACCCGGGTCGGCCGCTACAAGCTCAACCGCAAGCTCGGCCCCGAGATCGAGAAGATCCAGCAGATCCTCGACGTCGTCCTCGACCCGCCCGGCGAGAAGCAGTTCGTGCTCAGCCCGGCCGAGATCCTGGCCGCCACCACCTACCTGCTCCACCTGGCCAACGGCGAGCCCGGCTACCGCCTCGACGACCAGGACCACTTCGCCAACCGGCGGGTGCGCAGCGTGGGCGAGCTGATCCAGAACCAGGTCCGCATCGGCCTGTCCCGCATGGAGCGGGTCGTCCGCGAGCGCATGACAACGCAGGACGTCGAGGCCATCACGCCCCAGACCCTGATCAACATCCGACCCGTCGTGGCCGCCATCAAGGAGTTCTTCGGCACCAGCCAGCTGTCCCAGTTCATGGGCCAGACCAACCCCCTCGACGGCCTCACCCACAAGCGCCGCCTCTCGGCCCTGGGCCCCGGCGGTCTGTCAAGGGAGCGGGCCGGGTTCGAGGTGCGTGACGTCCACACGTCCCACTACGGCCGCATGTGCCCGATTGAGACGCCGGAGGGGCCGAACATCGGCCTGATCGGCTCGCTGGCCACCTACGCCCGGGTCAACTCGTTCGGGTTCATCGAGACGCCCTACCGCAAGGTCGTCGCCGGGCGGGTGACCGACGAGATCGTCAACTTCGCGGCGGACGAGGAGGAGGAGCACGTCATCGCCCAGGCGAACGCGCCCCTCGACGACAACGGCAAGTTCGTGGGCGAGCGCGTGCTCGTCCGCCGCGGCCCCCAGGGCGCCGGCGTGAGGGTCGGCGCAGCCGGCACGTCCTACGGCACCACCTCGGAGATCGACTACGTGCCGCCGTCGGAAGTCGACCTGATGGACGTCTCGCCCAAGCAGATCGTCTCGGTGGCGACCGCCATGATCCCGTTCCTCGAGCACGACGACGCCAACCGGGCCCTCATGGGGGCCAACATGCAGCGCCAGGCCGTCAGCCTGGTGCGGGCCGAGGCGCCCTACATCGGCACCGGCATCGAGTCCCGGGCAGCAAGGGACGCCGGCGACGTGCTGCTGTCGGAGGGGAAGGGCACGGTGGCCGAGGTCACCGGCGACCACGTCATCGTCGACTACGAGGACGGCCAGACCAGCCGCGAGGGCATCACCCTCGGTCGCAAGTTCTACCGCCTGGCCAAGTTCCGCCGGTCCAACCAGGGCACCTGCATCAACCAGAAGCCCCTGGTCTCAGAGGGCCAGATGGTCACGGCTGGCGAGGTGCTGGCCGACGGCCCGTCCACCCACGAGGGCGACCTGGCCCTGGGCAAGAACCTGCTCGTCGCGTTCATGCCCTGGGAGGGCTACAACTTCGAGGACGCCATCATCCTGTCCGAGCGGCTCGTCCGCGACGACGTGATGACCTCGATCCACATCGAGGCCCACGAGGTCGACGCCCGCGACACCAAGCTCGGTGCCGAGGAGATCACGCGGGACATCCCCAACCTCTCCGAGGAGATCCTGAAGGACCTCGACGAGCGGGGCATCATCCGCATCGGGGCCGAAGTGGGCGCCGGTGACGTGCTGGTGGGCAAGGTCACCCCCAAGGGCGAGACCGAGCTGACCCCCGAGGAGCGCCTCCTGCGGGCCATCTTCGGTGAGAAGGCCCGGGAGGTGCGGGACACCTCCCTCAAGGTGCCCCACGGCGAGCAGGGCAAGGTCATCGACGTCAAGGTGTTCTCCCGGGAGGAGCAGCACGAGCTGGCCCCCGGCGTGAACCAGCTGGTCCGGGTCTACGTCGCCCAGAAGCGCAAGATCTCCGAGGGCGACAAGCTGGCCGGACGCCACGGCAACAAGGGCGTCATCTCCAAGATCCTCCCCGTGGAGGATATGCCCCACATGGCCGACGGCACCCCCGTCGACATCATCCTCAACCCCCTCGGCGTGCCGAGCCGGATGAACGTCGGCCAGGTGTTGGAGGCCCACCTGGGCTATGCCGCACGCTGGGGCTGGCCCGGGGCCGAGCACGCCCAGCCGCCGCAGGACGCCAATGCCAACAAGACCCGTCCCATCACCAACCCGGCGGTGTGGATCGCGTCGCCTGTGTTCGACGGCGCCCACTGGGACGAGATCGACGAGTCGGGCCGCAACCCCACGATCAAGCACCTGCTGGAGACCATCAACCCCGAAGGCCCCGACGGCGAGCGCCTGATCCAGCCCGACGGCAAGACCATCCTCTTCAACGGCCGCACCGGCGAGCCCTACGACCAGCCCATCACCGTGGGCTACGTCTACATCCTGAAGCTCCTCCACCTGGTCGACGACAAGATCCACGCCCGCTCGACCGGCCCCTACTCGATGATCACCCAGCAGCCGCTGGGTGGGAAGGCGCAGTTCGGGGGCCAGCGGTTCGGGGAGATGGAGGTGTGGGCGCTCGAGGCCTATGGGTCCGCCTACGCCCTGCAGGAGCTGCTGACCATCAAGTCCGACGACGTGCTGGGCCGGGTCAAGGTCTACGAGGCGATCGTCAAGGGCGAGAACATCCCCGAGCCCGGCATCCCCGAGTCCTTCAAGGTGCTCATCAAGGAGATGCAGTCCCTGTGCCTCAACGTGGAGGTGCTCTCCACCACGGGTGAGGAAATCGAGATGCGAGAGCTCGACGAAGACGTGTTCCGCACGGCCGAGGAGCTGGGGATCGACCTGTCCCGGCCGGAGCGGGGTTCAGACGAGGAAGACGAGCGCCGGCGCGCCGAGCGCGGAGTTTTTTGAGAAGCACAGGCTTCTAGGAAGAAGGCAACAGGTTGCTCGACGTCAACAACTTCGATCAGCTGCGGATCGCCCTGGCGACCGCCGATTCCATCCGCACGTGGTCCAACGGCGAGGTCAAGAAGCCCGAGACGATCAACTACCGCACGCTCAAGCCCGAGAAGGACGGCCTGTTCTGCGAGAAGATCTTCGGCCCGACCAAGGACTGGGAGTGCTACTGCGGCAAGTACAAGCGCGTCCGGTTCAAGGGGATCATCTGCGAGCGGTGTGGCGTGGAGGTCACCCGTTCCAAGGTTCGCCGGGAGCGGATGGGCCACATCGAGCTGGCCGCGCCCGTGGTCCACATCTGGTACCTCCGCGGCACCCGCAGCTGGCTCGCGTACCTGCTCATGGGCACCGAGCCCCGTGAGGAGCTGAAGGCCAAGCAGCTCGAGAAGGTCATCTACTTCGCCGCCAACCTCGTGACCTGGACCGACGATGAGAAGCGCCACACCGACCTGCCCGAGCTGGAGGGCGAGCTGCAGGAGGAGCTGGCCGAGATCGAGCGCCAGCGCGACGTCGACATCGACCGCCGCTTCAAGCAGCTCGAGGAAGAGGCCCAGGGGCTGGAGGCCAGCGGGGCCAAGGACAACGAGATCAAGGCCCGCCAGAAGCTGGCCGACAAGGAGATCGCCCAGATCCGCGAGCGGGCCCAGGCCGAGCTCGACCTGGCCCGGCGCGCCTTCGACGAGTTCCGCGACCTCTTCGCCCGCAAGATCATCGAGGACGAGATCGTCTGGCGGCAGCTGAAGGACCGCTACGGCGACTACTTCAAGGGCGGCATGGGCGCCGACGCCATCGCCCAGCTCATCGGCGAGATCGACTTCGACACCGAAGAGGTCAAGCTGCGCGAGGCAATCGACGCCGTCGACGGCCGCCGGCCCCTCTCCGCCCAGCGCAAGCAGAAGGCCATCAAGCGGCTGAAGATCGTCACCGCCTTCAACCGCCGTGACGAGCAGAACGGCCGCCGGGTCAACGACCCCTCGGCCATGATCCTGGACGCCGTCCCGGTCATCCCCCCCGACCTGCGCCCCATGGTGCAGCTCGACGGTGGCCGCTTCGCCACGTCCGACCTCAACGACCTTTACCGGCGGGTCATCAACCGCAACAACCGCCTGAAGCGACTGCTCGACCTCGGCGCCCCCGAGATCATCGTCAACAACGAGAAGCGCATGCTCCAGGAAGCGGTCGACGCCCTGTTCGACAACGGCCGCCGTGGCCGTCCGGTCACAGGACCAGGCAACCGCCCCCTCAAGTCCCTGTCCGACATGCTCAAGGGCAAGCAGGGCCGGTTCCGGCAGAACCTGCTGGGCAAGCGCGTCGACTACTCGGGCCGTTCGGTCATCGTGGCCGGCCCGACCCTCAAGCTGCACCAGTGCGGCCTGCCCAAGCTCATGGCCCTCGAGCTGTTCAAGCCGTTCGTCATGAAGCGGCTGGTCGACACCGAGATGGCGCAGAACATCAAGTCGGCCAAGCGCATGGTCGAGCGCCGCCGGCCCCAGGTGTGGGACGTGCTGGAGGAGGTCATCAAGGAGCACCCGGTCCTTTTGAACCGGGCGCCCACGCTGCACCGCCTCGGCATCCAGGCCTTCGAGCCCGTTTTGGTCGAGGGCAAGGCCATCCAGATCCACCCGCTCGTCTGCTCGGCGTTCAACGCCGACTTCGACGGCGACCAGATGGCTGTCCACCTGCCGCTGTCCGCGGAGGCGCAGGCCGAGGCCCGCATCCTCATGCTCTCGGCCAACAACGTGCTGTCGCCGGCCCACGGCCGGCCGCTGACCGTCCCCAGCCAGGACATGGTCATCGGCATCTACTACCTCACCGAGCAGACGCAGGGTGCCCAGGGCGAAGGCCGCAAGTTCCGCCACCTGTGGGAGGTGGAGCAGGCCTACGACGCCCACGACCTGTCGTTGCACGCCAAGATCGGCCTCCAGACGGGCGAGGCCGACGACGAGGGCAAGCCGGTCTACCGCGAGACCACCGCGGGCCGGATGTTCCTCGAGTCCGCTCTGCCCGACGACTTCTGCCTGAACTACGGCTACATCACCCAGTCGGTGAGGAAGAAGACCATCACCGACATCGTGGAGAAGCTGGTCGACGAGTACCCGAAGGCCGTCGTGTCCCAGAGCCTCGACGGCATCAAGGAGCTGGGCTTCAAGTTCGCCTCACGGTCGGGCCTGACCATCTCCATGGACGATGTCAAGACGCCGCCCGAGAAGGCGACCATCCTCGACCGCACCGAGAAGGAAGCGGAGAAGGTCGAGAACCAGTTCCGCCGGGGCATCATCACCGACGACGAGCGGCGCCAGAAGGAAGTCGAGATCTGGACCAACGCCACTCAGGAAGTCCGCCGGGCCATGGAGAAGACCCTCGGGGCCGTCTCCTTCAACCCGATCGACATGATGGTGGGGTCGGGCGCCCGAGGCAACGTCATGCAGGTCACCCAGATCGCCGGGATGCGAGGCCTGGTGGCCAACCCCCGGGGCGAGATCATCCCCCGTCCCATCAAGTCGAACTTCCGGGAGGGCCTCTCGGTCCTCGAGTACTTCATCTCCACCCACGGCGCCCGCAAGGGCCTGGCCGACACCGCCCTGCGGACGGCCGACTCGGGCTACCTGACCCGCCGTCTTGTTGACGTGGCCCAGGAGCTGATCATCCGGGAGATTGACTGCAACACGGGCCGGGGCATCTGGCTCGAGAACGTGAAGGCCGACGAGGCCGGTCGCCGCTCCAACCTCGAGACCCGGCTGTTCGGCCGGGCCCTGGCCGAGCCGGTGACATTGTCGACGGGTGACGTCCTGGAGGCCGCCACCCAGGTGGGCGAGGCCGAGATGCGCCTGCTCCGTGACGACCCCAACGTGAACCGTGTCCGGGTCCGCTCGGTCCTCAACTGCGAGGCGTCCCACGGCGTGTGCGCGGTCTGCTACGGCAGGTCCATGGCGACGGGCAAGCTCATCGAGATGGGCGAGGCGGTCGGCGTCATCGCCGCCCAGTCCATCGGCGAGCCCGGCACCCAGCTGACCATGCGGACGTTCCACACGGGTGGTATCGCCGAGACCGACATCACCCACGGCCTGCCCCGTGTCGTCGAGCTGTTCGAGGCCCGTACCCCCAAGGGCAAGGCCGTGCTGACCCGGATCTCGGGCGTCGTCCGCATGGTCGACGACGAGGTCAAGGGGCGGACGATCACCATCGTCGACGACGAGGGTAAGGAGGACGCCTACCCGATCAGCCAGCGTGACCTGTCGCGCCTGCTGGTCAGGGACGGGCAGGAGGTCACCGCCGGTGACGCCCTGGTCGAGGGGCCCAAGGACCCCAAGGAGCTGCTGGAGATCAAGGGCATCCGCGAGACCCAGCAGTACCTGGTCGACCAGGTGCAGCAGGTGTACCGGGAGCAGGGCGTGTCGATCCACGACAAGCACATCGAGCTGATCGTGCGCCAGATGCTGAAGCGGGTCTCGGTGGCCGAGGCCGGCGACTCCGGGTTCCTGCCCGGGGAGCGGGTCGACGCCCGTCAGTACGCCGAGGTCAACCGCGAGCTGGTCCAGGCAGGCCAGACCCCGGCCGAGGGCCGTCCCGAGCTCATGGGGATCACCAAGGCCTCGCTGGCCACCGACTCGTGGCTGTCGGCGGCGTCGTTCCAGGAGACCACCCGGGTGCTGACCGAGGCTGCCATCGAGGGCAAGCGCGACCAGCTCCTGGGCCTCAAGGAGAACATCATCATCGGCAAGCTGATCCCGGCCGGCACGGGGATGATGCGCTACCGCGACCTCGACGTGCAGGCCCCCGACTACGAGCCCCTGCAGTCTTGGTCTTCCGACCAGGAGGACCAGGACCTCGCGGCCTGGCTCGCCAACCTGGGCACCAACTCGGGCGGCGACGGCAACGGCGAGGTCGTCGAGGCCTTCGCTGGCGGCGGGGACTACTTCACCCCGTCCGCGGCCTCCGACCCCGAGGACGCCGCCGGATAATTGTGAGCGGGGACGCCGCTGCGGGCGGATACGCTCGCAGCCGTGTCAACCGCCTGGGCGCTCTGCCGTGACGCCCGCCGCCGCGCCGGGTTGTCCCAACGGGCCGCGGCCGAACGCGCCGGCGTGTCCCCGTCGACCGTGGCCCGCATCGAGAAGGGCCGCATCGAGCCCACGCTCGACCTGCTCCTGCGCCTGGTCCACGCCTGCGGCCTGGAACTGCGGATGCGCCTGACGCCACGGGTGCTCGAGGACGAGCCCGTCCCCGTGACCGACATCGACCAGCGCCTGGAGGAGCTGAAGCGATTGTCGATGCTGACCCCCGAGGTCCGTCGGTCGACCGGCTGATGGAGTGGTCAGCGGACGTGCAGCCATTCGACGCGCCGGAGATCCTGCGTGTCCTCGCCGCCGGCGGCGTCCGTTATGTCCTCGTCGGCGGCGTCGCAGCGATCGTTCAGCTTCACCATGAAGGATTTTCCATCGGAGCGTGAGCAATTCCGCTCCTTGCTACGTGGCTCACTTCCCACGGTCTTCGACCTCGTGAACAGCGAGCTCCTACCTTCCGCCCGGGAATACCTGCGACAGCTGGGTGGCTTCGATGACATTCTGTTGGTCGTCGACGACCTCGACAAGATCCCGATAAAGGCGATCGATGAGCGCACGACCAACCACGAGGCGGTGTTCCTCGACAACTCGTCGGTCCTTCGAGCCCTCAATTGCAGCATGCTGATGACGATACCCATCGACCTCGCCTACAGCCCGGCCCAGGGCCGCCTGAAGTCCCATTACGGGGCGTCAGTCGGCACCGTGCCCCTCGTGACGGTTGCCGACCCCGCCGGGAAGCCCGTAGCCACGGGCGTCGATGCCCTCGTTGAGATCATTGGCCGACGAGCACGGGCCGCGGTAGGCGGTGGCGATGCTGACCCCGTCCGGTATGCCAACTCTCTGTTCGAGGACACTGAGCTGTTGAACCGACTGGTGTGCCTGTCGGGTGGCCTCGTGCGGGGCCTCTTCGTCCTCCTAACGGAACTCCTGGATCGCGTTAGCGACATGCCAATAGCCGCGCGGCCCTTGAGCTGTACGTGCCCCGCGCTGCCCGCGACCTGGCCCGCGGCTTGTCCGCGACCGACAGGAAAGTCCTTCGCGAGGTGGCGGAAACGCGACAGGCCGTGGAGAACAGCCGGTTCTTCGACCTCCTCCGCAGCCACTACGTCTTCGCCTACGAGGCGGAGCTGCAGGACTACTGGTACGGGCTCAACCCGCTCCTCCACGAGATCGAGCTGTGACCGCGGGCCGCGCTTGATGGGGCCGCTGGAACGGCGGCAACGACCAGCCGATCGGCGAACCAGACAACCTCGTCGAGCTGGCGGCGCTGGAGCGGCTGATCCGACGGAGCGACGGCTTCCGCCTGGCCGCCGCCGTCGTGAACACCCTTGCCTTGCGCGACCGTCTGATGCAGGCGGTCCGCGAGGATCTCGGTGACCTCGTGATCGCCGACGTCGACCTGGGCCTGGCCGTTGACGACGACGGCGTGGTCGGGTCCGACCGGTGCGAAGAGCGGAGGACAACAGTGAGCAAGACGGCTGGCACGAAGACAGTGGGCATCGGAGGGGGGAGGCCGCGGCTGCGAACCTTCCTCGCGGTTGCCTCACTTGGGCTTGGGCTCGTTGCCGGCGATCCGATCCCCTCGGTGGCCGGCGCAGCGCCCGGCGCGATCAATGACTGCTCAAGCTGGGACTACGGCTGCGTCGCAGGGACCGGATACACGGGTCAGGCCGGCTGGGGCTACGACGGACCCCACAACTGCACGCTCTACGCCGCATACAGGTTGAACCGGAACGGCTATGGAAACCCGAGCGGGCTCGGGAACGCGATCAACTGGGATGACGAGGCCCGGCGGCGCTACATCCCGGTCGACGGGATCCCCCGAGTCGGTTCCATCGCCCAATGGGAATCGCCACCCGATGGCCACGTGGCCTATGTCGAGGCGGTGCGCGCTGACCACACCGTCATCTCGGAGGACGCCTGGCCCAGCGGTCCCACCAAGCGCGCACGCGTCTACCGCGGGGCGAACGGATACGCCGGGATCGACTTCATCCACTTCCGCGACCTCACCCAGCAGCCCATGTTCGGGTCGACGTGGCTCCTGTCCAACACCCTGAACGACTCGCCGCATCAGATCCAGTTCGGGTACGGGCAGGCACTCGACATTCCCCTCTCGGGCGACTGGAACGGGGACGGCATCGACACGCCTGGCATCTTCCGAGGCGGCATGTTCTATCTGTCGAACTCCTTCGCTGGAGGCAACGCGGACATCGTCTTCGGCTACGGGGTGCCGTCCGACACGCCCCTGGTCGGCGACTGGAACGGCGACGGCATCGACACGGTCGCCGTGCGACGCGGCAGCAACACGCTGTTCTCCAACTACCTCGACGGGCGGCCGCACCAGTTCGGCTTCTGGTGGGGAGAGCCCACCGACACCGTGCTGGTCGGCGACTGGAACGGGGACGGCATCGACACCTTGGCCGTGCGACGCGGCAGCAACACGCTGTTCTCCAACTACCTCGACGGGCGGCCGCACCAGTTCGGCTTCTGGTGGGGAGACGCGACAGACAGGGTCGTCGTCGGCGATTGGAACGGCGTGGGCGGTTCGACGGTGGGCCTCATCAGATAGGCGCGCGCGTCCCAACAGGGCGATCCGGCTGTCATGCCCGTGTTCAATGACCGCCGCACCCTTCACCACAGCTCCTCCGTCCATTCCACGCTGTTCGGAGCAACGTCGTCGCGTAGGCCTTTCAAGGAAGGCTGGCGGAGCACGCCGGCGGTCGTCATCTCGTTGAACAGGACCTCGACGACGAGGTCGGGGCGCACGAAGTGGAGGCCGGCCGGCGGCGGGGGCGGCGGCACGAAGGGGCTCGTCTCCGCCGCCAGGTCCTTGAAGGCCGCGCCCAAGCGGCGGAGGAGGAGCTCGCTCAGGCCGGAGCCGACCTGGCCCGCGTAGCGGAGGGCGAAGCGGTGGCCGGGCGGCGCTGGGCGGTCGGGGTCGACCCAGCCGACGGCGAGGGAGCCGATCTGGCCGGACCGGCCGCCCGAGCCCTCGCTCCAGCCGCCGACGACGAACTCACGCTGGCGGGCGCACTTGACTTTGGTCCAGGCCTTGGAGCGCTTCCCGACGGAGTAGGTCGCCGAGGCCAACTTCCCCACGTAGCCCTCGAGGCCGACCTGGCGGCAGGCGGCCAGCATGTCCTCGTCGGGGGCGTCGGGCAGCACGTGGGAGACCTGCCAGTTGGGGCCGGCCAGCCCGAGCGCCTCGAGCTGGCGGCGGCGCTCGACGAACGGCTCGCCGGTGAGCAGCCGCCCGTCCAGCCACAGCACGTCGAAGACCACGTAGAGGACGGGGACCTCAGCCATGAGCGACCGGTTCGGGCCCCGGACGTGCATGCGGCGCTGGAGCCGCTCGAAGCTGGGCCGGCCCCGGTCGTCGAAGGCGACGATCTCGCCGTCGAGGACGGCGGCGTGCTCTCCCAGGGCGGGGCCGAGGGCGGCCAGCTCCGGGTAGCCGGCGGTGACGTCGTTGCCCAGCCGGCTGGCCAGCGCCACCCTGCCGTCCCACGCCCGGGCGACGGCCCGGACGCCGTCCCACTTGGGCTCGAACAGCCAGCCGGTGGGGTCGGCGGGCATGCCGGTCGAGCCCGCCAGCATGGGCGCCAGCACCGGGGGCTCCCCGCTTGTCACCGGGCGGGCCGCGCCGGCAGGGCCACGACTGTTCCAAGCCGGTCGCCCCGCAGCTGCGCGTTCTCCTCGCTGAGCAGGGCCACCCGGCACGCCAGGGC
>JBOGID010000340.1:0-13852 GCA_050742295.1 Acidimicrobiales bacterium | reverse complement strand
CGACGTCCCCCCCTTCCTCCTCCGGCGCGAGGGAGTCGTCGAGGTCCTCGTCGAGGCCGTCGTCGTCGAGGATGTCCTCGTCCTCGAGCGCCTCGAGGTCGACCATGTCAGGGTCGTCGGGTTCCTCGAGCTCTTCGAAATCGTCTTCGTCGGCCATGCGGAAACGTCCTCACCGTGGCGTCGGGGCCGGGAGTGTAGACGACGGGCGGCGCTACCAAATTCGGCTCGCGCGGCGCCGATGTGGCAGGTGTTATTCGCGATCGGCGCTTCGCGCCGAGGCGGCCGACCTACCCCTGACCAGCCCTGTTGCGTTGCAGCCGAAGCTCCAACGGGGCGGTCGGCCGCCGAGAGAGGGCCTTGACACCAGCCATCGAGACAGGGGAGCCAGGGGACCGTTGGTGCCGTTCGCTAGCCCGCGACCCACCCGATGACCGGGCGGGCCGGGGTTATGAGAACGTTCTCTACTTGGTCCCCCGAACCCCCTGCTGCCCTTCCACCACCCCTCCGGTGCCGCCCCTCACACATGCGGTACCGGAGCCCACGACCAGGTGTGGGGGCTTCAGGGACGGGCCTACAATTCACGTTCCGAGCCACGGTGTCAAACGGGACCGCACCCGCTCTGACCAGCCACTTCGCCCGTTTCTGCAGGTCAGGGCTCTATGACCTTCGCTCTCGACAAACGGTTGAGAGTTAGCCTCCGGCCGCGGCTTCGCGGCGCTTCTGCTCGGCCCGCCGCCCCCCTTCGAGGCGCTCCAGGCCCGACGGTCCGTGGTCGACGAACTGCATGGCCGCCGCCACCGCCCGGTGGCCCGCCTGCTCGGCGATCAGCCGGTGCATCTCCTGGCAGACACGGCGATAGCCGGGGTGGCCGGCGGGCTGGGTGCGGAGTTCGAGCAGGTGGAGGGCGCTGCGGGCGTTGAGGTCGATCGAGTAGCGGATGCGGAAGGCGAGGGCCACGGCGTAGGCGGCCTGGGACGGGAACCGCTCGGCCAGGGCGCCGTAGAGGTCGGCCGAACGTCCCATGGCCTCCTCGAACCGATCGGCCACCCCGGCGTCCGCCACCTCGGGCGGCAGCTCCCACCCGTGGTGGGGGCTGAGGGCCTGCCACTGGATGGTGAGGAGCCGGTGGCGCTGGAGGTCCCGGAACGCCCCGTAGTCGGAGAGGATGTCGAAGCGGTAGCCGACCCGTTCCATGGCCCGGCCCGGCTTGTGGCGGCGGTTGCGCCGTTCGCCCACCCAGGCCGACACCAGGGCCTCCCGCTCGGACGCCGAGAGGGCGCGGGCCCGGGCCAGCAGCTGGTCCTCGGGCAGGTGGCTGTGGGGGTAGAGGATGGCGGCCAGCAGCTTGTCCTCGGCCTCGGGGTCCCAGTCGACGAGGGTGACAGCGGGGCGGGGCTCGGGCTCCAGGCCGCCGAGCAGCCGGCGGGCCAGGTCCTCGGTGGCGGAGGTGGTGGCGGCCAGGTAGGCGGTCCACTCCCCTCCCCGGTCGGGCCGGTCCACGCGGGTCAGGAACGACGGGATCACCTTGCGTAGCTCGGTGAGCATGAGGTCGGCGTAGGCCCGGGCCTCGGGGAGCGGGTGGGCCCGCATGCGCAGGATCAGGTGCTCGTAGGCCTGGCCGCTCCCGTAGATGCCCACGTTGGACAGGGCCGCGGCCGGCAGCAGGCCCCGCAGGGAGTCGAACGCCTTGGCCCGGATGGCCTGGCGGTAGACCAGGTCGGTGTCGGCCGGCTGCTTGGGGTGCTGGGCCCGGAACCAGTCCAACATCACCGGCAGTACGCCGGCGTACGTCTCGAAGAGGGCGTCGAGGTCGGCGACGTAGCGGGTGCCGAGGGGCGAGGACAGGATCTCGGCGGGCCGGTGGTAGCGGTAGCGGCCGCCCAGGCGGGAGTCGTAGGACAGGTAGCGGGTGGACTGCTCGAGGTAGGACATGAGCCGGCCCCACTCCAGGACCTTGGTCAGCAGGTTGGACGCCTGCTCGCAGGCCAGGTGGACGCCGCCCAGCTGGGCCACCGAGTCGTCCCCGTACTCGAAGAACACCCGCTGGTAGAGGTCCTCGGCCCGCTTCAGGCCGACGGTGGCGTCGACCGAGGCGTCGCCGGCCGTGTCCAGCTCGCCCACGAACTCGTCGAGGAACAGCCGGCGCACGCTCTTGTGCGTGCGCGAGTAGCGGGCGAACAGGGCGCCCTTGACCACCTCGGGCAGGTTGACCAGGGCGAAGACGGGCCCCTCAAGGTTGGTGACGTAGCGGCGGAGAACGTCGGCCTCGGCGTCGGTCCACTGTTCCTCGACGTAGGGGTACATGGCGGCAGGAGACTACGGCCCGGGCACGAAGCCATCGCGGATCTCTTGGAGGGCCTCCGGGCGCAGCCACACGTCCACGGCGGTCATGGCCATGGCTGCGGCGCCGTCCAGCACGGCCCGCCGGGCCTCGGGCGTGCCGTTGGCCCAGGCCGCGAAGTCGGGGGTGTGGAGGGCCACCTCGGGGGGCGCGACGGCGAGGAGCGGGTGGATGGACGGGACGGCCAGGCTCACGTTGCCCATGTCGGTGCTGACCGTGACCCGGCGGTTGGGCTCGGGGTCGGGCACCGGGCGGCCGACGGCCTCGCTGTTGGCCCGGTACAGGTCGAGGAGGGGCGCGTTGCTGCGCAGCTCGGAGTACTCCGGGCAGGTCGGCGTGACCGACATGGTGCACTCGGCCGCGGCCGCGCCGGCCTGAAGGCAGGCCAGGACCCGTTCCTTGAGGTCCTCGAGGCTCGTCATGGTCGGCGACCGCACGTACCACTCGGCCACCGTGTGGTCGGGGACGATGTTGGGCTTGTCCCCGGCCTTGAGGAAGATGCCGTGGATGCGCTCCCGGGGGGCGATGTGCTGGCGCAGGGCGGCCACCGCGTTGTAGCCCAGGACGGCGGCGTCGAGGGCGTTGCGGCCCCGCTCGGGGTAGGCGGCGGCGTGGGCGCCGCGGCCGTGGTACTCGACCCGCCAGGTGGCAATGGCGATGACGTCGGCCTCGGAGAGGTCCATACCTGCGGGGTGGACCATCATGGCCACGTCGACGTCGTCGAAGGCGCCCGCCTCGATCAGGCGGATCTTGCCGCCGCCCCCTTCCTCAGCGGGCGTGCCCAGGACGACGAGGTTGCCGCCTGCCTCGGCGGCGACGGCGGCCGCGGCCAGGCCAGCGCCGAGGCCGGCGGCGGCGATGAGGTTGTGCCCGCAGCCGTGGCCGATGCCGGGCAGGGCGTCGTACTCGCACAGGATGGCGACCGTGGGGCCTTGTTCGGCGCGGCCTGTCCTCGTTGCGAACGCGGTCTCGATGCCGTGGGGGCCGCGTTCGACGGGCAGGCCGGCGGCCTCCAGTTCCGACGCCAGGAGATCGGCGGCGAACGTCTCCTCGTAGAGCAGTTCGGGGTGGGCGTGGATCTGGGCTGCCACGTGCTGCAGCCGCGCGTCGAGGCGCTCGACCTCGGCCCGGACGCGCTGCTTGGCCGTGTCCAGGTCCACGATCCGAGCCTAGATGGCTGGTCGGATTCGCGATCGGCGCGGCGAACGAGGGCCTTCCGACGAGCGATCCAGGCTGCTTCCGCGTCGTGTAGGTGCTGTCCAGCAACACCGACACGGCACAAGTCGCTGTCAGTCGCCCTTGATCTTGTCGGAGATTTTGTCGACGGCGTCCTTGACCTTGCCCGTGGCCTGGTCGACCTTGCCCTCGCGCTTCAGCTCGTCGTCGTCGGTCAGGTCGCCCGCGGCTTGCTTCATGCGGCCCTTGGCCTCGTCAAACGTGCCACTCATGGTGCGTCTCCTTGTTCGGACTCTCACCACAGGTGTGTCCGCGAGAGGTGCGCGGGAAACCGACGATCAGGCCGGTGGTGCCGCCCCTCGACCCCGGATCGAGCCCACCTGCGGGCCTGGGCGCCCCGGCCACCGTCCCGGCGCCGTCCGACGTCTCGCCCATCTGGGCGGCGGCGGTTCCTGCTCGGGCGGCCCGGCCGCCTTCGGAGCGGCCCGCTTGGCCGCCTTCTTCACCGGCGGTGAGCCCGTGCTCCCCGCTCCACCCCGTGTCCCGCCAATTCCGCTAATTCCGCCACTCGTTCGCCATTCAGCCATGATGGCCGGCCGGAAATGGCTACGCGACAACTACGAGGACATCGGGGACAACCCGCACGACGATCGTCCGGGCCGTGCCCACCGCTTGGCCGTCGAGCCGCACGGTGAGGGCTCCGTCGAGGTCGACCTGGCGGGCCGCGGTCCGCCGTTCCCGGATGCCGGGGTGGGGCAGGTGGGCCCCGTGGTGGAGCCGGGCCCGCACCGCCAGCACCTGGTTGAGGGGCAGGCGGGCCTGGTAGGTGTCCAGCAGGCCGTCGCCCGGGTGCGCCTTGGGACCGAGGTTCCACTCGTCCACCCACTGGGCGTTCATGGCCACGAAGGCCCGGGTCCACAGCCGGGTCCGGGCCACGAGGTGGGCCACGAACAGGGCCGGCCCCCGCCCGTCGCAGAACGCCTCCCCCACGTCGACCGTGAACCGCACCGGGGCACCACCGCCCCCGCCCAGCGTGCGGCACAGGTCCCCGCCCAACAGGTGCAGCGGTGGGAACGGTTGGCCCGCGTCTCGGGCCGCCGACAGCACCGATCGGGCCTCGGCGTCCGTCCGCACCGGGACCGCCCCGGCGGGCACCTCGTCCACGGGCTCGCCCCACGGCTGGCCCTTGGCGATGGGCACGGCCCCGGCCTGCGCTACGCGCCGACGACCGACGAGGCCGACACGACGCCCCGGAACAGCCGGGCGGCCGCCTCCCGGGCCGCCTTGGCCGTGGCCGGCTCGGGCGCCACATCCCCCAGCTGGCGCAGGAGGTCGATCAGCTGCTTGATATTGCGCACGAAGTCGCCGCCCGTCAGCTCCTCCTCGGCGATGACCTCGGCCAGCCCCTCCCCCGCCGCCCACCCGTAGGCGGCGGCGAAGAAGCCGGGGTCGGGCGTCCGGGTGAGAGGCAGGCCGGCCTCGTCCTCCACCTGGTTCAGCTCCCGGGCCAGCTTCTCCAGGTCGGCCCACCGCCGCTTCACCCGGGCCGAGGGGAACCAGGGCGCAGGCCGGGCCTGCCCCGCCGGTCCCCGGGTCTCGTAGGTGAAGGCGGACGCCAGCGCGGCCACGGCGGACGGGTCCAGATCGTCGAACAACCCCGACCGCACCGCCTCGGCGATCAGCAGGTCGCACTCGTGGTAGGTCCGGGTCAGGTGCTCCCCGGCCGGCGTGAGGGCCCAGTCCTCCACGTAGCCGAAGGCGGACATCACCCGCAGCACCCGGTCGAACTGGCGGGCCAGGGACTCCGTCCGGCCCTCGATCCGCCGTTCGAGGCGGCGGACGTCCTTCTCCAGCCGCTCGGCCCGTTCCAGGGCCCGCAGGTGGCGCCGCCGGTCCGGGCAGGCGTGCACGGGGTGGCCCGCCGCCCGTCCCTGCGCCTCGGCCTCGTCACGGTGGGCCGGCGACGGGCGCCGGGCGGGACGCAGCTTGGCCCGACCCAACGACTGGGCCACCTCCCGCTGGAACGACGGGCTGCGGGGCGCGTAGGGCGACGGCAGGTTCACGTGACCGACCACGGCTGGCGCCACCGGGAAGTCCCGCCCCGACAGCGACAGGTACCGTCGCTCGGGCGTCACCGCCCCCATCCGCATCTCGCCCCCGCGCCGGTGCGACACCGACACCACCGCCGCCGGCCCCCCCGACTTGCCGCCTTCCACGACGATCACGTCCCCCAACCGGATCTGGTCGAGGGGGTTGCGGACGGGCGCGGCGGGCGCCACCGGGGTCTGCGCCAGCGATCGGTACTCGGCCACGTCGCCCAGCTCGCAGCAGCCATCGCGCCGGTACCCGGCCAGCACCTTCTCCGACTTCTCCAGCTGGGCCTCGAGCCGCACCACGTCGCGGTCGGCCCGGTACTGGGCGAACGACAGGTTGAGCAGGTGGTGGGCGGCGTCGGGCGGGTAGCGCCGCACCAGGTTGGCGGCCATGTTATAGGTCGGGCGGAACGACGAGGTCAGCGTGTACGTGCGGGTCGAGGCCAGGCCCGCCACCTGGTCGAAGGGCACGAACGGCGACCACAGCACGACGGCGTTGCCGACCTCGTCGATCCCCCGCCGCCCGGCACGGCCCGTGAGCTGGGTGTACTCCCCCGGCGACAGGAACTCGTGGCGCTCCCCGGTGAACTTGGACAGCTTCTCGATCACCACCGACCGGGCCGGCATGTTGATGCCCAGGGCCAGCGTCTCGGTGGCGAAGACCGCCTTGACCAGGCCTTTTGCGAACGCCGCCTCCACCGCCTCCCTGAACGGCGGCACCATCCCGGCGTGGTGGGCCGCGAACCCGGCTTCCAGTCCGGCCAGCCACGAGCCGTACCCCAGCACCCGCAGGTCGTCGTCGGAGAGCATGTCGACCTTGGCCTCGGCGATCGCCCGGATCTGCTCCCGTGCCTCGGGCGTGGTCAGCCGCAGCCCGAAGTCGAGGCACTGGCGCACGGCGTCGTCACAGGCGGCCCTGCTGAAGATGAAGTAGATGGCGGGCAGCATCGCCTCCTCGTCGAGCCGCTCCACCACGTCGGCCCGCAGGGGCGTGTGCAGCCGCCCCCGGGGCCGCCGCCACCGGTCCTTGTCGCCACCGCCCCGCCCCACCGAGCTCGAATCCAGGCGGGCGGCCTCGGGGTTGGGCCGGTCGTCCACGAAGGTGGGGAGCAGGTGCAGCCGCTCCGACTCCCGGTCCCCGACCAGGTAGAGCTGGTTGAGCTGGACGGGACGCCGCTCCTCGATGACGGCGGCCGTCGTGCCCCGCACCGTCTCGATCCAGTCGGCCAGCTCCTCGGCGTTGGACACGGTGGCGGACAGGGCCACCAGCCCCACCTCGGGCGGGGAGTGGATGATGACCTCCTCCCACACCGACCCCCGGTACTCGTTGCCCAGGTAGTGGACCTCGTCGAGCACGACGTAGCGCAGGTTGTCCAGCGTCGGGGACCCGGCATAGATCATGTTGCGCAGGACCTCGGTGGTCATGACCACGACGGGGGCGTCCCCGTTCACGGCGTTGTCGCCCGTCAGCAGGCCGACCCGGTCGGCCCCGTGGGCCCGCACCAGGTCGCCGTACTTCTGGTTCGACAGGGCCTTCAGGGGCGTGGTGTAGAAGGCCTTCCCGCCCTCGTCTAAGGCCTTGGCCACGGCGTACTCGGCCACCACCGTCTTGCCCGACCCCGTGGGCGCGGCCACCAGCACCGACTCGCCCCGGTCGAGGGCGTCGATCGCCTCGACCTGGAAGTCGTCGAGGGCGAACGGGTAGCCGGCCGCGAACTCGTCCCGCTTCATCGCTTGAGGATCCGGCCGATGACGATCGCCCCCTCGTAGAACAGGTACATGGGGACGGCCATGGCGAACAGGGAGTACGGGTCCTGGCTGGGTGTGATGACGGCGGCCACGGCGACGATCACCACCGCCGCCGGCCGGCGCCACTTCCGCAGGCGGCGGCTGGTCACCACCCGGGCCAGCTGCAGGAAGACGAGCAACACCGGGAACTCGAAGGCCACGCCGAACGCCACCATCATCAGCACGACCAGGTTCAGGTACTTGGACGGGCTGAAGAAGGCGTCCAACTCGTCGCCGCCCACGGCCACCAGGAAGCGCAGGGCGTTGTCGAACGTCACCATGGCCAGCACCGCCCCGAGGAGGAACAGCAGGATCGAGGCGATGATGAACGGGATGGCGTACTTCTTCTCGTGCTTGTGCAGCCCGGGCGTGATGAACCGCCACACCTGCCACAGCACGACGGGCGAGGCCAGCGTCAGCCCCCCGAAGGCTGCGATCTTCAGCCGGGTGGTGAACCCCTCGAGCGGGTCGGTGATGAGGAACGGCCGCTCCCGGTTGGTGATCTCGTTGTAGGGACCGCTCAGCAGGTCGAGGATGCGCTCGTAGAGGATGAAGGCGACGACGCCGCCCACGGCGACGGCGATGACGCAGATGATGATGCGCCGGCGCAGTTCGGTGAGGTGCTCGACGAGCGACATGCGCGCACCGAGGTCACCGTGTTCCGGATCACCCATGAACGTGGCGATGGCCGTCCTCCCCGGAGGTGGACCGCCGGCCTACAACCGGTCGGGCTCGGCCGTGCTGGAGGGCGTGGAGGCGGCCCGGTCGGCCGGCTTGGTGAGGTCCACCGGTCGGGGTGGCTCCGGGTCGGGCGCGGGCGCCGGGGCCGCGGCCTGCTGCACGAGCATGCTGTCGGGGTAGTCGTCGTAGGAGGGCGGCTTCTCGTTGAGGGCCGCCTCCACGTCGAAGGCCGTCTTGACCTCGGACTTCACGTCGGTCGTCCACCGCCGCAGCTCGGAGAGGGCCTTGCCCACCTGGCGCCCGGCCTGGGGCAGCTTGGCCGGGCCCAGGACGATGAGGGCGACGACCAGGATGACCAGGATCTCCGCCGGACCCAGCGACGAGGGCATGGCCGGAGCTTACTGGCGGCGCTTCTCCTCGATGGACTGGGACAGCTCGCTCATGTCGCCGGCCAGGCGCTGCAGCCGGGGCCCCATCTCGCCGAGCTGGGCCAGCCCCTCGCGGACCTCGGCCATGGCCGAGTTGAGGCGCATCACCGACCGGGCCAGGAAGTAGATGCCGACGACGAGCACGACGGCGGGCAGCAGCCACAGCGCTTCCATGGGCGCGGATGCTACTTGCCCCGGCCTGCGTGGCCCGAACGCAGAACACTGGGGTTAGAGTCCCGGGCCGTCGAGCCCCTCCGCCGCCCTCCGATCGCCTTCGCCCACCGTGGCGGCCGGGCCCACCGCCCCGAGAACACCATCGAGGCGTTCCGCCACGCCCTCGAACTGGGGGCCACGGGCCTGGAGTCCGACGCCTGGCTGACGGCCGACGACGTGGTCGTGCTCGACCACGACGGGCTGGCGTCACGCGGCCTGCGGCGCCGCCGGATCTCGGACGTGCGGCGGTCGGCGCTGCCCCCGTCCATCCCCACCCTGGCCGACCTCTACGAGGCGTGCGGCACCGACTTCGACCTGAGCCTCGACATCCGGGACGTGCGGACGGCGCCCGCCGCCGTCGGGGTGGCCCGGGCCGCGGGGCCGGCGGCGACCAAGCGGCTGTGGCTGTGCCAGCCCGACCACAGGCTGCTGGCGGCCTGGCGGGAGGAGTTCCCCGACGTCCGCCTGGTGAACAGCACCCGGTCCCGGGACGTGAAGGGAGGGATGGAACGGCGGGCCGCCGAGCTGGCGTCCACGGGGATCGACGCCGTGAACCTGCACCGCACCGAGTGGTCAGGCGGCCTGGTGGCCCTGTTCCACCGCTTCGAACGGCTCGCCTTCGGCTGGGACGCCCAGCACGAACGGGAGATCCGCGAGCTGGCCCGCATGGGCATCGACGGCGTGTTCAGCGACCACGTCGACCGCCTGGCCGCGGCGGGGCTGCTCGGTGACCGGGCCTAGAGGAGGCTGGTGTCAAAGCCCTCGTCCGGCGGCCGACCGCCCGGTTGGAGGCCTTCGTGCGACGCAAAGGGGCTGGTCAAAGGCAGGTCGGCCACTGACCAGCTTGTTTACAGTGACCGGCTGGGTATGAACACGCCGTCGGGCGCGAAATGAGGGTTTAATCAGCAGTCTCCTAATCCTAGGCGCTTGGCGCCGAAGATCGACAAGATGTTGTCTATGCCGCGGCAGCGCCTCCCCCGGTAAGGCCGAGCTCGGCGAAGAGGGCGGTCATGTCGCGCTTGAGCGCCTCGTAGTGCCCGTCACGGCGGTCCACGTGTTCGGGCGACGGCCTCGCATGGGGACGCGGCACCCGGCCAGGATGGGCCCGAGGACGTGTTCGCGCAGGACCAGCAGCGCCGTCATGGTGCGGGCCGCGTCGGGTGGCACGAGGTAGCGCCGTGAGTTCCCGGCCTTGGTGACGAGGTTCTTGGCCCGGAGCTTGCGCAGGTCGTAGGCGGCCTGGCGGACGGTGTAGTCGCCCTCGGCCAGGCCTGCCATGGCCCGGGCCCTGACGGCGAGGTCGCCGACGGTGAACCCGTCAGGGGCGGCCGAGAGGGCCACAACAGCCGCCATGGCCGACCGGGCCCGGGCCTTGTTGAGGTCGATCCCGCCGACGCGTGTGGTCCCGAGGGTGGTGGGCGACCCGCGCCAGGCCATCGGGGTCGGCAACCGCGGTGGAGCAGTTGCCCTCCTTGGTGAAACCTATCCCCGCCGCCTTCGCCCCGCAGGCCACGTGCTGGTGGCCGTTGAGGATGACCTGCGCCCCGAACGGGGGGTGCCCCGACATCTTGATGGTCAGGTGGCCCCAGTCGGGGTCCATGACGTGGAAGGAGTCGTGGTTGACGAACGCCGTCTTCTTGGCCAGGTTGACGATCACCCCCGTCTTGGAGCGCTTGACCTCCCACACCGTCGCGGGGGCCCGTGCCACGAGGATGAGGAACACCCCGGTGCCGACGTCGTGGGTGGCCAAGTGCTCCTCGGCCAGCCGGTGCTTGCGAACGTCCCGCCCGCAGTCGATGACCGGGGTGCCCTGCGCCTTGGCCGACGCACGCACCCGCCGGGAGAACCGCCCGGCCATGCGCATCAGGTGGGTGTCGTCCAGCTCCTCGTCGCTGCCGCCGTGCAACCGCCGCCACCACACCCCGAAGCCCCCCGGGCCGTGGCCCATGGGGAAGTAGGCGTTGAGCACCAACCGGTCCACGCAGTCGCAGGTCCCCGTCAGCATGCCGGCACAACTCGCGCTGAAGTCATCGACCATCAGGCGAAACTAGGCCGTGCCATCCCGCCTCGCGTGCCCGACTGCCCCGAAGGGGCCACCCGTACCGAGCGATGTCTCGGGACAGGCGTAGACCTACTACGAGTACTAACCAACCGAGCCCACGGCGGGGCGGAGAGGGAGGACGGATCCGGCGGTGACGTCGCTCATGGCCGACGTGCCGCCACGAGGTTGCACTCGAAGGGAGCCTCGACGTTGCCGTCGGAGGTAGTGAACGGCGCCAGAACCTCGTGGGCGTCGGCGCGGATGCGCCCGTACACGTCATCGGAGATCCGCTCGAGGAGCGGGGTGCTCTCGACTTCGGTGGTCACGAACGCGTCGACGGAAGGGGCCCGGTAGGTCCCGAGTTGGGTGCGGGCGGTCGTGATCCGCAGCCCGGCGGACTCGACGAGGCCGGTGAGCTGGTCGAGGTGGCCGCACACGAAGTAGGTGCTCAGCAGCGACATGGCCTCGGGGCCGGCATGGCGGGCGGCCATGGCGACAAACGGCGCGAAGGCGGCCTGGGCGTCCAGGCCGCCCGGGACCACGACGGCGACGGTTCCCTCGGTGGTGACGACCCGGGCCATCTCCCGCAGCGCCTTGGGGCGGTCCGGGAAGAACATCAGCGCCATCTGGCACAGGACGGTGTCGAAGGACTCGTCCGGGAACGGGAGCGCGCTGGCGTCGCCCTGGTGGAACTCAATGTGGGGTCGGACGCGGCGTGCAACCGTGAGCATCGCCTCGTTCAGGTCGAGGCCCACGATCGTCCCGTCGGGCGCGACGAGGTCGGCGGCGGTCCGGGCGACGATGCCCGTTCCGCAGGCGACGTCGAGAACGCGCTGGCCCGGGGCAACCCCAGCCACATGGCAGAGGACCGGCGCCCATTGGGCGAAGAACGCCGGGACGAAAGCGGACTCGTAGAACTCGGCTGCTTCGATGGGGATCTGGAAGGACTCGGAGGATCCGGTCGAGGTCGTCATGGGCATATCGTGCAGCCCGGGCTGCGAGCGAGCATCGGGCAGCTGCCCTATTTGGCGTCCCGGTCGGCGGCGCTCAGCGCGGCCCGGACCTCCCGTGAGGCGGGCCGAGCGCTCCGACTGCGTAGGCGGCGGCCTCGGCGCGGTTGCGCAGGTTGAGCTTGGTCAGGATGCTGCTCACGTGATGTGACGCGGTCTTGCGGCTCACATAGAGCCGCGCCGCGATCTCGGGGTTCGACAGTCCCCCCCCGAGGAGTCGCAGCACCTCCTGCTCCCGCGCCGTGAGCAACCCGATTCCCCTGGGGCCGGCGCCGGCGGCGACTCCATGGGAGCGGAGGAACGCGCCGACGCGGTCAGCATCGAGGGCGGCGCCGAGGGTCTCGAACGCGGCCAAGGCGCGGCGGGCGTGGTCGATGGCCACATCGGGCTGGCTCAAGGCGAGCACGCGGCCGAGCTCGAACCGGGTCCGGGCCAGCTCGAAGGGCAGCTCCAGACGGGACCACATGCCGAGCGCGGCCTCCAGGTGGCCGACAGCCGCCTCAGGGTCCCCCCGGGCCAGCGACAAGCGCCCCTCGGCGCCGGCCGCCATCGCCGCGACCCGGTCGGCCCGCACCGACGACGCGATGTCCGCCAGCCGCCGAGCGGCGACACCCGCCCCCTCAAGGTCGCCGGTGGCGAGGTGGGCGTCGACGAGAAGGTCGAGGGCGGCGGCGAGATGCGAGCGGTGCTCCTCGAGATGATGCAGCCGCTGTTCGAGGTTGCGGCTGGCTGCTGGCGCATCGCCCCGGGCCAGCAGCAGCGCCCCGAGCGACAGCGCCTCCTCGGCTTGGGCCTCGACACCTTCGCCGAGATGGGCCAGCAACTGCTCGGCCTCCTCGAGGCGACCTTGACGGATGCGCAGGCCGGCCAGGCGGGTCAGCGCCTTGGCGTGCAGACCCGGGCAGGCGCCGTCGGTGATCCGTAGGCCCGCGCCCAGTTCGCGTGCGGCGTCGTCCCACCTTCCCTTGGCGGTCAGCACGCTTCCGTAGAAGATGCGGCACTCGGCGTAGAGGAACGGGCAGCCATAGGTGGCCACGAAGTCGTCGGCCACCGCGCACCACTGCGCGGCCCGCTCGATGTCGCTGGCCAGCTCGCAGGCGTTGAGCATGTCGCAGCAGGCGTAGACGACGGTGTCCAGGCTGGAGCGCTCGCCGGCCAGCGCGGCCGCCATCGCCTCGTCGATCAACGCGAAGCCCGCGTCGGTCTCGCCCTTGCCCACCCGGACGAGCCCGAGCTGCGCCAGCGCGACCAGCTCGAGGTCGACATCGCCGGCCGACCTGGCCACCTCGACCGCCCGCGCGGCCAGGTCCTCGGCGCCGTCGAGGTCGGCCATGCGGTAGGCGCGGGCTACCCACACCCAGCCGTGCAGCGGCCCTGGCTCGACAGCCTGCAGCAGCCGCTCGGCTCGGCCGATCCAGCCGTTGGCTGCCGCGAAGTTGGCGAAGTTCGCCTTGTAGGTGATCGCCAGCCACACCGCGCACTGCGCCGCGCTCTCAACGTCGCCGGATCGGCAGAACAGGGAGTAGGCGTGGCTGCACCGGTCGACGCAGGCCTGGTTCTCGCCCAGCCACCACAACGCCGCCGCCAGCCCGAAATGGCCCTCAGCCGTCTCGCCGTTCGCGAGCGCCTGCTCGAACGCCCCGCGGGCGTCACCCCACCGGCCCTGGGCCAGGGCGGCATAGGCGTCGGCGAGCCGTTCCTCGCTGGCCACGGGACCATTCTGTCGCACACCTTCCGCACGGAGAGCGTCCACCGCATCACTATGCCCCCGGAGACGGGCCAACCTCCAGGATCGTCACAAGCGATACAGCTCTGGACATCCGCGAGCCCGCTACCGGCTTGCGGCGGTGCTGGTCACTTCGCTGGCGGCGACCGTGCCGTCCTCGCCGCGCTGGCCCTGGACGATCACGGGGTCACCGGGGCGGACGTCGGAGAGGGAGCCCGGACCTGACTTGGTGAACCGCGACGCGTCCGAGGTCGTGACCTTGACCACGTTGCCCGACGCGTCGGTGACGTAGATGTTGGCCCCGTCGACGAGCTTCACGGTTCCCGCCGCCGCCGCTCCGGCTGCGGCCCCACCG
>JBOGID010000339.1:0-2617 GCA_050742295.1 Acidimicrobiales bacterium | reverse complement strand
ATTGGGGACCGTTCCGCGTTTGCATCCGCGTTGCCCCGGTGCGCACAGGGCCGGCTCCGCCGGCCCTGTCCCGACGCACCGCCACCTGGGCTGGCATTCGACTCCGAGCGAGAGGATGTCCCGCTGGCCGTAGAACTTGGTGACGGCCTCCACTGCTGATACTACGCCGCCGGTGTGACAGGAACGGTGGAATCGGTGGTCTTCGAGATCGCGCTCTTGATCGCTTGCGCGAGTTGGGGCAGCTGGCTGTAGCCCTTGATCCGGCGGAACTGGCCGGCGGCCTCCAGCATGCCGGCGGCGGCCCATCGCAGGCGCATGTCGCCCGGCTGCCAGCGCTTCACGTTGCGGGCGTGGTTGCGCACGATCTCGATCATCGACTCGACGGGGTTGGTCGACATCACCGTGGCCAGCAACGTCCCCCGCACCCCGAGGCGGGTGACGGTGAACATCTCGGCCAGGCCTTCGCGCAAGCTGCCGGCCGCGTCGGGGTTGATCCGCTCCAGACGGCCGGCGAGCTCACGGAGATCGCGTTCGGCCTCGGCGGCGTCGGGGTTGCGCCACGCCTGGCGCATCTTTCGCAGCACCCACAGGCGTTCGGCCTCGGGGAGGTGGTCGGCGACGTTCCGTTCCTTATGGAGTCGGCAACGCTGGATGATCGCCTTGTCGCCGAACACGTCCTTCACCGCCCTCGTGAGCGCCTTGCCGCCGTCGAGGACGAAGAGGATCCCGTCGCTGTCGTCGACTCCGCGGTCACGGAGCCCCGCCACAAGCCCGCGCACGACGCTGGCGTTCTCGGTCGAGCCCTCGACGACCCCGAGCGGTACCTTCGTGCCATCAGCGGTCACGCCGAGGGCCCCCACCATGGTGTGGCCGGCGAAGTCGAAGCCGTCGACGAAGATGACCAGCCACTTCGCGTCGTCGAGGGGCCGGGCGCGGAACTCGGCCAGGCGCTCGGCGGTGGCGGACACGAACCGCCGGCTCACCGACGACCGCGACGTCGAGCTCGCCTTCTCGGCCACCTCCGTGCCCACGGGCTCGAGCGCCTTCTCGTAGCGGCGGGTGGACAGCCCGGCCATCATGGCGGCGACGGTGTGGGCGGTGAGCAGGTCGGCAGAGGCGAACGTCTCGTAGGACTCCAGGTGCAGCTCCCGGTCGTCGGTGCTCCGCACCCGGGGCCGGCGGACCTCCACCCGGCGACCGCCGAGCACGACGGTGGCGTCCTCGCCGCCGTGGCGGTAGGCGGCCCGCCCGGCGTTGTGCTTGCCTTTCGGCCCGGCGACTTCCGTGACCTCCGCCTCCATGAACTCGGCCATCACGTCGAGGCCGATGGCGACGGAGGCGGCGAGTAGCCCTTCCTGCATCCGCTGGGCGAACAGCACGAGCTGGTCGCCCACCTTGCCGGCGAGACGCTCCGCCAGCTTGCCGGCGACGCCGGGGTCGTCGAGGTCGATCAGGCCGACGCCGGGAAGGATGGTCAACTTCGCCTTCTTCTGGCCGTCCTTCGCTGCCGCCTTCTTCGAGCCGGCAGTCTTCGCCGCTGGGGCCGTGGTGATGTGAGACGCTGACATGGTTGGTGGTCCTCCTTCTCTCGGTTGTTTGAGAACTCCCGAAGCTTGCCTCACGGCAGGTTCGAGACGGAGGACCGCCACTCAAGTTCCACGACGACCGGGACAACCTCCCCATGGGCCAGCGGACCATGTTCCTTCGGTACGCGGGCCGGGACACCTGCCCCGCCCCGCCCGCCGGCCTCGGCTTCGACGCAGCCCCACCGGCCGACATGCTGTGCAAGGTCGACTACTGGGACGCCACCAGCACCGCGCTGCACTACCGCGCCGGCCAGCTGGCCCGCATCGTCGACCCGGGCGACGCCGTGACGGACTTCGGGTACACCGGTGGCCGCGTGAGCGATGTCCGGTCCCCCCTGGCGGCCGACGCAATTGCCGCCACGGCGCTCACCGGGGTGACCGACGTCCCGGCCGCCCGCACGGTGGTCACCTACGACGGTTCTGGCCGGGTGGCCTCTGTGACCCTACCCGCCCCGACCCCGGGCGCCGACCGCCCCGGCCACACCTTCGCCTACCCGTCGGCCGCCAAGACGGAGGTGACCGTGCTCGGCCTGAGCGGCGTCAACCGCACGGTCGAGATGGACGGCGGCGGGCGCGTCCTCAAGGACATCGACGCCACCGGCAAGGACACGGAGTTCTCCTGGGACGGCGCCGACCGCCTGACTTCCACCACCGACCCCGCCGACCGCCTCCAGACCTTGCTATACGACGCCGACGCTAGTCGGGCCCACCCCACGGGCCGCGTCAGCCACGCCTACGGGCCGGCGCCCGCCAGCTGCTTCGGGTCGAACGGCCAGCCCAATGGCTCCTGCACGGCCGAGCTTCCCGCACACGTCTCGACCACCTACGACCAGATCGCCGGCGCCGCCGTGGCGGGCCTGGCCGGAACATGGTGGTCCAATGTCGACCTCGCCGGGAAACCCTCCGGCCACGGCGACGTCACCCTGGCCGCCGGTGGCGCCGTGACCCCGGGGCCTGGCTCGCCGCCAGCCGGCGCGGCATCGGCCCGCTACGTGGGCGAGGTGGCCCTGACCGCGACGGGCGCGTGGAGC
>JBOGID010000338.1:0-5790 GCA_050742295.1 Acidimicrobiales bacterium | reverse complement strand
ACTTGAAGACCCGGGCCACGTTGCGGTGGTCCTTGGGGATGGCCGCGGCACCGGCCGCCGTGTTGAGGACGATCGGCCACAGGGCGGTGATGAAGATCACCCACACGGCCGCCTTGGGGGCGTCCTTGAGGATCACCAGCCAGATGGGGAACCAGGCCAGCGGCGACACGGGCCGCAGCAGCTGCACCACCGGGTTGGCGGCCCGCCACGCCCACTTGCTGGCGCCCAGCAGGAGGCCGAGGGGGATGCCGACTGCGGCCGCCGCCACGAACCCCTTGAACACCCGCCCCAGCGAAGCCGCCAGGTACACGGCGATGCCCTTGTCGTTGGGGCCGTTGTCGTAGAACGGCGACGAGATCAGGTCCCGCAGGGTCCCGAACACGGTCGCGGGCGACGGCAGCTCCCGGCTGTAGGTCGAGCCCCACGCCCACAGCACGACGAACGTGCCCAAGCCGAGGGCGGCGATCCCCGCCGTCGACGCGGCGCGCCGGAGCCGGGCGGGCCCCGGCGACGCGCCCGGCGGCGCCAAGTCGAGGGGCGGGGCCGGACCGGGCGGGCTCTCGATCAGGTCCTGGGTCTTGAGATCGGTCACAGGCGCTTCGTCTCCTGGTCGGGCTTGCGGGGATCGAACATCGTCTTGTCGAGGCGGATCTCGAACGGGGCCATGTCGTCGTCGGGGATGGGGATGCCCTCGGCCCTGGCCACCTCGGCGTAGAGGTCGGTCAGGACGAGCTGGTCGGCGATCTGCTGGTAGGGCGGCGCCTCTTTGAGCAGCCCCATGCGCACGTACTGGGACATGGCCCAGATGAGGTGGCCGCGCCGGGGGAAGTTCACCTGGCCGTTGCGGGAGAACTGCATCTGCTCGCCCTTGTAGTCCCTGGTGCCCAGCCCGCCGCCCAGGTCGTAGAGGCCCGTGAGCCGGCCCCGGATGTCGGCCGCCGGGGCGTTGATGTAGTTCTCGGGCGCAACCGTCTCGGCCGCCCTGGAGCGGTTAGCGGGGTCGTCGATCCACTTGCTGGCCTGGAGGACGGCGCCCATCACGTCCTTCAACGTGTCCCGCTGCTCGGTGGCGAACTTCTCGGTCACCACCAGCGCCTTCTCGGGGTGGTTGAGCCAGATGTCCTGGCTGGCGATGTGGGTGAAGCCGATGCCCTGGTGGACGGCGACCGCCCCCCACGGCTCGCCCACGCAGTAGCCGTCAACGTTGCCGACGCTCATGTTCTGCACCATCTGGGCGGGGGGGACGGGGCTGATCTTGACGTTGGCCAGGTTGGCCTTGGTGGCGAGGAGCCAGTAACGCAGCCACAGGTCGTGGGTGCCGCCCGGGAACGTCATGGCCATCGACGGCGCGTCCCGGCTCTCGAGGATCGACCTGGCCTTGGCCGGGTCGCCGTAGCCGATGGCGGCGTAGTCCTTGCTGAGGGTGATGGCCTGGCCGTTGTTGTTCAGCATCATGGCGATGCGCAGGTCGCGGGTGCTGTTGCCGCCGATGCCCGTCGCCACCGACGAGGGCAGCGTGTACAGGCCGTGGCAGCCGTCGATCTGGTTGTTGAGGAGGGCGTCGCGGGTGGCGGGCCAGGACGCCTGCTTGATCACCTCGACGTCGAGGTCCCGCTCGGCGAAGTAGCCCAGCTCCTTGGCCATGATCACCGACGAGGCGTCGGTGAGGGCGATGAACCCCAGCTTCACCTTGCGGACGGGCTTGCTCCCCTGCCCACCGGCCGCACCACCGGCCGCACCACCGGCCGTCGTCACGCCCGTCGCATTGGGGACGTCCTTGGCGTTGCCGCAGGCGGCCAGCAGCGCGCCCAGGGCGGTGGCACCCGCCGCTACGAGGAAGTCGCGCCGGTGCATCTCGCTCATGGTCGAAGTGAAGCCGAGCCGTGTGTTGCAGCCGTTGCCGCCCGGTGAACGGCGAAGGTCGAAGCCCGCACACGGTGGCGGCCCCGCCCGTGAGGCAGTGACCTACCGGATGTGCTCCTCGGCGGCGGCGGCAGCGATCCGCTCGGCCTCGGCCGTGACCTCGGCCGCGTCCGACTCGAAGTCGGGCAGCAGCCGGCACAGCCCGGCGGCGACGGCGGCGCACACGGCGATGGTGAGGAACAGGAGCCGGGTGTCGCCGCCGGGATGGGCGGCGTCCACCGTGAAGAACAGCAGGAGGGAGAAGGTGATGCCGCCCACGTTCCCGTACGACCCGGCGATCCCCGCGATCTGGCCCCCGACCTGGCGCCGCACCAGCGGCACCATGGCGAAGACGGCGCCGTTGCCCCCCTGCACGAAGACCGACGCCAGGGCGACGAGGGCGATGCCGGCGGCCACGGGCCAGGCGGCGGAGAGCTGGGTCATGACCAGGAACGAGACCGCCGTGCCCACCAGGAGAGCGCCGAGCGTTCGCCGGCGATGGGGGAGCCGGTCGGAGAGGACGCCTCCTCCCGGGCGGGTGACCAGGTTGGTGAAGGCGAAGGCCGAGCCGGCGGCGCCGGCGGCGGCGACGGTCAGGCCGAACGTGTCGGCGAAGAACGTCGGGAGCAGGGAGATGACCGCCAGCTCGGCGCCGAACGTCACGAAGTAGGCGAGGGAGAGGATCACCACGGGCAGGAAGGCGTACCGCTCCGACGGCGGGTACTCGTTGCGGAGCGCGGCCCGGTTGACGCGGAGCACGGTGGCGACAAGGAACACGCCGAACACCCCAAGCAGGGCCCAGGTCGCCTGCAGGGCACCCTCGTCGATCACGCCGGCGCGCTCGACCCGCAGGGCGACGAGGGCGAGGACGCCGACGACCGGCAGCTGCAGGAGGGCCAGCCCGAAGACGGCCGGGCGGGACGTGACCTCGAGCGCACCTTGGCGGCGGGGGCGGAGGTAGGTCATGCCGTCGGGCGTGTCGGCCACGAGGAACAGGTAGATGAGGCCGTAGACGGCGGCCACCGCACCGGAGACCCCGACGCCCCACCGCCAGGCACCGGGCCCGCCGGCGATGGCGGTGGCGATGGTCGGCAGGGCGAGGGCGGCGGCGGCCGAGCCGAAGTTCCCCCACCCGCCGTAGATCCCTTCGGCCGTCCCCATGTCCTCGCTCTCGAACCACTCCGACACCATCCGGATCCCGACCACGAAGCCGGCGCCCACGAGGCCCACGGCCAGGCGGGCGCCGACCAGGACGGGGAAGGAGTGGGCCAGGGCGAACACGGTGTTCGGCACCACGGCCATGACGAGCAGGCCGGCGTAGAGGCGCCGGGGGCCGAAGCGGTCGAGGAGCATCCCGACGAAGAGGCGGGCCGGCACCGTGAGAGCCAGGTTGCAGATGCCGATGGTCGCCAGCTGGGCCTTGGTGAGGCCGAGGTCCTTGCCGATGGCGCCGGCGAAGGGCGCGAAGTTGAACCACACGACGAACGACAGGAAGAAGGCGAACGTGGTGGCGTGCAGCACGCGGTAGCGGCCGCGGAGGGAGAACAGGCTGCGTAGGCCCTTGTTCACGAACCACCTTTCGCGGCAACGGCCATCGACTCGATGTGGACGGCGGACTGCTTGTAGTTGGGCTCCCGGGAGATGGGGTCGAACTCGTCGACCGTCAGGCGGTTGACGCACAGCTCGTCGTAATGGAAGGGGACGAACACCTCGCCCTCGCGCACCGTCGCCGTGACCCGGACGGGGATCCCTTCCACGAACCCCCTTCTCGAAACCAGCCGCACGGGGTCGCCCGCCCCCACGCCCAGCCGGCAGGCGTCGGCCGGGTTCATCTCGACCCAGCCTTCGGGCGCCAGCTGCTCGAGGATGTCGACGCGGCCCGTCTTGGTGCGGGTGTGCCAATGCTCGACGGTGCGGCCGGTGTTGAGCAGGAACGGGAAGCGGTCGTCGGGGGCATCGGCGATGGGCCGGGGCGTGACGCACCACAACCTGGCCTTGCCGTTGGGCGTGTTGAACCGGCCGTCGGTATAGAGGCTGGCCGTGCCGGGCGACCCGGGCGGGCACGGCCACTGCAGGCCGCCGCTGGCCTCGACCGTGTCCCACGACATGCCGCTGTAGTCGCACGGCCGTCCCGCCGAGATGCGGCCCCACTCACGGAAGGCGTCCTCGGGGCCGGTCCAGCCGCCGAACAGCTCGTCGCGCACGCCCGCGGCCTGGGCCACGGCCAGGAAGATGTCGAAGTCCGACTTCGCCAGGCCGGGCGGCTCGACCGCCTTGCGGACCCTGGACACGCGCCGTTCCGAGTTCGTGTACGTCCCGTCCTTCTCGCCCCAGATGGCGGCCGGGAGCACGAGGTGGGCCAGGGCCGTGGTCGGGGTGTGGAAGCCGTCCTGCACCACGAGCAGGTCGAGCTGGCGCAGGGCCCGTTCCAGCCTTGCCCGGTTGGGGAACGAGACGGGCGGGTTGGTGGCGATGATCCACAGGCCCTTGATCGTCCCGTCGAGGACGCCGTCGATGATGTCGGGGTAGGCGCGGCCCCGCGCCGAGGGGATGCGTCCGACGGGGAGGCCCCAGCGGGCGGCGAGCTCGGCCCGGTCGTCGGGGTTGTCAAAGGACCGGTAGCCGGGGAGCGAGGCCGTGCCGCCCGACTCCCGCACGCCCATGGCATTGCACTGTCCCGTGATCGACAGGGGGGCGGCGCCCGCCCGCCCGATGTTCCCGGTGATCAGGCAGAGGGTGTTGAGGAGGGTGACCGTCTCGGTGCCCTGGACCGAGTGGTTGACGCCCATGGTCCAGCCCACGAACCCCCGCTCGGCCCGCCCGAAGGCAAGCGTCGCCCTGCGGATCAGCTCGCCGTCGACGCCACACTCGACCGCGACCCGACCGAGGTCGTAGCCGGCGACGTGGGCCGCGAGCTCGGCGAAGCCCTCGGTGTGGGCGTCGACGTACCGCCGGTCGACCAGGCCCTCGTCGATGAGCAGCCTGATCATGCCGTTGAGCAGGACGATGTCGGTGCGGGGCTTGATGGCGAGATGGACGTCGGCCATGCCCGCCGTCTTGGTGACCCGCGGGTCGACCACGACGACGGTGGCGACGGCGTTGTCGAGGATGCGGGGCGCCAGCAGGGGGTGGTTGTCGGCCACATTGGCCCCGAACAGCAGGATGCAGTCGGCCTCGTCGATGTCGGCGTAGGAGCCGGGCGGGCCGTCGGTGCCGAAGCTGCGCTTGTAGCCGGCCACGGCGCTGGCCATGCACAGGGTGGTGTTGCCGTCCGAGTGGCGGATGTCGAGGCCGAGCCGCACGAGCTTGCCCAGCGTGTAGAACTCCTCGGTCACCAGCTGGCCGGTGGAGATCACCGCCACGGCGTCGGGCCCGTGCTCGTCGAGGAGCTGGCGGAACCCGCCCACCATGCGGGCCATGGCGTCGTCCCAGGTCGTCGGGCGGCCGTGCCAGAGGGGGGCGGTGAGGCGTCCCTCGGCGGCGATGGTGTGGTGCTCGGACAGGCCCTTGGGGCACAGCCGCCCGGTGTTGACGGGATGGTCGGGGTCCCCCATCACGCTCACGGCCCGGTTGCCCCGGACGCCGACCAGCATCCCGCAGCCCACCGAGCAGTAGCCGCACGTGGTGCGGACCCAGCGGTCGGGCCGGCGCGTCTCGTTCATCACCCCGCCCTGCGCGTCGGATGCGTAGCCCATCAGCGGCTGCCGAAGAAGTTGCCCGCCATGCGGTAGGGCACGACGGTCACGTAGAACAGGTACCGGCCGATCAGCTCGCCGGCCGCGGCCACGACGGCCGCCGCGCCCAGCCGCCCGCCCGCAGCCGAGCCGGCCAGGGGGACGGACAGGGCGAAGGCCAGTAGGGCGAGGGTGATGACGGGCAGTGCGAGGC
>JBOGID010000337.1:0-12964 GCA_050742295.1 Acidimicrobiales bacterium | reverse complement strand
CCTATGGGCCGAGCGCGTCGCCCCGATCACCAGGTCCCGTCTTACCAGGACCCGCCGCCACCTCCACCGAACCCGCCCCCCGACGAACCGCCGCCGCTGAACCCGCTCGAGCCCGACGAGGCGGCAGTGGCGACGATCGTCCCCGAGGTCGTGATCGCGAAGCTGTCCATCGAGTCGCTGAACGCTCCGGTCGAGAAGGGGCGGTCGGACACGTACCAGCCGGCGGTGGACGCCGCCAGCTCGTCCTCCAGCCCGGAAAAGGCCTTCGCCCACTTCTCGGTGGCCCCGAACACGATGGCGTACGGCAGGTACTCCGAGAACAGGTTGGCCCGCTCCGCGAACCGGGCCCGCTCCTTCTCGCTCTCTTCGATGAACCGGCGGAAGCCGGTGACCCGGCGGAGGGCGGCATAGCCCTGGGGCGTGCGGCGGGGCATACGCCCGGCGCCGAACAGCAGCACCAACGAGCACAGGACCAGGGGAAGGCCGAGGAGGCCCAGGTGGGTCAGGGCGACGAGGAGCACCGCCACCACGAAGGCCACGATGACGGCCACCACGCCCACGGCCCGCCACGCCAGCCGCACCTTGTCCGGGCGCCCACTGAACCACCCGGCGTCGATGGCGTCCTCGTAGAGGGCGTTCTGCACGTCCTTCAGCCGGTTGGCGAACTTGCGCTTGAGGTCCGACAGCTCGACCACGTGACCGCCCTTGAACAGGCCGTCGTGGAGCTTCTTCTCGTACCGGAGCAGGTCGTCGGGCTCCTTGAGCTTGGTGAGGACCCAGTCGCCCTTGCCGAACCAGCCCTTCTTGGGCTCCTCCTCGATCCTCAGGTACCCGCGGACGGCGAGGTCGACGATGGTGGCGGTGACGTCGAGGGGGTTGGCGACCTCGTCCACCAGCGTGCCCACCTGGCCGGGCCGCACTCTGTTCCCGCCGACGTCGGGCGGCTCGTACTCCACCGGGTCGGACGGCCGCCCGAACAACGGCACCGCCTCCTCCCGGCCCACCTCGTTCCCGAACACCACGTCGACGGGCGAGCCCGCCCAGCGCCGGTCGCGGCCCTTGCGGAGCAGCTGGAAGACACCGATGCCGGCGACGCCTAGGACGCCGGTGCTCAGTCCGACTGTCAGGGGCGAGACCTCGAACGCCCGCTCGAAGCTCCACTTCTCGTCGAGGATGGGAGGAGGCACGTTCACCGTGCCCTTGGGCAGGCCGACCACCACGGTGACGCCCTCGAAGGGCCCGAGGTTCCCCTCCGCGAACGTGGCTCGCGAGCCGTCGCTGGTCGCCGTGGCACACGTCAGCCGGCTCCCCGTCGCGCCCTGGTAGCAGGCCACCTGCGAGATGGCGCCGGGGGCCCGCACCTCGACGGCGGCGGTGTCGATGGGAGCCGCCCACTCGTTGCCGGTGGCGTTCCAGAACAGCTCGTCGTGGTCGTCGAAGGCGTTGAGGGCGCCCCGCACCGTGTAGGCGATCACGTAGTCGTGGACGCCGCTGATGGTCGTGTCGGGGTCGCCGATGCGGAACCGCTTGAGCCGGCCCGAGTCCTCGATCTTGAGATTCGCCGGCGTGCCCGCGCTGGCCGAGACCGACACGTCGCTGATTCGCAGGACCCGCTCGAACTTGGGGTCGGGCTCGTACTCGTAACGGACGGGGATGTCCCGGAGGATGCCGTGGCGGTCGGCGAACCCGAAGTCGTACCGGATGCGCTCCGTCACCCGGAGGCTGCCGTCGGACTGGATCTCGAGGGTGACGGCGAACGACCGGATCGTCTCGCCCGCCTGGGCGTGGGCCGGAGGGACAGTTCCGAGGGCCCCCACGAGCAGGACGGTCGCGGCCAGCGCCAATCGCCGCTTCATTCGGGCCGCACCTCCTTGGCGATCTGGGCCAGCACGCCGTTGACGAACCGGCCCGAGTCGTCGGTCGAGTAGCGGCTGGCCAGGTCAACCGCCTCCGACAGCACCGCCCCGGTGGGCACGTCGGGACGGTGCAGCAGCTCGTACACACCCATGCGCAGCAGGGCACGGTCGATGGCGGGCATGCGTTCCAGGGCCCAGCCCCGGGCGAAGCGGCGGATGTACCCGTCCACCTCCTCGCCGTGGCGGCCGACGCCCGCCACCAGCTCCACGGCGAAGGGCGCCGGCTCCACCGGCAGCGCCGCCACCACGTCGGCGGGTGACATGTCCTTGGTCTCGGCTTCGTAGAGCAGCGAGAGCGCCCGTTCCCGGGCCTGCCGGCGGGAGGGCGCCGCCGGCGGAGGCGGGCCCGAACCGGGCCCCCCACGGCGTTCGGGCCACGCAGGCCGGTTGCTCATGTCACACGCGTGTCAGGTACTCGCCTGACCGCGTGTCGACCTTGACGCGATCGCCGATGTTCACGAACAGGGGGACCTGCACGACCAGGCCCGTCTCCAGGGTGGCGGGCTTGCGGGCGCCGGACACGCGGTCGCCCTGCACACCGGGCTCGGTGGTGGTGACTGCCAGCTCGACGGCCGCCGGCAGGTCGAGGCCGACCACCTCCTCCCGGTACATCTGGGCCACGATCGAGTCACCTTCCTTGAGGAAGTTCCCGGACTCGCCGAGCGTGGCCGAGTCGACGTTGATCTGGTCGTAGCTCGTGTTGTCCATGAGCACGTAGTGGTCGCCCTCGCGGTAGAGGTACTGCATCTCCCGCTTGTCGATGATGGCCTGCTCCAGCTTCTCGTCGGCCCGGTAGGTGCGGTCGATGACGGCACCCGTGCGCACGTTCTTGAGCTTGGTGCGGACGAAGGCCCCACCCTTGCCTGGCTTCACGTGCTGGAACTCGACGACGGTGACCAGGCCTTCGGGCAGGTCGAGGGCCATGCCGTTCTTGAGGTCGTTGGTGGAGACGTTCATGCGCTGACGACAAGCTCCTTGGGGGCGTTGGTGAGGATCTGGCAGCCGTCGTCGGTGACGACGACCGTGTCCTCGATGCGGACCCCGCCGTGCTCGGGCAGGTACACGCCGGGCTCGACGGTGACGACGTAGCCGGCGGCCAGGGTCTCGGTGGAGGTGGAACCGACCCGCGGTGCCTCGTGGATCTCGAGGCCGACGCCGTGGCCGGTGCCGTGCAGGAAGGCGTCGGCCCAGCCCGCGTCGGCGATGACGGCGCGGCACACCTCGTCGACGTCCTTGGCCTCCATGCCCGCCTTGACGGCGGCGACCCCGGCCCGCTGGCTCTCCTCCACGACCTCGACCATGCGGCGGGCGGTCGTCGAGGCCGGCTCACCTACGCACAGGGTGCGGGTCATGTCCGAGCAGTACCCGTCGACGATGGCACCGAAATCGATGACGACCAGCTCGCCCGCCTCGATCCGGCGGTCGCTCGGCCGGTGGTGGGGCTTGGCCCCGTTGGGACCGGCGGCCACGATGGTCTCGAAGCTGCTGCCGGATGCGCCGTGGCGGCGCATCTCGACGTCGAGGTCGAGGGCGAACTCGCTCTCGGTGGGACGGTCGGCCAGCCGGTGGCGGACGGCGGCGAGGGCGGCGTCGGCGGCGGCCGCGGCGCGGGCCATGCGGTCGACCTCACCCGCGTCCTTCACGAGCCGGAGGGCCTCGACCAGGCCGGACGTGGAAACCAGCTCGGCGTCGGGGAACCAGTCGGACGCGAACCGCTGCTGCTGGCCCCACGTCACGGACTCGGCTTCGAGGCCGATCCGTACCCATCCCTTGGCCGCCTCCTGGAGGAGCTCCTTCGACTGCGTGGCCACGCGCAGGTCGGCCTCCACGCCGGCGGCCGCCAGCTCCTCGGCCGACTGGTCGCGGTAGCGGCCGTCGGTCACGAAGGCAAGGCGGTCGGGCAGTACCAGGAGCATGGCCGCCGACCCGCTGAACCCGGTCAGGTAGCGGACGTTCACCATGCGCGTGACCAGGAGGGCGTCGCAGCCGGCTTCGTCGACGCGCTCGCGCAGGCGCGCCGCCCGGCCGGCCACGTCCATCGGGATCATGCCGTTCCTTTCAGCAGTCGGGCCACGGCGAGCACAGCGAGCTCGTAACCGTGACCTCCGAACCCCTGAATCGTACCTGTGGCCACCGGGGAAACGACCGACGTGCGCCGCCACGGCTCCCGGGCCTCAGGGTTGGAGAGGTGCAGCTCGACGACCGGCCCCTCGAAGCAGGCCAGGGCGTCATGCAGCGACCACCCGTAGTGGGACAGGGCGCCGGCGTTGACGACGATGGCGGCGCAGCGGTTGCGGGCGGCGTGGACGGCGTCGACCAGGGCCCCCTCGTGGTTGGACTGGACGTGCTCCAGTTCCAGGTTGTGGGCATCGGCGGTACGGCGGGCGGTGGCCACGTGGTCGTCGAGGCTGGCCGTTCCGTAGATCAGCGGCTGCCGTTCGCCCAGCAGGTTGAGGTTCGGGCCGGACAGGAGCAGGACGACGGGCGGACCAGTCATGCGCCGACCTCTTCCAGCGCCGCGACCACGTCGGCCCGGTCCACGTCAGCCACCACCTGGATGCCGGCGGGACCGTCGAGGGCGAACGTGAAGCCGGTGATGGCCTTCTTGTCCCGCGCCATGAGGGTCAGCAGGGTGCCGACGTCGTGCCCCGCCGGAATGGTCGTGGGCAGGCCGTACCCGGCCACGACCGCATCGTGCTCCTTCACCCGGTCGTCGTCGATGCGGCCCAGGCGCCGGGCCAGCCGGGCCGCGAAGCACAGCCCGATGGCGACCGCCTCGCCGTGGCGCAGGTCGTAGTGGCACGACGTCTCGAGGGCGTGGGCGAGGGTGTGGCCGTAGTTGAGCGTGGCCCGGAGCCCGCTCGTCTCCCGCTCGTCGGCCGCCACCACTGCCGCCTTGATGGCCACACAGCGGGCCACCTTCTCGTCGAGGGGCAGTCCCGCCAGATCGCACAGGTCGTCCAGGAAGTGGCACTTGGCGATCTCGCCCAGCCCGCTGAGGTACTCGCGCGGCGGCAGCGTTTCCAGCACCTCCGTGTCGCACAGCACGGCGCTCGGTTGCCAAAAGGCGCCGACCAGGTTCTTGCCCTCGGGAAGGTTGACGCCGCACTTGCCGCCGATGGCCGCGTCGACCTGGCCGAGGAGGGTCGTCGGCACGTGCACGACGTCGACGCCGCGGAGGTACACCGATGCGGCGAAGCCGGCCGTGTCGGTGACCACGCCCCCGCCGACGGCGACGACCACATCCGCCCTGGTCAGCCCGAACCGGGAGAACCCCCGGCAAAGCTCCTCGACGGTCTCGAGGCACTTGGCGTCCTCGCCCGGGCCGATGGTGAAGACCCGCTGGTCGACGCCCGCGTCGACGGGCACGCCGATGCCGTCCTGGGTCACGACGGCCGCCCGTTGCGCCCCCACGGGCAGGACTTCCAGGAGACGATGGCGCGCCCCCCTGCCGACCAGCACGTCGTAGCTCCGTTCGCCCAGCCGGACGGGGACGGTGATCACTCGTCCTCCTCCGCCTCCGGGGCCGCGGGGTCGTCCGTCGCTGCCTCCTCGGCCTCCTCGGCCTCCTCGGCCTCCTCGGCGGCCCGCGCCTCGGCCCGGTGCGGCGCCGCCTCGGCGACGGCCGGCTCCCATTCCGGCGCCTCGTCGGGCGCGTCGACGGCAGCCCGTTCCACCGGTGCGCGGGCGACCTCGAGGACGCGGTCGACCACCTCGCCGGGCGACAGGTCGTCGACGTCGATGATGGTGTCGGCCACGTCCTCGTAGTACGGCCGCCGCTCCTCGCTGAGCCGGACCAGGGCGCCCGCGGGGTCGCCGGCCAGCAGGGGCCGGCCGCTGCCGGTGCCCACGCGGTGGGCCAGCGTTTCGGGACGGGCCCGCAGCCACACTACGGGCGGGTGGGACTTCAGCAGGACCCGGTTGTCGGGGTTGAGCACGACGCCCCCGGCCGCGGCCACGACCACCGGGTCATCGGAGGCCGTATCGAGGGCGTCGGCCAGGGCCTCGGTCTCGAGGTGGCGGAAGCCGCGCTCGCCCTCCTCCCGCCAGATCTGCTCGACCGTGCGGCCCGTGCGCTCCTCCACCTGGAGGTCACTGTCCAGGAACCGCCACCCGAGCCGTTCGGCCGCGGCCTGGCCGACGGTGGTCTTTCCCGACCCCATCATCCCCACGAGCACCGCGGATTGGGCCACGCCGATGACTGTACCGGCGGCCCTCAGCGCCACCGGCGACTATTGGCCCTCCGGCAGCTGGTAGTCGAGGGTGGGCACGGCACCTGCTCGTCGTGCTGGAACCGGACCTCGCCGGTCATGCCCCCGCAGGTCCCCGTGCCCAAGCTCGTCACCGCGAAGTCCGACCTGGCTCGGGCGCTCATCCCAGCCAGCTTCGGACGAGGGGGTCGCCGAACAGCACCCCGAGGATGGCGCCCGCGGCCAGGAAGGGCCCGAAGGGGACGTGGTCGCTCCGCGCCCGGATGCGGAACACCACCAGCCCGCCCCCGACCACAGCGCCCAGCGTGAAGCCGAGGAACATTCCCACGAACACGTGGCTGTAGCTCAGCCAGCCGAGGAACAGCCCGAGCACGAACGACAGGCGGACGTCGCCGAACCCCATGCCGCCGGGCGAGACGAGGTGGATGAGGAACAGGGCGAGCCACGCCAGCGACGCCCCCACCAGCGCCCGCCCCAGCGCCCCCCACTTCCCATCGGCCGCGGCGGCGACGGCGAGCAGGGGGACGGCGGCGAAGATCGTCGGGTACACGATCCGGTTTGGGATGATCTGCAGCTGCAGGTCGATGACGGTGACGGCCACCAGGGCGGCAAAGAACACGAAGTAGGCGGGCAGGGCCCAGTCCGCCCCGAACCGCACCGCCCCCGCCCCGAACAGGATGGCCGTGGCCACCGGCACCAGGTAGTAGCGGGCGGGCAGCGGCTGGCCGCACACCGGGCACGGTGCCCCTGGGCGGAGCCACGCCGCCACCGGCCACCCGGGGCGGGGCTTCTCCAAGAGGGGGCAGCGCGGGCAGCGGAAGCGGGGTGGGCACAGGCGCTGCTTCTTGGGCACCCCGTCGATGACGGGGTTGAGCAAGAGGGCGGCGGCGAAGCCCAGCACCACCGCGGCCGCGACCACGATCACGTAGGGGACGAGCGGTGGCTCAGCTCGCGCAGGGCCGCCGCCGACATCACCGCCACCGGGGGGTCGACGCCTGTCCACAGCCGGAAGGCCAGGGCCGCCTGGTGCACGAGCATGCCCAGGCCGTTGACGGCCACGGCGCCGCGGGCCCGGGCCTGGTCGATCAGCGGTGTGATGGCCGGGTTTGGCACGAGGTCCACGACCAGCTGGCCCGACCCCAGGTCGGCGGGGTCGAGGGGTAGCTCGGAGTCAGCTCCCCCACCCGCCATGCCCACCGGCGTGGCGTTCACGATCAGGTCGGCCTCCCCCGCTTCTGCCGCCACGCCCACGCGCGCGCAGCCGGGGGCCAGGGCCGCCACGGCCTCGGCGCGCGACCTTGTCCGGTTGGCCACGACGATCTCGGCCGCCCCTGCGTCCGCCAGCGCCTTCACCACGGCCCGTGCCGCGCCACCCGCGCCGATCACCAGGCACCGGCGGCCCGACGGGTCGAAGCCTTCGTCGCCCTGGAGGGCGCGCAGGAACCCGGGCCCGTCGGTGTTCTCCCCCCGCAGCGTCCCGCCCGGCTCCCGCACAACGGTGTTCACGGCGCCCAGCGCCTCGGCCAGCGACGACAGGCGGTCCATGCCGGCGGCCACGGCCTCCTTGTGGGGGATCGTCACCGACAGGCCGGCGAGCACGCCGAAGACCCGCATCCCAGCCAGGGCGGCGGGCACGTCCGCGGGCGAGACGTCCAACGCCAGGTAGGCCCAGTCCAGCCCCAACGCCTCGTAGGCGGCGTTGTGCATGGCCGGCGAGAGCGAGTGGCCGACGGGGTGGCCGATGACCGCCGCCAGCTTGAGGGCGGCGCTGAGCCGCCCTTGGACGCTGGTCGGACTCACGTTCGGCGCCCCGCGCCGAGGCGGCCGACCTGCCTCCGACGAGTCAATCTGAGCGTCAGCGGCGCCTCCAACAGGGCGGTCGGCCGCCGAATGAGGGCTCTCCGACCAGCGCCCGGACCTGCGTCGCTCAGGAGACCCCCCGGCGGCGGGCGTCGGCCACCAGCCGGTTGAACTCGTCGAGGGTGGTGGCGAAGGCGTGCTTGCCGTTGCTCTCCGACAGCACGTAGTAGAGCCACGTGCCGGTGGCGGGCGAGACCGCCGCCTCGATGGCGGCCCGGCCCGGGCTGGCGATGGGGCCGGCCGGCAGCCCGTCGATCTTGTACGTGTTGTACGGGTGGTTGACCTCGAGGTCGGCGAACAGCACCGTGTCCTTGTGCTGGCCCAGGGCGTACAGCACGGTGGCGTCGATCTGGAGCCGCATGGGCACGGCGAGCCGGTTGTAGATGACCCGGGCGATGGGGGCCCGGTCCTCGGGCACGCGCGCCTCCCGTTCGATCAGGGACGCGGCAACGATGACCTGGTACGGCGTCAGCTTGAACCGCTCGGCTGCGGTGCTCACGTTCAGCGACGAGGCGGTCTTGTCGAACGTCTCCACCATCCGCTGGAGGATGGCCGCCTCGTCGTCCTCCTCATCGAAGTAGTACGTCTCGGGCAGCATCAGCCCTTCGAGGTTGTTGTTGCCGGGAGGCGAGTATTGCGACCGCACGACGCCGCCCTTGGCGATCTCCAGGAACCTCTCGGCCGACTTGCCCGGCAGCTCGCCCACCTTGGCGGCGATCTCCTCGATCCGGAGACCTTCGGGGATCGTGAGCACGACCCGCTCCTTTGTCGAGACGGCGCCGCCGTTCAGAACCTTGAGGGCGTTGCCCATGCTCTCGTTCTTGCGGATCGTGTAGTCCCCCGCCTCGACGGGGTCGGCGCCGTTGAGCTTGACGTACCACTTCCACACCGTGGCGCTGGTGATGATGTCCTTCTCTTCCAGCAGCTCGCCGATCTCGTTGATCGACATGCCCGGCTCCACCCGCACCTGCACAGGCTCACCGGGGCTGCCGGAGGGGTCGATCTGGTTCTTAATCCAGACGAAGGAGGCGCCGAGGACCAGCACGAGGGCGATGAGCCCGCCAAGGAGGATGTACGGCCAGCGCGACCCCTCGCGGTAGCCGTCGTCGCTGTCCATGTCGTAGGGCGCGATCACGTTCACGTGGACTCCGATCGTGGCTCATCTGGGACACCGGCCTGCGTGGCCTGAACGCCATGCGCGGCCGCCCGCCGCTGTCCGTCGAGCCAGGTCTGAAGGAGGACGGTCGCCGCCACTTCGTCCACCTTGTGTCTACGGGCCCGGCCCCGCACGCCACCACCGGCCAGCGACCGGTTGGCCGTCACCGTGGTGAACCGCTCGTCGACGAGCTCCACGGGGACCGGGAGGACTGCGCCGAGGGCAGCCGCCTCGGCTTCGACGATGCGGGCCGCCGACCCGCGGCTGCCGTCGAGGGACAGGGGAAGGCCGACCACGACACACTCGGCGGCCAGCTCCCCGACCACGGCCGCGAGGGCCCGGTGGTCGGCGTCGGGCCCGCCGCCGGACCGCGGCAGCGTGGCGTGGGGCACGGCCGTGATCCCGGCGCTGTCGCTGACGGCGATGCCGATCCGCCGTTGGCCGAGGTCGACGCCGACCGCCCTCACGCGGCTGCGCCCCCTGCTCCCGCCACCGCCTGGCGGGCCTGGTCGAGGGCGTCGTCGAGCCGGGCCGGGTCGCGACCGCCGGCCACCGACACCAGCTTGTTCCGCCCTGCGCCGCCACCGACCGTCCGGGCCGGACCGGACAGCAGCTCGCCTGCGTCGAGCCCGCTCTCGGGCGTCACCGCCGCCACCAGGGCCACGCCGCCCCCCGCCGGAGCCGACCCGAGGACGACGACCCGGATGCCGGGCAGGTCGCGCACCGCCATGGCGAGGGGCTGCAGCTCCGTGCGGTCCATGGGGGACACATTGGACACCACTACCCCGTCGACCGCATCGGCAGCCAGGTCCTTGGCCCCGCCTACCGCCGCCAGCTTGCGTGACTGGGCCAGTTCGTCCTTGAGCGACTTGTAGTCGGCGGCCATCCGTTCGACGGCGTCGAGGACCTCGCCGGGCGAGACCCGGAGAGCCCGGGCCGCGGCCGCGATCGTCTGTTCCCCGTTGCGGATGTGGTCGAGGCTCCCGGCGCCGGTGAGGGCCTCGACCCTCCGGAGGTTGGAGCCGATCGACCCCTCGCCCAGCAGTTTGATGGGCCCGACGGTGCCGAGGGCGTGGACGTGGGTGCCGCCGCACAGCTCGATGGAGTGCTCGCCTGCCTCGACGACCCGCACGATGTCGCCGTACTTCTCGCCGAACAGGGCCAGGGCGCCGGCCCGCCGGGCCTCGTCCTGGGTCGTCTCGTAGGCCCGGACGGGGTCGTTGGCCAGAACCTCGGCGTTGGCCAGCCTCTCGACCGCGGCCAGCTCGTCGGGGCCGACCTGGTTGAAGTGGCTGAAGTCGAACCGCAGCCGGTCGGGCGCCACCAGCGAACCGTGCTGCTTCACGTGCTCGCCCAGCAGGGTGCGGAACGCCCAGTGGAGCAGGTGGGTGGCGGTGTGGTTGCGCCGGATGGAGAGGCGGCGTTCGACGTCGACGGTGGCCTCCGCCTCCTGGGCGGGCTGGAAATGCCCCTCGACGATCTCGACCGTGTGGCGGTGCAGTCCGGGCAGGGCCAGTGTCGTGTCCAGCACTCGGGCCACGCCCGTCTCGGTGCGGATGAGGCCGGTGTCGCCGACCTGGCCGCCCGATTCGGCGTAGAACGGCGTGCGGTCGAGGAACAGCTCGTTCCCGTCGACGGCCAGCACCCGCGCCGCCGACTCGGTCTGCTGGTAGCCGGTGAACTCGGTGGGGCCGAACTGGTCGGCCAGCTCCTTGTAGGCGGCCACCCGGGACGAACCGGCCCCCGTCCCCGCCGCCTGGGCGGCACGGGCCCGTGTCCGTTGGGCGTCCATCGCCGCTTCGAAGCCGGCCACGTCGACCTCCATGCCCCGCTCGGCGGCGATCTCCAGCGTCAGCTCGAGGGGGAAGCCGTAGGTGTCGTGCAGCTTGAAGGCGACCTCGCCGGGCAGGGTCTTCCGTGAGCCGGACAGCTCGTCGTCGAGCATGGCCGAGCCGGTGCGCAGGGTCTGGCGGAACCGTTCCTCCTCCCGGGTGACCATGTCGAGGACGAAGTCCCGGTTCCTGCGCAGGTCGGGGTAGGCGTCGCCCATGACCTCGACGGCGGCGTCGGCCATCGGCGGCAGGATCAGCCCCTCCACGCCCATCCCGTATCCCTGGCGGATGGCGCGGCGCATGATGCGGCGGAGCACGTAGCCCCGGTCCTCGTTGGACGGGAACACGCCGTCGTTGATCAGGAAGGCGGCCGAACGCCCGTGGTCGGCCAGGATGCGCAGGCTCGTGTCGACGGCAGGGTCGTCGCCGTAGCGCCGGCCGGTCGTGGCCTCGGCCGCGGCCACCAGCCGGCGTAGCTCGTCGGTGTCGAACACGCTCTCGACGCCCTGCAGGACGGTCAGCGTGCGCTCCAGCCCCTGGCCGGTGTCGATGATCTTGCGGGGCAGGTCGGTCAGCGTCCCGTCGGCGGCCCGGTTGTACTGCATGAAGACCAGGTTCCAGATCTCGAGGTAGCGCTCCTCGGCGCCGTGGGCCGGTCCTCCCTCCGCGCCGGCCTCGGGACCCTTGTCGAAGTAGACCTCCGACGAGGGGCCGCACGGGCCGGTGTCGCCCATCGTCCAGAAGTTGTCGTCGCCCATACGCTGGACCCGGTCGGCCGGCACGCCGATGGCGTCGCGCCAGATCTGCTCGGCCTGGTCGTCGGACTCGTGGACCGTGACCCACAGCCGGTCGGGGTCGATCCCGTAGCCCTTGGTCAGGAGTTCCCAGGCGTAGGCGATGGCCTGGTCCTTGAAGTAGTCACCGAGGCTGAAGTTGCCGAGCATCTCGAAGAAGCTCAGGTGGCCGGCGGTGACACCGACGTTGTTGATGTCGTCGTGCTTGCCCTTGACCCGCACGCACTTCTGGATCGACGTGGCGCGCGGCGGGTCGGGCACCGGCTCCTCGCCCAGGATGACGGGCAGGAACTGGTTCATGCCCGCGTTGGCGAACAGGGGCGCCGCCGGGTGGTGCGGGATGAGGCCCGTCGAGGGGTAGGGCTTGTGGCCGCGCTGGACGAAGTACTCGGTGAACGTGCGGCGTAGTTCGGCAGCGGTCAGGGCCATGAGTCGGGCCAGATTAGGTCGGGGCTAGCGGGCCGGCGGCCGGAACTGCGCCCGCAGGGCCGCTTCCCGTTCCCGCATGGCCGCCCGTCCCGCCGCGGTGGCCGCCTTCACGTCCTCGCCGAATGACTTCACGCCCGACGACACCTGCTGGGCGACCTTGTCGGGGTGGTAGCGCTCGATCTGGCGCTTGATGCGCCGCTGGGCCCACACCGACCCGCTGAACCCGACAATGGTGCCGACCGTCAACCAGAAGAGCCGCTTGAACACGCCCCTCCCCTACGCGGCATTCTTCTTCCGGCGCCACAGGCTGCGGTAGGCCTTGGCCACACCGGTGCCGGCGGCCATGGCCTTGACGACGGGGTTGGCCACTGCCGTGTAGGTCAACCGTGAGGCGGCGTCGATGGTGGTCTGGATCGTCTCGGCGTTGTCGAGGATCACGTCCACCTTCATGAGGTCGGCGTTGGCCTGCGTGATCCCCACGTGCACGTCGGCGATGAGGGGGATGGTGAGGCCGGTGATGTCCTCGACGGCCCGCCGGAACGTCCCGATGGCCCGGACGGCGGCCGCCATCGTGAACAGCACCCCCACCATCCCCATGGCCACCGCGACCGCCACGATGACGGCCGCCACCTCGCCCGCGCTCATTCGGTAGGGCCGGTAGGGCCGTCGGTCTGATGGTCCCGCATGTGCTCGGCCACCTCCCGCTCGAACCCGTGGTCCGAGGGCTCGTAGTAGACCCGTCCGGCGACCTCGGGCGGCCGGTACT
>JBOGID010000336.1:0-14949 GCA_050742295.1 Acidimicrobiales bacterium | reverse complement strand
CGGAGCACACCGGTCGGTTCCAGTGCTCCCCACGCCGCCGCCGCGGCCGTGGGGGCGAGCGTCGTGTTCGGGGCCCCGCCGGGCGTGGGTGAAGTCCCGGGCACGGCCACGTCGCACCGGCCCGGCGACCAGGCGAGCCGGGCCGAGCGCTCACCCGGGCCCGCCAGCACGACGGGCCCGCCAGCACGACCTGGTCCGGCACCACGACGGCGGCCATGGCGGCCGCCGTGCGCGTCCCAGCCTCGACGAACTCGAGCATGCCCCGCAGGTCGGTCGGCGCCACGAACGTCGGACCGGGCTGCGTCGGGTTTGCGAGCCCGCCCGGCGCGACGGGCGGCCGGACGTCGACGGCCGTGCCGTCCGATCCGGCTCGCAGCACGACCGTTTGCGGCCACCACGGCCACACACGCCACGCCGGCCACTGCCAACCGTACCGTCGTGCTCCGGGCGCGCCACGGGCGGCAGCGGCAGGGGCGGCAGCGGCAGGTCGGGGGGCAGGGGAGCGGCGTCGACCAGTTCGGCCAGGGCCCGGCGGATCTCGCGGGTCAGGATGTCGTTCATCGGAGCAGTGCCTCCAGGCGGCGGCGGGCGACGGTCAGCTCGCGTTGGACGGTGCGGGTCGAGATGCCCAGCGCCGCGGCCACGTCCTCCGCCTCCAGGTCGTCCCAGTAGGTGAGGAAGACGACGGCCCGCTGGCGAACCGTCAGCCGGCGCATGGCGTCGAGCACCTCGATGCGGACGCCCGGCCCGTCCACCGCGCCCGCCACCGACCCGGCGGTGAACAGCTCGCGCCGCACAGGCCGTCGGTCGGCCCGGCCCACCTGGCGGGCCTGGTTCAAGGTCGCCCGGAACAGGTAGGCCCGGGGCTGGGCCACCGATACCCACGCCGGCGAGGCGAAGGCCCGGATCACCGCCTCGGCGACGACGTCCTCAGCCGCCGCCGGCCCGACGAGCACGGTGGCGAAGCGCACCAACTCGTCGGCGTGCTTGGCGTAGATCTCCGCCGGTCCCGCCTGCGTCACCTCTTCGATGCCGCCGGGGGGCCTCAGCCGCCAGAACGGGTCAGGTCGAGGGAGCGGCTTTCTTCTCCGCCTCGGCCGCCTCGATCGCCGCCAGGTCGGACCAGTGGGTCACGGTCCAGAACAGGCCGAAGCCGAAGACGGCGAAGGCGGCCGACGAGTGGTACACGGTCGCGGCCCAGGGGGCCAGGTCGCGGAACGCCTCCGAGATGAGCGGCACGTGGGTGGCCACCATCCAGAAGCCTGCCAGCAGGATGGCCATGCCGCAGAAGAACGGCACGGCGCCGGGGCCTCCGGCCCGCTTCCGGGCCAGCAGGGCGACGATGCACACGACGGCCACGAGGAACGAGGGGACGATGTGGTCGGCGAACTCGGCCGAGTCGGACGTGTTCAGCGCCGGGCCGCTGTACTTGGGCAGCGACGCCCACAGGGCGATGAACAGCCCCACGAAGGGAAGGAACTTCCGGATGTCGGGCGGCGGCGTTGCCGCCTCCGGCGACCCGTCGTCGCCCTCGACCGCGTCGGGCGCGACGGACTCGTCGGCCGGCGTGTCGGTCACGGCTTAGACGGCCTTGGGCAGGAGCTGCTCCGCCAGCCCGACCAGGGCGCGGACGGCTGGGGCGTCGGGGGCGTGGTCGATGGGGGCCACGCCATAGCGGTCGGCCTCGCGGATCTTGGGGTCGTCGGGCACGGCCACGATCTCGACGTCGGGGTAGGCGGCGAAGGCCGACCGGATGGTCTCCACGTCGGCGTCGTGCCGCACCCGGTTGGCCACGATGACCACCCGCTGGAGCAGCTTCTCGTTGGCCAGCTGGACGGCCCGCATGCCCACCTCGATGGACTTGGGCGTGGCCTCCACGACGACGACCACGGTGTCGACCTTCTGCTCCTCGAGCCGGGTGAGCGTGCCCACACCCGCCTCGAAGTCGGCGATGACCGTGTCATTGGGATCGAATTCAGCGGATCCGAGCAACTGCTCGGGGGACAAGCCACATCAGAGTCAGCCCGGTTCGGGGTTGTCGATCCGGGACACCACCGCCAATCGCACTCCGTCGGGCCCGTCGGACCCGTAGCGGCCGATCAGCGTGTCCCACGTGGGGGCGTGCTCCTCCTGGCCCTCGTCGAGCGCCTGGCGCATGGAGATGAGCCGCTCCGTCTCCTCGTCGCCCACACCCAGGGAGATGCCCAGGTTGGGGTTGGAGTCGCAGTCGAGGGCGACGACGGGCTGGCCGTTGCGCGCCAGCGTGCGGGCGATCACCGAGGACGTGGTCGTCTTTCCCGACCCGCCCTTGCCCACGACAGCCAGCTTCATACGCTACGCACCCCGGGGCCCATCAAGCACCTACCTTCTCCAGTTGGACCACACGGTCCACCATCAATTCTACCTCCCGGACCGCCTCCGATCCGGGTGCGGCGTCGATGGGCGCCTTGCGGGCCCGCTCGGCGTCGGCGAACGCCTCGTCCCACGGCACCGCGCCCACCACTTCGAGGCCGAGCCGTTCCTCCACCATGGCGGCATCGTCGGGATCCCGCACCTTGTTGACGATGGCGTACACCTTCTCGACGTTCTCCAGGTCGATCATGCGGGCCAGCCGCTTGCCCGACAGGATCCCCGCCGACGACGGCTCGACCACGACCAGGACCGTCCTCGCGAACCCGCCCCAGCCGGTGAAGGCCTGGCGCGTGCCGCCGGGGAGGTCGCCGACCACGTGCCACACGTCCTCGGGCAGCCTCTGGGTGATCTGGCGGAACGCCATCTGCGACTTCCAGAGCCGGTTCCCGCTCTCGGCCTGGCCCTTGATCTTGCCGAATTGCAGGAACCGCACCCCGTCGGGCGCCTCCACCGACCACTTGCCGATGGACTCGACCACGTCCAGGTCGTCGACCAGCCGGAACCGGGGGCCCCGCTCGCCCTCGACCCGTTCCCGCACGGCCTCGTCGGGGATGCGCACGTCGTCGTCGATGTCGAGCCCCAGCGACATGGCCAGGCCGGGCATGGGGTCGGAGTCGACGGCCAGCACGGGCGTGCCCTGACGCGCCAGGAACCGGCAGAACGTCCCCGCGATGGCCGACTTGCCGGCCCCGCCCTTGCCCACGAACGCGATCTTCACGTCTTTGCCGTCTCCTCTTCCTCGGGCTCGACCGGCGCCGTCCGGCCCTGGCGCAGAGCCACGACCAGCGCCCCCGCTCCCACCACGAACAGCAGGAGGATCACGGGCCAACTGCCCAGGAACGGCGGGTCCGACGCCAGCGAGACCCGGGTGGTGCCGATGTCCTGCTGGTCGTCGGCCTTGCTCCCCTCGCGGGTGTCCGTCCACGCCGCCACCACGGTGTCGCCCCAACTGTCCAAACCCAGCTTGGTGCCGAAGTCGTTGCCGTGCAGGAGGCTGACGATCGGCCCCACGCCCGAGTCGAAGGGCTCCGACGTCAGCCGCCGGTTGGTGAACGTCTTGCCCCCGTCGGTCGAGGAGGCCAGGAAGGCGTCAGTCATGATGTTCCGCTCGTCCCGCCGGCGGTCGTAGAAGACGATGTCCACCCGCCCGGTGTCGCTGACCGCCACCCGCGGCAGGTACTGGTTGGTGCCGTCCTTCATGGGGTTGTCGTTCACCCGGATCGGCGCCGTCCACGTCTTGCCCCCGTCGCCCGACTTCTTGAGGAACACGTCCTCGTCGCCGTTTCGGCCGTCCATCCACGTCGTGTAGATGGCGCCGTCGGGCCCCACGGCCACGCCCGGGGACTCGGGTAGGTACACGAGGAACCGGCGGGTCGGGATGAGGCCCGACTCGAACTCCACGCCCGGCGTCCACGTCTTGCCCCCGTCGGCGGACCGGGTCACGACCAGCGCCCACGGGTCTTCGAACACGGGGCCTTCGAGGTTCTCGAAGTCGCGGCGGTCGCCCTTGTAGTCCTGGTACAGCACGGTGACCACGCCGTTGCGGTCGACGGCGGGGCTGGCCGAGGCCACCCGGTCGCGGCCCGAGTCGCTGATGACGACGGGCTGGGTCCACGTCTGGCCGCCGTCGGTGGAGTGGACCGAGACGATGGGGTTGCGGCCCAGCAGGCTCAGGTTCCCGGTTTCGCCCCCCTGGAGCCACGTGATGTGGATGGTGCCGTCGGGGGCGATGGCCATGCGGGCCTGGAAGATCTCGCTGCTGGTGCTGCCGGCGATGCGGGTGGGGGGCGAGAGGGAGCGGCCGCCGTCGGTGGAGGTGGCGATCCACAGGTTCTCGGGGCCGTTGCCGTTGCCCCAGAGGTTGACGTAGATCACGTAGAGCTTGCCGTCGCGGTCGAAGGCCACGTCGGGCCCGAACGGGCAGGGCTTGCCCGCCAGAGTGGCGGAGCAGACCTTCGTGTCGTTGGGCAGGGGCAGCTCGGTGGTGGCCCAGGTCTTGCCGCTGTCCATGCTGTACTGCAGGGCGGCCGAGTAGTTGGGCCGGTCGACCCGGTAGGTCAAGGCCAGGTTGCTGGGGTTCTTGGGGTTGTGGACAACCGTCGGCGAGTTGATGGCGTCGATGCGGGTCAGCCCCTGCACGAGGACGTTGCCGTGGACGGTCGTCGTGCGGTTGCTCGTTAGCAGGAGGACGGCGCCCAGCACCGCGCCCAGGCCGCACACGACCGCGACAAGCGCGAGAACGTTGCGGCGGCCCACGACGAACGACTGTAGTTCTCGCCATCGCGTAAGTCCCCCGCAGAGGGGGTGATCGCGCGGAGAGCTTGGCGGTCAGGCCAGGCCGAGGGTGGCGGCGACGCGGTCGGCGCGCCGCACGAGTGCCACGATGGCGGCGTCGGCGGCCAGTTGGCGGGCCCGGTCGAGGAGGGCGGCCACCTCGTCCCGCCTGGCCATAAAGCGGTGCTTGCCCCGGCGGAGCTGGGCCAGGCCCTCCTCGGGCTGGCCGGGCTGGCTCATGGCGGTCCGCGCCGCCCGCGCCGCCCGCACGACGTCGCCGCCGACCGATGCCGTCACGGCGTTGAACACGTTCACGTTGAGCCGGGACAGGGGGGGTGGACTGGGCGTCCGCCAGCGCGGAAGCACCGCTCAACGGCCCGCTCTCGAGGAGGGGCATCCGGGCGGGCCCGAGACCAGGACCTTGGGCGCGGCGCAGGGCGCGCGGCGGCCGCGTCGTCAAAACGGGGCCGCCCGGAAAAGGGGCGAGAAGGGGCCTCGACTGGCGGAGACCCCTTCTCGGGAGGGGGTTTGCACCGCAGAGTGGTGCACAGGCACTCGTACCCCGGCCCAATCCGGTCCAAACAGAGAATCGAAACTTTTTTCCGGAGACACCGGAAGCCTCAAAGAATCCCAGATTGTGCGCAGCGGTCGATAGTCGAGTTCGGGGCCGGCAGTGTGCCGCTCGACCATCTCTTGGCAGATGATGGGAAGGTCCAATGAGTTCGAAGCTGCCCATCCCTTGCGGTCCTGGCGAACGTCAGTTCGGGAAACTCCGGGATGAAGTTTTCACGTCGGAGGTGGTCCCACCCGTCGAGGTTCGAACGTTGACTATCACGTTCCTTCGCAATGGAGGTGGTGCAACTTCTTTCCGACCCGCATCACCGGGCGGCCCTTCCTCGCTCTGGCGCGGCGTCGCGTGGCGCGGATGAGGTGATACACTTCGATAAGTACATACCAGAGAAAACAGGTCGGAAACGGGAGGGTTCGTGACCATTGCGACGATTGCTGGCTCTCAGTTCGACCTCGATGCCAGCGTCGTCGAGTCGGCGCTCGATGCTGTGGAGCCGGAGCCGGTACAGGAGCACTACGTCGTGATCGGGGGTCGCCGGTTCCCGCCGAAGCAGGCGTTGGCTGTCGTAACCGGCCTCGACCGGGCCGATTTCACGACGCACCAGGCGCGGGCTGTCCTGAGGCGACTCGGCTTCGGGGTGTACCGACGAAGCCACGACAAGGCACTCGGGTCGGATGCCTCTGCCGGGCCCCGGGGCGGAGCGGAGGCCGCGCTCCTCCAGGCGCATATCGGTCGATGGGTCGCGCAGGACGGCGTCGAGATCCTCTATGTCGCTGACGAGCCGGAGACCGTGCTGCGATGGTTGCGCCGGCATGGGCGGCGAGCGAGGGTCTGGCGTGTGCCGGGGAGCTCGGGTGACATCGGATCCGCCCTCTCCACGCCGTGATCCTCCCTTACACCGAGTTACCACGCGAGGCTGGAGGATGGCCGCGCCCCATCCTTGACGTCGCAATCGGCGACATGGACGAGCTCCTCGTCCCGTGCCTCGTGGACAGCGGGGCGGTGCACACTCTCCTGCCATCCTGGGTGGCCCAGGCTGGCGCAATTGCGCTCACGGGCGGGCGGTCGACCCGTCTCGGGGTCGGGGGCGGCTCAACCACCGCCACCTTCGCGCCCGTGCGTCTCGCCACGGGTCCCCATGCGTGGGAGGCCGAGGTTGCGTTCTGTGATCCGTGGCCATATGCATGGGGGCTGCTCGGCCAGACATCGTTCTTCCGGTTCTTCACGGTCAGGTTCCGGGCGGTCGACTTCGAGTTCGAGGTCGACCCGATCCCGGAGTAGGCGTCAGGCCAGCCGAGCGGTCCGAGCAGTCGATGGTCCCCGGCTGCTGCGACGAGGCTCATTCGAACCCAGAGCACGCGGCGGCGACGTTCCTGCAGCCGCCTGCTACCGCTGCACGCCCAGTGATGTCGCCGTGCCGAATGGCGAGGAAGATGATGTCGCTCGGCACCCCGGTCCGGCGCACGGCCTCCGTAGCCTTGATCCGCTCGCTCATTGCTTCCAGGATCTGGGCGACCGCTCGCGCCGTAAACCGAACTTCGATGTCATCCACACCGGAACGTTCCAGACGTTCGGCTCCCGCTGGACGGTCCGAACGTCGTCCCGTCAGGTGGCTGGGGTCGAGGTGGCGCAGCCTCCTTCCAACCCTGACCACCCGGCGGCGAGCCTGCTGGATGTCGACGGGTCTCGCAACCGTTGATCGGACGGCCAGGAGTCAACAGTCCAGGACGGCGATGCCGGGATCGAGAAGCTCGAGATCTGCTCGATCCGAACTCACGATTGCGGCCCGGCGACGCCGCGCTGCGACGACCACGGACGCGTCCACGATGTCAGCCGTGCCGGCGTGTCCGCAGACGATGCCGGCGGCCCTCGCGACCGGGTCGGTGAGTACTTCGACGTCAACGCCCCTGGCCGCGAGGAACCGGGCGAGACGAGCTTGGCGCGAACCTCCTCGCCATGCCTGGGCGAGAACGCCGGCCGGCACCACCAGGCTATGGCCCTCGCGGCGGGCCGCCTCCATCAGTGTCAGCGTTGCCCGGTCCACCCTCTCAACGGCGATGAGCGCCCCCGTGTCAAGGACCAGTGTCATTGTCGACGATCGGCACTGGCCAGGCGCCCAGAGGCCTCGCCCAGTTCGGCGAGCGACGGTGGACCGCCCGCCTCATCGAGGAGCTCGGCCAGCACGAGCTCCAGGTCCTCACGTTCCATGCGGGCCTTGGCTGCTTCGTTTATCCACGAGCTGACGGACTTGGCTTTCCCGGCCGCGACGTCCCGCTTGGCTCTCTCGGCAACATCGGGGTCCAGGCTCACCGTCATCTTGGTCACGGTCATACTTTTATCCTACCAGGCGCCATGACCAGTGACGACGGCGAGCCAGGCTCGGCACGGATGGACGCCGATCACGCGCGGCGCGGGTTCGAACGTCATCCCGTCACGTACGGTGAGTGGAGGTGGTGCGACTCTTCCAACCCCAACCACCCAGCGGCCCGGCTGCTGCAGGATGCTCGGTCAGCACGGCTGTGCATGTCACCCCCGACGAGGGACTTCGAGCGAGGAAACCTCGCCAGGATCGCCGCAGTCGTAGCTACCGCCCGCCCGCTCTGCCGGGATTCATTCGCAACGGATCGCCTGATGGGACGACCGCGCCCGGGCCTCGGTTCGGCGGACGGCGCCTGTCACCTCGACGCCGTCGGCCAATCGCTCCACGACGGTTGCCCAGGCGGTACCTTGAAGTCGATGCCTGACGATCGCATCTGGACTGCCTCCGAACTTGAGCGGATGACGCCTGACGAACGCCAACGACTGTTCGACGAACGAGTCGTCACCGACCTGTCTCAGGTCGATCCGGACTTCCTCGAGAGAGTTCGGGCGAAAGGTCGCTCGCTCCTCGAAGCGCGTGGCCTGATCGCCCGGCAGGGCGATGGCGGCTGATCGGCGAGTCGTTCGCGTCTCGTCAGCCTTCTTCGATCAGCTCGACGAGCAGCTACTCGCTGCACGCGGTCCAGGGGGTGAGCCTTCGGCGGCGGATTTCGTCGTCATGGAACTCCCGAGCATCGTCGAGCGCTTCGCCCTTGAGTTCGACCGCCTACCGGAAACGATCGACGGCGTGGCAAGCGCCAGGATGGTCATCGCCCCCGGCCTGCTTGTGCGAGCGTTCGCTGTCCACGGGGTCCTGATCGCCGACGATGTGGTCGAGCTTATTGGGATCGTCATCGAGCACTGAGAAGGAATCGGACAACCGATCGTTGCCCTGAGCAGTGCCGATGTTTGTAACAACGACAACAGCGAGTGGAGGTGGAGGGAATCGAACCCTCGTCCTTCAGAGCCTTGATGGGTCTTCTCCGAGCGCAGCCGGCGGATGGATCTCGGGCGGTCGCACGTCGTCGGCACCGGACGACTGCCCCAGTCAGCTGAAGTTTCCCCGGCGGAGCTCGCTGACGTCGCTCACCGGGTAAGCCCTGCTAGATGACGCTCGTTACCGGGCCGCAGGGCTGGGCCCGGGCGAACGCCTCACGGTTGTTTAAGCCGCGAGAGGTACCAAGTCGGACTTGGCGTTTGTGTTTTGTTTCCGGCTCTTTTACGTGGCTCCGGAGACCACGGCTCGCTTCTCCCACCTCGACGACCGAAGTCGAAACCATGCACCCCCGTGTGTGAGTCGGCCCCGCCGGGCGGCGGGACCGTTCTCAGTGTAAACGCCCTCTCCCGTCCCGACCTTCCCGATTCCGCCGGGCCAGGGCCCGTTCCGCGTCGCGTTCGGCGTCGCGGGTGGCGATGGCGTCGCGCTTGTCGTACCGGCGCCGGCCCCGCCCCACCGCCAGCTCGACCTTGGCCTTACCCTCCTTGAAGTACACCGACAAGGGCACCAGCGTCAGCGACTCCAGCGCCACCTTGTTGGCCAGTTCGACGATCTCCTTGCGGTGCATGAGGAGCTTCCGGCGGCGCTCCGGCTCGTGGCCGCCGAACCCGTCGGTCTGGGCGTACGGCGACACGTGCACGCCGATCAGCCACAGCTCGCCGCCGTCCAGGCGGGCGTAGGAGTCCTTGAGCTGGATGTGGCCCTCGCGGATGGACTTCACCTCGGTGCCCACCAGCTCGATGCCGGCCTCGCGCACTTCCAGGATGTCGTAGTCATGGCGGGCGCGCCGGTTCTGGGCCACGACCTTCATGCCGGCCGCGGGCCGGGCCAGCGTGGGCGCCTTCCGCTTTGCCATGACCGACGACGGTACCCTCAGCCCCCCGATGCTCCGGCTCGACCGCACGACCTACCTGGCGATCGTCGCCCACGCCCTCGACGGGATCCCCGAAGAAGCGTGCGGATTGCTCGCCGCGCCCACGGACACGGACTCGGGCGAGATCGCCGCCGCCTACCCGTGCCGAAACGCCGCCGCGTCGGCCCGCATCTACGAACTGCACCCCCTCGACCACCTCCACGCCGACCGGGATGCCGAGGGCAAGGGCTTCCAGATCACCGGCGTCTACCACTCCCACACCCACACCGACGCGTGGCCGTCCCCGACCGACGTGGCCCAGGCCCCCGACCCCGACTGGCACTACGTGATCGTCTCGTTGCGGCTCCCGCAGCCCGTCCTCCGGTCGTTCCGAATCGTCGACGGCGAAATCGACGAGGAACCCGTTCACATTGACGGTTGGCCTGCGTGGCCTGGACGCCGCACTCGGTAGGATCGATCACGATGAGTGTCGAAGTCCGCCTTCCCACCGTCCTCCGCCAGCACGCCGGGGGGCAGGCGTCCATCCAGGCCAACGGCACGACGGTCGGCGAGGTGTTCGCCGATGCGGTCCGGCAGTTCCCCCTCCTGGAGGGCCATCTGGCCAAGGATGGTGACCTGCACAAGTTCGTCAACGTCTACCGCAACGACGAGGACGTCCGGTACCTCGGCAAGCTCGACGCCCAGGTGAAGGACGACGATGTGATCTCGGTCCTGCCCGCCGTCGCCGGCGGCTAGGCCACGGTTCGAGTGGCTGCTCACCGCTCGGTCCTCGACCTCATCGGGAACACGCCGCTCGTCGAGGTCAGCCACCTCAGCCCCGTTCCGGGCGTGCGCCTCCTGGCCAAGCTCGAAGGCCAGAACCCGGGCGGTTCCGTGAAGGACCGCATCGCGGTAGCCATGATCGACGCGGCCGAGGCCGACGGGGCGCTGCAGCGGGGCCAGGGCCAGACGATCCTCGAACCGTCGTCGGGCAACACCGGCATCGGGCTGGCCATGGTGTGCCGGCTGCGGGGGTACCGGCTGAAGATCGTCCTGCCCGAGAACGTCTCGCCCGAACGCCGCCAGCTGCTCGAGATCTTCGGCGCCGAGGTCATCCCGTCGCCGGGGGACGAGGGGTCGAACGGGGCGGTCCGCATGGCCGAACGCCTGGCCAAGGAACAGCCCGACGTCGTGATGCTCTACCAGTACGGCAACCCGGCCAACGCCCGGGCCCACTACGAGGGGACGGGTCCCGAGATCTGGCGGGACTGCCCCGAGGTCACCCACTTCGTGTCCGGCCTGGGGACCAGCGGCACCCTCATGGGCGTCGGCCGCTACCTCAAGGAGAAGAATCCGGGGGTGAAGGTCTGGGCCGTCGAGCCCCCGTCGGGCGAGCTGGTGCAGGGCCTGCGCAGCCTCGACGACGGGTTCATCCCTCCCATCTTCGACCCCGACGTGCTCGACCGGAAGGTCATCGTGCGCCCTCGCGAGTCGATCGAGTGGACCCGCCGGCTGACCGAGGAGGCGGCCATCTTCGCCGGCATCTCGTCGGGGGCGGCCATGGCCGGGGCGGCCCGAGTGGCTGGCGAGCTCGACAGCGGCGTGGTCGTCACCGTGTTGGCGGACGGCGGCTGGAAGTACCTGACCACCGGCGCGTGGACCGACGATCTCGACGAGGTCGTCGAGCGGGCGTCGCGGATCGTGTACTTCTGATGCGGGTCACCGTGCTGGGCTGCTCGGGTTCGTACCCGGGCCCGGGCGGGGCGTGCTCGGGGTACCTGGTCGAGGACGGGCCCACTCGGATCTGGCTCGACGCCGGTTCGGGGACGCTCGCCAACCTGCAACGGCATCTCACGGACCTCGGCCTGCTGGACGCCGTCGTCCTCAGCCACGAACATCCCGATCACTGGAGCGACCTGGAGGGGTTCCACAACGTGTTGCGATTCGTCCTGGAACGGCAACGATTCCCCGTCTACGCCCCCGTGGGCGTGCGCGAGCACGCCTACGACGACATGGCCCCGTTCGTCGAGTGGCACGACATCGGGGACGGCGACCGGGTGTCGGTCGGGGACTTGGGGATGACCTTCTCCCGCACCGACCACGGCCCCGAGACGCTGGCCGTGCGCGTCGACGGCGCTGGGGCGTCGCTTGCGTACTCGGCCGACACGGGACCGGACTGGTCGCTGGATGAACTGGGCGACGGGCTCGACCTGGCCTTGTGCGAGGCCACCGTCCCCCAGGCGTTGGAGGGCGAGATGCAACACCTGTCGGCCCGCCAGGCGGGGGAGTCGGCCCGGGCGGCGGGCGTGCGGCGGCTGGTGCTTACCCACCTGTGGCCCACGCTGGACCCCGAGCGCAGCCGGTCCGAGGGGTCGGCGGCGTTCGGCCGGCCCGTCGAGGTGGCGGCCGTTGACCGGAGCTGGGAGCTGTGAGGGCCGACGGCCGCCAGCCCGACGACCTTCGCCCGCTGTCGTTCCAGCGGGACTACACCGAGTTCGCGTTGGGCTCGGTGCTGGTTTCGATGGGGCGCACACGGGTGCTGTGCACGGCGTCGGTCGACGAGCGGGTGCCTCCGTGGATGCGGGGCCAGGGCAAGGGGTGGGTCACGGCCGAGTACTCGATGCTGCCCGGTTCGACGCCGGAACGAACCGACCGGGAGGTCAACCGGGGCAAGCCTTCGGGGCGGACGCAGGAGATCCAGCGGCTCATCGGCCGTTCGCTGCGGGCCGTCACCGACATGGTCGCCGTGGGCGAACGCCAGATCATGTTGGATTGCGACGTCTTGCAGGCCGACGGCGGCACCCGCACGGCTTCGATCTGCGGCGCCTACGTGGCCCTGCACGACGCCTGCACGCGGCTCGTGCAGCTGGGCCGCCTGCTGGCCCACCCGCTGACGGCCGGGTGCGCGGCGGTGTCGGTCGGCATCGTGGAGGGCATCGCCCTGCTCGACCTCCAGTACACCGAGGACGTGAAGGCCGAGGTCGACATGAACCTGGTCATGACGTCGGAGGGCCGGTTCGTGGAGGTGCAGGGGACGGCCGAGGGCCTGGCGTTCACCCGTGCCGAGCTGGACGATCTGCTCAGCCTCGGGGAGCACGGGATCGCCGAGATCCTGGATGTGCAGGCCGAGCTGCTGGCGACGCCGCCCCCGCCCCGAGGCTGATGCGGCTCGTCCTGGCCACGGCGAACCCGGACAAGGCCCGCGAGATCCGAGGGCTGCTGGTGGGAGTTGACCTGTTGCCACGGCCGGTGGGGCTCGGCGACGTCGAGGAGACCGCCGACACGCTGGAGGGCAACGCCCGGTTGAAGGCTCTGGCGGTGGCGGAGGTGGCCGGGGAGCCGGCCGTGGCGGACGACACGGGGTTGGAGGTGGCCGCCCTGGACGGACGTCCGGGCGTCTACGCGGCCCGGTACGCAGGCGAGGACGCGACCTACGCCGACAATGTGGCCAAGCTGCTGGCGGAACTGGACGGCGTGGGGGACCGGCGCGCCCGGTTCCGCACCGTCGCCGTCGTGTGCTGGCCCGACGGGCGGGCGGTCATGGCGGATGGTGTGGTGGACGGTGTGATCACGGCGGCGGCGCGGGGGGAGTCGGGCTTCGGCTACGACCCCGTCTTCGTCCCCGACGGGAGCGGCGGCCGCACCTACGCCGAACTGTCCCTCGGCGAGAAGCAGGCCATCTCCCACCGAGGCCGTGCCTTCCGTGCCCTCCTCGAACGCCTGGGTCAGCTGCCGTAGCCCTCGGGCAGCCAGGTGTCGAAGTAGTAGACCTGCCAGTGGACGTAGCCGAGGTAGGCGCGTTCGTCGGCCTTCATCTGGTCGGCGTAGGCGGAGATGGCCCGCACGTAGCGGTTGCTGGGGTTGTACCGGAACAGGGCGTTGTCCATGTTGGCGGGGGCGCCGTTGGCCCGCAGGTAGCGGGCGGCGGCGAGGATCGAGTCGTGGTAGGAGTTGATGTCCCCGCCCGCCCCGTAGGCGGCCCAGGTCGAGGGCAGGAACTGCATCGGTCCCTGGGCGCCGGCCGAGCTGTCGCCCCGGATGCGTCCCATGCGGGACTCGACCAGGTGGATGGCGGCCAGGTACGGCCACGGCACGCCCATTTCTGCCTCGGCCGCCTTGTACTCCTTGAGGAGGTCGGGGGCGGGCGGGGGTGCGACGATCTGCCAATTGGGTATGCCGCGGGGTTCGCCCGACGAGAGGGCCCGCAGCTCACGGTTGGCCGAGACGTTGGCCTCCACCGCGGTGCGGACCGACGCGGGTAGGCGGGGCAGGACGGTCGCCTCCCACTCCGGATGGCGGGCGAGGGCGGACGTGGCCAGCTGCTGCGTGTGGCCCAGCCGGGGGAGGTCAGCGGCGGGGGTCGAGGGGTTACGGATGGCGGTCTCGACGGCCGCCAGCTGCGTTGCCAACTCCTCCGGTGTGGTGGCGGCGGCCGGCGGCCCGGGGGCAACGGTCGACGTCGAGGTCGTGGTCGCAGTGCCGGGGGCGGCGGCCGAGGTCGTCGTCGGCGCTGCCTGCGGGGCCGGTCCCGAGACCTCGGCTCGGTCGCCGCCGGCGCGGCACGCGACCAGCGCGAGCGCCAGCAGCGACAGCGGCAGCAAGGTCGCGACGGCCGTTCCGCCCCGCCGCGTGGGCACTAGACCGGCTGCACCTCGTAGCCGGCCTCGGCAATGGCGGCGAAGATGGCGTCCTCCTCGGCCGTGCCGTCGATCGCGACGCGCTTTGCCTCGATGTCGACCTCCACCCGTTCCACTCCCGGCACCTGGCCGACCTCGTTCTCGATCGCCATCTTGCAGTGCCCGCAGGTAACCCCGGGGACGGCGTAGGTACGCGTTGCCATGTCGGTGAAAACTACCGGATCATCCGGCGTATTCCGACGGCCTGGGCGAGCGCCCGACAATTGGGGGCGGCACCCCATGCCGTTGCCGCCAACGCGGGATCAGAGCGAAATCGCCAGGTGACGAAGCTCGAGACCGACCGTTCCGGGGGCAGCGGCCCCGACACCGTCACCTTGGCAACCCTGCTTGCCGGCCTGCCCATCCTTGCCTCCCTCTCCTGGAACGGAGTCGGGAGGATGGCCTGGGCCGCTCGTGATTATGCCGACCGCGACAGCCCGCTCACCGCCGCCGGGCACGGCCTGCGGGCCGGGGTCGGCATAACGCGCGCGTCGGCATAATCGACGTAGAGGTTCTGGGGCACGCCCCGGCGGGCGATCGCCGAGCGCAGCACGTCCTGGCCGGAGCGGGTGTTCTCCTCGGTCATCCACCGCCCGTGCACCAGCAGCCGGCTGTGGTCGTCGACCAGCACGAACAGCTTCGCCCTCTTCGAGCCGGCCACCCGGGGGTGGGGGACGAACGGGCCGACGAGCACGTCGCCGATCCAGGTCTCGTTCGGGCCCGACGCCTCGAAGCGCCCGAAGGCCCGGGCCGGCTCGGCCGTCAGGGCGGCGCGGGTCAGGCCCGCCCGGCGCAGGTGGGCCCGCAC
>JBOGID010000335.1:0-5777 GCA_050742295.1 Acidimicrobiales bacterium | reverse complement strand
CCGACCCCGCCACCGCCAGCAGGGCCGCGAGGGCGCGCGCCACCCATCTGTTCACCGCGTCAGTCTGGCATCCCGCCCCCGCAACATCGTGTCACCTTTTTTGCGCTGCCCCGGTCGAATCAGTTGGCAATACGCCATCAAAGGAGAACAAGGGGACATGTACGAATTCGCCGCCGTCACATTGCTGGGTCTGGCGACCCTCAAGGTCGTCGACCTTCTGGGTGAGTTGGTGCCCGGTATTGCCCGGGTACGCGCTCTCACCATGTTCGTCGTCGCCATCGCCGCCGTCGCCGCCCTCGACTACTCGGTGTTCAACGGGTTCGGCATCGCCGTCAGCAACGACGGCCTCGCCACCGTGGTCACCGGCGTGATCGTGGGCTCCCTGGCCACCGCCTGGGAGGCCATCCTGGGTTGGTTCGGTGTCTCCGACGGCGCCGGCACCGAGCGCAAGGGCACCAACCGTCCCCGCATCGCGGCGTAGCACCCGCTGCACCGCAGGCCCGATGGCGCCCCAATGGAGGGGCGCCATCGGCGCGTCACTGGGTCTCCAGCGCCACCTGATAGCCGACCAGGAGGAGGGCGTTGGCCAAGAACAGCCACACCTCGAGGAGCACTATGGCGGCCAGCCCGCTCGTCCCATAGCGGTTCTCGAAATCGGCCCCGAACTGCAAAAAGAACGCATAGGCGGCGGAGAGCACGGAGATGGCGGCCCCGGCGACGGCGGCCCCGGCCAGCAGACCCCGCCGCCCGATGGGCCGGGGCGAGAACAGCTTGTAGATCACGGCCGAGGCCGCGCCCGACGCCACGAAGCCGAAGGCGAGGGCGAGGAGCCCACCCAGGATCGTGGCCACCGGCCCATTCCCGACCAGCCGGGTGCCGGCGTAGGACGCCACCAGCCCGCCCAGGACCAGAGCGGGCATGACCCCCACCAGGGCGAGGGCCAGGGCCCGCCCCCGCAGCCCTTTGGCCGGCCGGTCGGCACCCGGGCACAGCCGCTCGAACGCCCTCGACAGGCCCGACCCGTAGGCGGTCGCAGGCCAGACGAGCAGCACGAGGGCGCCCAGCCCGAGGCGAGCGCCGAGGTCGCCCACCCGCTGGAGGGCGGTGCCGGCGTCGAGGCTCTCGGGGAGCAGCCTGCCGAACTGCTCGGCCACGTCCCTCACCCGGTCGTCGCCGGCGATCACGCTGACAACCCACAACACGAGGATGGCGAAGGGCACCACCGACACCAGGGCGTAGAACGCCAGTCCTGCCGACAGCAGGAAGATGTCCTCCCGCCGCAGCCGGCGAACAATGGCCGCCGCGGGCCTGGGCAACCGTTCGACGACCCGGTCGCCGAGGTCGTCGGGGAGGGACAGGGACCGCACAGCCACGCCCGGAGTGTGCCCGGAACCGGCCCCGTTCAGCCGCGTGGCAGCTCGAACGCCTCGGCCAGCAGTTCGTACGACCGCAGGCGGGCCCGGGGATCGTGGCAGACGGTCACGACGACCAGCTCCTCCACGCCGAAGGTGGCGGCCAGGTCGGTCAGCTGGCGGCGGGCCCGATCGGGGTTCCCGGCCACGATGCCGGCCCGGTGCTGGTGCACCTTGGCCTGGTCGACCTCCGACAGCGACGCCCGGGCTGCCTCGTCGGGCGGGAGCAGCGGGCCCCGGGACGACCCTTCCGGCCGCAGCCGCCACACCGCCGCCGACGTCGCCAGCCGCTCCGCCTCGCCGTCGGTCTCGGCGCACACCACCGACACGGCCACGCTCGCCTGCGGCCTGGCCAGGCGGGCCGACGCCGTGAACCCCTTCCGGTAGGACTTCACGATCTGGGGACCGAACTGGGCGGTGATGAAGTGCCCGAATGCGAACGGGAGCCCCAGGTAGGCGGCCCCCGCCGCCCCGTTGCTGCTCGACCCCAGCACCCAGACCTCGGGCCCGCCCGGCCCGGGAGGGACGGCGGTGACGCCGGCGTAGGGATGGTCCCGCCCGAGATCGCCGTCGAGGAACGCCAGCAGGTCGGCGACCTTCTGCCCGAAGTGCTCGTCGCCCAGGGCGTCGGGCCGGTACTGCAGGGCCGCTTCGGTCACGGGGTCGGTCCCCGCCGTCCGTCCGATCCCGAGGTCGATCCGTCCCGGATGGAGCGCTTCGAGGAGGCGGAAGTTCTCCGCCACCTTCAGCGGGCTGTAGTGGGACAGGAGCACGCCGCCCGATCCGACCCGGATCGAACGGGTGCGGGCCGCCACCGCCGCCACCAGCACCTCGGGGCTCACGCTGGCGAGCGACGGCGTGTTGTGGTGCTCGGCCGCCCAGTACCGCCGGTACCCGAGGGCCTCGGCCGCCACCGCCAGGTCGAGGCTGGCCTCCAGCGCCTGCGACGGCGTCGAGCCGGCGGGCACCGGGCACTGGTCGAGGACGCTCAGCGACAACATCACGCGGAAACCGTAAGGCCTGCCGCCCGTGGCGCCTCCTACTGCCGTCCCGCCCACCGTGGGCGGCAAACGAGGAGGCTGACATGAACGCACTGCGCAGGGCGATCCTGGCCGGGGCGGCGATGAGCATCGTGCTCGTCCCCGGTTCGGCCCACGCCGCCGAGACCAAGGAGCCGGACTGCACCTGGACGAACGACAACATCGCCGTCTGCAAGTTCAAGGACGGGTCGTCGGTCTGCTACGACCACTACGGCAAGAAAATCGACTGCCCGGCCGAGAAACGTGCCCTCGACCTGAGCCTGGTCGGGCGCTGACCGCGTCGCTACACGACGACCCAGTCGGTGACGACGGCGACGGAGCCTTCGGCGCCGGTGCACCGCAGGCTGACGGGCCCGGGGACGACGTCGTCGGCGGTGAAGCGGCCCAGCTCGTCGACCGGGACCTCGGCGGTGCCGCCTCCGTGGCGGACCTCGATGCGGCCCGGCTGGGCGGGGACGAGCTGGCCGACCAGGCGCCGGCGGGTGCCGGCGTCGAGGGTCTCGACCTCCACGATCAGGCCCGGGGCCTCGAAGGTCAGGAGGCGGCTGGGCTCGCCGCTGCGCACGCCGGCCAGGGCCAGGTCGTCGGCCTGGGAGTCGTAGGTCAGCTCGGCCAGCTCGGCGTCCATGGTCCGCCACATGATGGCGGCCTTGGCCGCCGCCACCAGGTCCGCCGGCACCGCCTCCAGCTTCCCCGCGTCCTGGAGCTCTGCCAGCAGGGCGTCGTACTCGGCCTCGTCCAGGTTCTCAAGGTGGTCGGTCATTGCGGGTCCTCCTGGGAAGCAGAGCCTTCGCCGTCGCCGTTGATACCCCCGAGCAGGGTTCGCAGCTTGTCGAGGCACCGCCGCCGGGTCGGGCCGATGCTGCCCAGGGGCATGTCCAGGGCCGCCGTGATCTCGTCGTAGCTGGGCGGGGGGTCGGCCATGAACATCCGCAGCAGCCGCTGGCAGTGGCTCGGCAGCTCGGCGACGGCGTCCCAGACCGCCCGCTGGCGCTCGCTGGCCAGGAGGCGGGCCTCGGGCGGCGGGGCCAGCGGGTCGGCGCCCTCGAACTCCTCGTCGTCGCCCGTCGGCACCTGGCGGCCGTTGCGCTTCAGGACCCGAAGGCTCTCATTGCGGGCCGTGGCCGCCAGCCAGGCGCCGACCCGGTCGGGCTCGCGGATGGAGTCCATGTGGGTCACGAGCCGGTACCAGGTGATCTGGTACACGTCCTGGGCGTCGGCGAACGAGAGGCGGAAGGCCCGGGCCACGGCGACCGCCCGCGGGCCGAGCCGATCGACCAGTGCTTCCCATGCCCCCGCGTCGCCCTGTCGGGCAGCGCGAAAGAGTTCGCCGTCACTCCCCCCGGATCCGGCCACGGCGCGCATGCTAGGGCACGCCCTGTCCAGCCCGGCTGGGGCCTGACAACGGTGAGCGGTGCCGTCGCCATGCGTCCTCCGACTGTTGAGGTCACTGCTGTGAACCCGGAGAAGGCCCCCGAGATACACGGCAGGAGCCGGGTTTCGCCACCCACCGGCGGCCGTCAGGTCAGGGCGTGGCCCGGCCCTTGCGCTCGTCCAGTTCCTCGGGCGTCATGAGCACGGCCCGGGCCTTGGACCCCTCGGACGGCCCCACGATCCCCCGCTGCTCGAGGAGGTCCATCAGCCGGCCGGCCCGGGCGAACCCCACCCGAAGCTTGCGCTGCAACATGGACGTGGAACCCAGCTGGGACCGCACCACCAGCTCCATGGCCTGTTCCAGGAGGTCGTCGTCGTCGCCATCGCCGCCCGCGCCGCCGCCGTCCTCGCCCAGGCCGGGCGTGTCGCCCTCGACGCCCTCCACGTAGTCGGGGGACGCCTGGCGTCGCCAGTGGGCCACCACCTTGCGCACCTCGTCCTCGTCGACCCACGCGCCCTGCACGCGGCGGGGGACGTTCGACGAGGCGATAGCCATGAGCATGTCGCCCTTGCCGATGAGCCGTTCGGCGCCCATCTGGTCGAGGATGACCCGGCTGTCAGCCAGCGAGGACACGGCGAAGGCCAGCCGCGACGGGATGTTGGCCTTGATCACGCCCGTGATCACATCGACCGACGGGCGCTGGGTGGCGATGACAAGGTGGATGCCGACGGCCCGGGCCATCTGGGCGATGCGGCAGATGGACTCCTCGACGTCCCGGGCGGCCACCATCATGAGGTCGTTGAGCTCGTCCACCACGACGAGGATGAACGGGAGACGCTGGTAGTTGGCTTCTGATCCGGGCTCCGCCTTCAGATCGCCGCGGTCGTAGGCGCCGTTGTAGCCGGTGATGTCCCGGACGCCGACCTCGGCCAGCAGGTCGTAGCGCCGCTCCATCTCGTGGACGGCCCAGGCCAGGGCGTTGGCCGCCTTCTTGGGGTTGACCACGACCTGGGTGAGCAGGTGGGGCAGGCCGCTGTAGTTCCCCAGCTCCACCCGCTTGGGGTCGATGAGGATCATCCGCACCTGCTCGGGCGTGGCCCGCATCAGGATCGACGTGATCATCGAGTTCATGGATGACGACTTGCCGGCGCCCGTCGCCCCCGCGATCAGGACGTGGGGCATGTCGGCCAGGTTGACCAGGACGGACCGACCTGCGATGTCCCGCCCCATGGCCGTCTCGAGGGGATGGCTGGCCCGCTGGGCGTCGGCCGAGGCCAGGACGTCACCCAGCAGGACGAGCTCCCGCTGCTTGTTGGGGACCTCCACGCCGATGGCCGAACGGCCCGGGATGGGGGCCAGGATGCGGACGTCGGCCGACGCCATGGCGTAGGCGATGTCCTTGTGGAGGTTGGTGACCCTGGCCACCTTGACGCCCGGGCCCAGCTCCAACTCGTAGCGGGTGACGGTGGGGCCGACGGTCATGCCGACGAGCCGGGTCTCCACCCCGTGGGCGGCGAGGGCCGCTTCCAGGGCCCGCCCCTCCGCCTCCACCAGCTTGTGGTCGACGTGCTGGGCCGCGCCCCGCTTGAGCAGCGACAGCGGGGGGAGCTTCCACGTGCCCGGCTCGGCCGCGGGCCCGAGGTCGATGGCCAGCTGCTGGCCCTTGGGCTCGGGCTCGGTCGGGACATGGACCGAGACGGCCGGCTCGGCCGGGACGGGCGGTGCCGGAAGCGGCGCGGGCGTCGCCACGGGGGCGGGCTGCGTCGCCGCGGGGGCGATGGTGGTGACGGCATCGACGCCTTCGGGGTCGTCGCGCTCGCGGGCCAGGCGGCCGATGTCGCTCACGGCCCGCCACACCCCGGCACCGCCCCGGCCCAGCAGGGCGAAGGCGTCGCGTGCCGTCGTGCGGGTCACCACCAGCAGGGCGGCGGCGACGATCGTGGCCAGCAC
>JBOGID010000334.1:0-5234 GCA_050742295.1 Acidimicrobiales bacterium | reverse complement strand
GCGCCCGGTCGCGCCCCGCCAACGCCCACCAGCGTCCCGCCAACCCCCGAATCGCCGGCCCCCCAACCGCCGGCCGCTTGCCCGTCCGGGGGCCAAGAAGAAGCCGGGCCTGTTCTGGCGGTACCGGCGCATCTGGTTCCTGTTCGGGTTCCTCAGCCTCACCGGCTTGGCCGGGGCGGCGTGGGTCATCACCCAGATCCCCATGCCGTCGGAGGCGCCCCTGGCCGAGACGACGCTGATCTTCGACGCGTCGGGCCAGCAGGTCGCCGAGCTGCACGGGGTCGAAAACCGCTATCCGGTGAAGATCGAGCAGGTCCCCGCCATCACCCAAGCCGCCATCATCGCCGCCGAGGACCGTCAGTTCCTCCGCCACCGGGGCGTCGACCCCTGGAGCATCCTGCGGGCGACCTGGGCCGACATCCGCAGCAAGGGCGCCACCCAGGGCGGGTCCACCATCTCCCAGCAGTACGTGAAGAACCAGATCGTGGGCTCGGAACGCTCCCTCATCCGCAAGCTCAAGGAAGCGGTCGTGGCCATCAAGCTCGAGCGCAAGTACTCCAAGATGGAGATCCTCGAGAAGTACCTGAACACCGTGTACTTCGGGCGGGGGGCGTACGGCATCCAGGCCGCCACCAAGACGTACTTCGGCAAGAAGGACGTGAGCGAGCTCGACCTCAAGGAGTCCGCCTACCTGGCCGGGCTCATCCGCACCCCCTCGTCGGGGGACGTCTACGTCGACCCCGAGTCGGCCTACTACCTGCGGACGTCCGTTCTGCGGAACATGGTCAAGGACGGCTCCATCACCCAGGCCGACATGGACCAGGTCGAGCAGACCAAGATCGAGCAGTACGTCTTCACGCCCGAACGGGCCGACACCACGTTCACCAACGTGTCAGACGGCGCCGAGTACTTCGTGGAGTACGTCCGCCGCCAGCTCGTCGGCGTCTACGGCGAGGACCGGGTGCTGCGGGGTGGGCTGCGGGTGTACACGACCCTCGACCCCAAGGTCCAGGCCATGGCCTACCGGTCGGTGTACGACACGCTGAAGGACGAGGACGGCCCCATCGGCTCGCTGGTGTCCCTCGACTCCGAGGGACGGGTGGTCGCCATGGTCGGCAACCGCAGCTGGGCCAAGTCCCAGGTGAACGTGGCCGTGGGCCAGGAGGCGGGCGGCAGCGGCCGCCAGGGTGGATCGGCGTTCAAGCCGTTCGTCCTGGCCGAGGCCATCAACCAGGGCATCTCGGTCAGCGGGAAGTACTACGCGGCGCCGGCCAAGATCGGCCCGCTGCAGGGCTGGGAGCACGAGGTCAACAACTACGCGGGGGCCAACTTCGGCCACATCAACCTCACCGAGGCGACGATCAACTCGGTGAACACCGTCTACGCCCAGCTCGTGGGCGAGGTGAAGGCGTCGAACGTGGCGAAGATGGCCAAGGACCTGGGCATCACGTCCGACCTGGCGGCCGTCCCGTCGATCACCCTCGGCACCCAGGAGGTCTCGGTCATGGAGATGGCCGTCGCCTACCTGACGTTCTACAAGGACGGGGTCCATGTCGACCCCCGGGTGATCACCAAAGTCACCGAAAACGGGTCGATCCTGGTCGACGACAAACCGACGGGGGTCCGGCGGGCCATCCCCGAAGCGACGGCCCAGCAGGTGAAGAGGGTGCTCGGGCTGGTGGTCGAGCGGGGCTCGGGCTACCTCGCGGGCCTGCCCAACAGCGACGTGTGGGGCAAGACGGGGACGACCGACGAGTTCGGCGACGCCTGGTTCGTCGGGGCCAACGAGAAGCTGGTGACGGCGGTGTGGATGGGCTACCCGGATGGGCAGCGCTCCCTGACCAATATCCAGTCGGCCAGCGGGTTCGTGCAGAAGGTGGCGGGCGGGACGCTGCCCGCCATCATGTTCCGCAACTTCATGAATGTGGCCGCGCCCGGGGACGGCAAGGCGGCCGCCCTCCCCACCATCGACGCCCGCACGTTGAACAACCCCACGCCCGTCCCCACCGCCCGGCCCAGCGCCTCGTCCTCGGCGTCGGAGTCGGTGGCGGCCACCACGACGACGCCACCACCGCCCGAGACCACGACGACGGTCGGCCCCCTGCCCCAGGTCGTCGTCACCCAGCCCACGACGACCGCCGTGCCCATCCCGAACCCCGTCCTGACGGCGCCGACCATCCCGGGCACGACGCCGACGACCCGCCGCCCCACGCCTTCGATTCCCAGCCCGTTCCCCTAAGCCACGATAGAACGGGTGGGTCACTCTTCCTCCGCGGCCTCGTTCGGGTAGCTGGCCACGCACTCGGGGCACCACAGTTGGGGCGCGTCCGAGGAGGTGTCGTCGCCCGCGGGCCAGACCGAGGTGAGGTCCTCCTCTTCGGCTGCGCAGTTCTCGCAGACTGCCATTGTCGGCGGCAACAGTAGACTCGACGGCACCGCCGGCAGCCTGAGGAGGCGCTGGACGGGAGGAGGCGCAGCCATGGCCCAGCACGTGACCGTTCCCGTCGTTCGAGCCCGCAAAGGAGGCGCCCCCCTCGTGATGGTCACCGCCTACGACGCGCCCGGCGCCCGCATCGCCGCCGACGCGGGGGCCGACGTCATCCTCGTCGGCGACTCGCTGGGCATGGTCGTCCTCGGCTACGAGGACACGCTGCAGGTCACCCTGGCCGACATGGTCCACCACACGGCGGCGGTCGCCCGGGCCCGCCCGCCCAGCCTGGTGGTGGCCGATCTGCCGTGGATGACCTACCACCTCAGCCCCGAGGAGACGGTGCGCAACGCCGCCGAGTTGATCCGGGCCGGCGCCCACGCCGTGAAGCTGGAGGGCGGGGCGCGCCGGGTGCCGATGGTGGAGGCGCTCGTCCGGGCCGAGATCCCGGTCATGGGCCACATCGGCCTGACGCCCCAGTCCGTGCACGTCATGGGCGGCTACAAGGTGCAGGGCCAGCAGGCCGACACCGCCGCCGCCCTGATCGACGACGCCCTGGCCCTGGCCGGTGCCGGCTGCTTCGCCATCGTCCTGGAAGGGATCCCGGCCGAGGTGGCCAGGGCCGTGACGGCGGCGGTAGCGGTGCCGACCATCGGCATCGGCGCCGGTCCGTGGTGCGACGGCCAGGTCCTGGTGTTCCACGACCTGCTCGGCCTGGAGGACCGGGTGCTGCCCCGGTTCGTCCGCCGCTATGCGTCCCTGAAGTCCGACGCCGTCGACGCCATCAAGGCGTTCGCCGAGGACGTGCGGGCGCGCCGCTTCCCGTCCGGCGCCGAGAGCTACCACGTCACCGACGACGTCATGGCCACGCTGGGGCCGTCCCAGCCTGCGAGCCGCCCGGCATGACGGAGACCCTGTCGCCCCCGACACCCCCGCTCAAGCAGCCCAAGGACCTGCACGAGCGCGATCGCCGGTTCCGCCTGAAATTCCCGCCCGGGCCCCGGGCCCAGCAGTGGATGATCGTCCTGCTGCTGATCACGGCGTTCGTGAGCCTGATCGTGAAGGGGGCCAACGGCCCCGCCGACCCCTCCTTCCGCACCGCCCGGCGGGTGCCGCTCCCGGGCTTCGGCGAGATCGCCTACCGGGTCAGCGGCACGGAGCAGGGCACCCGCTGCGCCCTGCTGGCCCAGACGGCGCAGCAGCAGGCCCAAGGACTGATGAACCAGCGGGACCTGGCCGGCTACGACGGCATGCTGTTCGCCTTCCCGGCCGACACCAGCACCGCCTTCTTCATGAAGGACACGCCGCTGCCGCTCACCATCGCCTGGTTCGACACCGGGGGGCGGCTCATCGGCTCCACGGACATGGAGCCCTGCCTGGACCGAGCCGACTGCCCGATCCATGCGGCGCCCCGACCTTTCCGGTACGCCCTTGAGGTGCCCAAAGGGGGCCTGGCCACGCTGAGCATCGGCGCCGGATCGGTGATCTCGGTCGGCGGCCCGTGTGAGTGAGGCCGGGGCGGCGGGCCCCGGACCGAGGTGGGCGTCCGTCTCTCCGACCCCCACCCGAAACTCGGAGAGGCGGACGCTCGTCGACTAGGACGCCGTTGGCACCATTCGATGACGCGACTTTCGGGAACTTTTCGAGAGTTCGCGGCAGACTGGTTGCCGCACACCGTGGCCGACATCGCACCCTGCCGAGTTTCCGAAGCGCCTGAAGGCGACGCCGAGTTGACGGCCGCGGCCGTCGCCGGGGACTCGCTGGCCTTCGACGAGCTCTACCGCCGCCACCACGAAGCCGCCCTCGGGGTCGCGCTGGCGACCGTCCGCAACCCCGACGACGCCCGCGACGCCGTGGCGGAGGCGTTCACCAAGGTGTTCCGGGCCCTGCCCGAGGCCCGGTCCTTCCGGGCCTACCTGCTGGCCACGGTGCGCAACTGCGCCCTCGACATCGTGCGCCGCCAAGAGCGTTGGGAACGGGCGGCGGCCGGCGATCCGGTGGACGAGGTGGACGAACGCCAGCCCGTCGACCGGGTGGTGGCCGACGAGGACGAACGGATCGTCGTCCAGGCCTTCTCCCAACTGCCCCAACGGTGGCAGCAGGCGCTGTGGCTCATCGACGTCGAACAGCTGTCGACTCGGGAGGCCGGGTCGGCCCTGGGTGTGAGCGCCAACAACGCCGCCCAGCTGGCGTCCCGGGCCCGGTTGCGGCTCCGCGAGCACTATTTGCAGGCCCACGTGCCCAACCACATCCGGCCCCGCTGCGGCGTGACCGTGGCCGCCCTGGGCAGCTTCGTGGCCGGGACGGCGTCCCCGCGCACCCGGGTCAAGGTCGACACCCATCTGGTCTCGTGCGCCGACTGCCGGGCGCGGGTCGCCGAACTGCGGGACGTGGCGGGTGTGCTGCGGCGGGCGGTGCTGCCGTTGCCTGTGCTGTGGGCGGGGCGGGCCCGGTCGCGAGGACGGCTCGCGGGTTTTGTCGACCGGCTGCTCGGGACGGTGCCCACCTCGCCGGCCGGTCGCTCGGTGATCACGCTCCTGCCCGAGGCCAGCGCGGCCGCGCCCATGCTCGAACGGCTGGTGGCGGGGACGACCGCCGCCGTCCTGGCCGCGGGCCTCTCGGTGCTGGCCGTCAACGGGCATGACGGTGGGTCAGCCGCCCAGCCCGGGGCCAGCCCCCCGGCATCGACCGAGCGGAACGCGGGCGAGCCCGATCGGGGCAGACGACTCGGCGCCGCGGCCGGCGTGGGCATCGTGGGCGCCGGCACCGTGGGCGTCGGTGGCACCGGCGCCGTGGGCGTTGACGG
>JBOGID010000333.1:0-11245 GCA_050742295.1 Acidimicrobiales bacterium | reverse complement strand
GGCGAAACCGACCTCGTCGGCGGCGAAGGCCCCGATCACCGGCGCGGCCAGTGTGAGCGGGATGGTGGCCACCCGCGTGCGCAACGTCAGGCGGGCGGCAGCCAGCGACCGCAGGCCGGCGAGCGCCCCCGCCATGACCGCCGATCCGCACAGCGTGAGACCCATCGGGAGCAAGACCGGGCGGGCCGCGGCCCACGTGCCGCCGAACAGGCTGCGACCGGCTCCATCGGGGATGGCGAGGGCGGCCACGGTGGCGAGGGCCGCCGTCACCAGGAGGACAGCGGAGGCCCGCCGCATCGACATCGACACCCGGGCGAGGTCGTCGCGCGCGTGGCGCGCCCCTTCGGGGACGAGCGTGAGGTAGATGCCGGCGTACAGGACGTTGATGGGCCCGAAGATCGTCTGGGCGACCCGGACGGCGCCGACGGCAGCCAGGCCGCTCACGAGCCCGAGCAGCCACAGCCCGGCGTAGGTGGCGCCGCCGGCGGCCAGGAACTCCACGACGAAGGGCCCTCCGAGGTCGCGGTTGGCCCGGATCCACTGAACCCCGGCGCGCAGGCTGGGCAGGACGCGTGCCCAGAGCGCCCCCACCACCGCGCTGATCGACCCCGCCGCCCCCCAGACCGCCATGTAGGCCGCCGGGTCGCGGGCGTCGGTGGCCGCCAGGAGGGCGACGCCGGGGCCCTGCACGGCGAGCCAGACGAGGTCGATGGCCAAGGCATGGGTCGGACGGCCGGAGGCAAAGGCGCCGTAGCGGAGGCCGTCCTGGGTGAACAGCAGCGGCAGGAAGGCGGCACCGACCAGGAGGGGCCGGCCCGCCACCCCGCCGGCGACGAGCCCGGCGACGACGCAGAACGCACCCGCGGCCACGCCCAGGGCGGCCATTGCTCCCGTCGGGGCCCGGAGCTGGTTTGGCCCGCCGCCGTCGCCCCCGCCGCGGATCAGGAGCGGCTCGGTGGCCAGGGCCCGGGCCAGACCGATGAGGGCCAGGTAGAAGGCGAAGGCCAGGGCGAACCCGCCGAAGGCCTTCGGCTCGAGGGCACGTGCGGCAACGACCGTGATGGCTACGTTCGTCACGCTGGAGACCGCCTGATCGACCACACCGAGGAGGCGCGTCCGGTTCGTCACGGAGCCCCTCCCACGCGGCGTCCGGCGTCCTCGGGATCAGCTACGGCAATGCCGTTGACACCCGCCGGCGGCGGCGCGGCGGGGTTCAGGCGGCGCGTCCCGGGGTCGTAGGTGACCCAGGAGTAGCCGAGGCCCCGGAGGTGGGCGGTGAGCCCCTCGGGGTCGTTCGCCTCCAGGATCAGGGCGGGCCGCGACGTGCGCAGGAGCCGGTCAGCACCCCGCAGGACTGCCAGCTCCTCCCCTTCGACGTCCACCTTGACCAGGGTGATCGGCGCGGGGACGGCTCCGTCCAGCGTCACGACCTCGACCTGTTCCGCGGCGTCGCTGCCGCCGTCGATCAGGCGGTTCATCGGCCCCCACCCGGTGGTGAAGTCCGCCGGCCCTGCCACGTCGGCCACCGCCTCGGCACGGAGGTCCACCTGGTGCGCCAGGCCGTTGCGAGCGACGTTGGCGGCGGCCCGGGCCCTGGCCCCGGCGTTGGGCTCGAAGGCGATCACGTTCACGCCGCCGACCGACGCGGCCAGCAGCGTGTAGAGGCCGACGTTCGCTCCGACGTCGACCATCACGTCGCCGGGCCGCAGGTAGTCGAGGACGAAAGGCATCTCCGGCCAGTCCGGGAGGCCGCAGTAGAGGACGCCCGAGGCGACGGGGTCGTGGGGGTGCAGGGCGACGGACAAGCCCGGTCGCAGCTCGACGTTCCACGGCCGGCGGACGGTGCGCTCCCACGCCTGCCAGCCGATCCAGAGCCCGAGTCGCCGTAACCGTTGCCCACAGTTGGCGGGATGGCGCCAGATCCGCCGGATGGTCCGGACGAAGGGATCGGCGAGGTCCGACGACGCCACGGGCCGGCAAACCTACCGCGCCGCCTGAGCGGGAGTGCCGGCGACGGTCGTCTAGCCTCGCTCGATCGTGAAGACCGTGCCCCTCCCCCGGTTCCGGGTGATCGGCGTGCTGTCGCTTCTCGCCGTCCTCGCCACCTCCGTCCAGGGCGTGCCGTCCTCGGCACAGGTACCGACACCCGAACCGCCGGCACCGGGAGCGCTGGCCGCCGCCGCTCCGTACATCGTGCTCCTGGCCGCTCCGGGGGACACGGGCACGTTCGTTCCGCCCCGGCCCCAGACCGCACCACGGGCCGACGCGCCGAGCGCGACGCTGGCCATCACCTTTGCAGCCGGGTTCCCGGAGGCGGCCAAGGCACCTGTCCAGGCTGCGGTCAACATCTGGGCGAACGACGTTGCCGTCCCGGCGTGGACCACCGTCCGAGCCACCTATACGTCCCTCGGCACGGGCGTCCTGGCCGGCGGCAGCCCCTCGTTCGTCTTCCGGGACTTCGACAACGCACCGGTGGCGGGCACGTGGTACCCCGGGCCGCTCGCAGAGGCACTGTCCGGGCAGAACCTGGCCGAGGACGACCCCGACATCGTGATCGAGATCAACACCCGCAGCGACTGGTACTACGGGACGGATGGGAACGTGCCTTCGGGCCGTTACGACCTCATGAGCGTGGTCCTCCACGAGGTGGCCCATGGGCTGGGCTTCCTGGGGACGATGAACGTCTCGGGCAACTCTGGGACCTGGGGCATCGGGTCGCCGCCCCGGCCCGACATCTACGACCGCTTCATCGAGGACGCCGGGGGCCAGAAGCTCCCCAATTACGCCAACAACTCGACATCGCTCGCCAACGCCCTCCGCAGCGACCAGGTCTTCTTCGACAGTCCCCGGACCAACCAGGGCCAGTCGGACCGCATCCGGCTGTACGCGCCCAACCCCTGGAACCCCGGGAGCAGCATCTCCCACTTCGACGAGGCCGCCTATCCCGCGGGGTCCTCCAACTCCCTGGCCACGCCCTATCTGAACTCGGCCGAGGCCGTCCATTTCATCGGTCCGCTTGCCCTCTGCGTCCTGGAAGCCCTGGGCTGGGCGACGGTGGAGAACTGTGCGCCGCCCGCGCCCACGCAGGTCTCGGGCGCGACCTGGCCGGTCAACGGCGTGACGGCCGCGAGCGGACCGGCGGGCACGGTCATCAGCGCCTACGGGATGGGGCTGCCCTCGGGCCGCAACTTCGTGCTGGTCACCGGGCTCGACGGCGGCGCCGGCCGGCCCTGCATGTGGAACACGGCGCCAGTGAACTCCACCCTGCGCCGGACAAGCTCGCTGGGGTTCATCGGCCCGACGACGGGCGCGGTGAACCGTCAATCGGGACGCTGGCAGGTCTGCTTCCGGGAGGAGACGGGCGCCGGGACGGTCACCGTCGGCTCGCCCTACACGTTCTCGGTGCCCTAACACCTAACCGAGGACGTTCGGCCGTCGCCGCTGGGCTCGACCGGGAGGGTCAGTCGGCCCTGGTCCCGGCCAGGGCGCGGACCTGGGACTCGATCCAGGGATAGGTGAGCGCCAGGCCCTCCCGCAGCGAGCGGCGGGGGCGCCATCCGAGCGACTCAATCCGATCGTTGGCGAAGTTGCGGCTCCGGACGCCGACCGGCCCGTCGGTCCACCTGATCCCGACGCGCTTGCCGGACACCTCCACGACCGTATCGGCCAGCTCCTTCACGCTGACGTACTCCCGATGCCCGACGTTCGCCGGCTCCCGCAGCCCCGAACGCATAAGGAGGACAACCGCGTCGACCAGGTCGTCCACGTAGATGAACGACCGGACGGCGGTGCCGTCTCCCCAGACGTCGATCGTGCCGCCGTCGGGCGCCTCCGCCACCTTGCGGCAGATCGCCGACGGTGCCTTCTCGCGCCCGTCGTTCCATGCGCCGCGCGGCCCGTAACAGTTCTGGAACCGGGCGACGCGGACCTCGATGGGGTGGCGACGGGCGTAGGCAAGGGCCATGCGTTCGGCGTAGAGCTTCTCCCACCCGTACTCGTTGTCCGGGAAGGCGGGATAGGCATCGTCCTCGGTCAGGGGGGGCTCGCCAACGGCCATATCGCGGTAGACGCACACCGATGAGGAGAGGAAGTACCGCCGGGCCCGGACCGCGGTGGCGGCGTGCAACATGTTGGTGCTGATGAGGACGTTGTTCCGCATAATGTCGCTCTCGGCCGCTTCGATGAACCCCATGCCGCCCATGTCGGCCGCCAGCTGGTACACCTCGTCGAACCCGCCGGGCACGGCCAGGGCCCGCTCGCACGCCGCCATGTGGCGCAGGTCGGCCACGACGTACTCGTCTGCCGGCACGGGACCATACCGGGGCTCCACGTTGTCGACGGCCCGGACCCACGCGCCTTCGGCGTGCAGGCGGCGCACAAGATGACCACCGATGAAGCCACCTCCCCCGCACACGAGCGCCCTCATCACAGCTACAACCTCCTGGAGCGGGGAATCACACACCACTCCCCGCGAGTGCCGACCGCACGATGGCCGCCTCCGTCGGGGACCTTGTTGCCACTCACTGTAACCGGCTGCTTTCTCTGCCCTCGCGGACCGGTGTGATCGGCCCCGTCAGCTCTTGAACAGGAACTCGGCCTCGTCGGGGTCGATGAGCAAGCGGAGTTCTTCCCGCAACAGCTCATGGTCGGCGAGGGTGGGGTCGCCGTCGACGATCTCGAACGCCACCTCTCTGGCCCGGGCCACCCACTCCCGGTCCCGCCGTAGCGAGGCCAGCTTGAGGTCGCTCTGGCCCTTCTGGCGGGTGCCGAGGACCGTCCCTTCCCCCCGGATGTCGAGGTCGACCTCGGCCAGCTCGAAGCCGTCGGTCGTGCGCACCAGCGCCTTCAGTCGCTCCTCCGATTCCGGCGTGCTGACGTCCCCGAGCAGGTAGCAGTAGGACGCCTCGGCGCCCCTCCCCACGCGGCCCCGCAGCTGGTGGAGCTGGGCAATGCCGAACCGGTCGGCGTCCTGCACGATCATCACCGTGGCGTTGGGGACGTCCACGCCCACCTCGATGACGGTGGTGGCAACCAGGACGTCAAGCTGGCCGTCCCGGAAGGCGGCCATCGTCGCCTCCTTCTCCTTGGAGGGCATCTGGCCATGGAGGAGGCCCAGGCGGAGGTCGGGCCACACCTCGGTCGACAGCCGCTCGTACTCGGCCTTGGCCGACTTGGCCTGCACCTTCTCGGACTCCTCGACGAGGGGGCACACGACGTAGGCCTGGCGGCCGGCCGCCACCTCGTCGGCCACCCGGCCGTAGGCCTCGGACTGCTCCAGGTCGCCCCGCAGCCACCTCGTGATCACCGGACGGCGGCCCGGGGGCAGCTCGCCCAGGACGGTCACGTCGAGGTCGCCGTAGACGGTCATGGCCGCGGTGCGGGGGATCGGTGTGGCCGTCATGACCAGCACGTCGGGGTCGCTGCCCTTGCCCCGCAGGGCCGCCCGCTGCTCGACACCGAAGCGGTGCTGCTCGTCGATCACGACCACGCCCAGGGCCTTGAAGGCGACGTTCTCCTCCAGCAGGGCGTGGGTGCCGATGAGCAGGTCCACTGACCCGTCGGCCAGGCCTTCGGTGATGCGGGCCCGTTCGGTGGCGGTGGTGCGGTTGGTGAGCAGGGCCACCCGCAGGGGACGGTCGCCGCTGAGCGTCCGCTCGTCGGGCACCTCAAGGTCGCCGAGCATGGCCCGCACGCCCAGGCCGTGCTGCTCGGCCAGGACCTCGGTCGGGGCCATGAACGCCCCCTGGTACCCGCCCTGGACGCCCATGAGCAGGGCGGTGACGGCCACCAGGGTCTTGCCCGATCCCACGTCGCCCTGGAGCAGCCGGTGCATGGGGTGGGGCCCGGCCAGGTCGGCGGAGATCTCCTCGATGGCATTGCGCTGGGCGCCGGTCAGCTCGAACGGCAGGCTGGAGTGGAAACGCCGCACCAGCTCGCCCTCGACCTGGTGGCGGACGCCCTTGGCCTCCCGTTCGATGGCCCGCTTGCGCATGACGAGGGCCAGCTGCATGCGCAGCAGTTCGTCCACGACCAGCCTTCTGCGGGCCGCCTCGGCCGCTCCCATCGAGTCGGGGTTGTGGATGTGGTTGAAGGCCCACGTTCGGTCGACCACGTCGAGGCGGTCCCGCCACTCGATGGGCAGCGGTTCGGCGAACTCGCCCGCCCGGGCCAGGGCCTCGTCGACCATCTTGGCCAGCTCCCAGGTGGCCGGCCCCTTCTCCGACTGCGGGTAGAGTGGCACGATCTTGCCGGTGCGGTCGCCGACCAGGTCGACGACGGGGCTGGTCATCTGGCGGCGCCCCTGGTGGGTGTCGACCTTGCCGAAGAAGGCCGCCTCGGTGCCGACCGGCAGCTGCTTGGCCCGCCACGGCTGGTTGAAGAACACGCACTTCAGGTAGCTGGAGCCGTCGAACACGTCCATCTCCACGAGGGAGCGACCCTGGCGGGTGCGCCGGGCGTTCACCCGCTTCACCTTGGCCAAGACGAGCGCCTCCTGACCGACCTTGAGGTCGCGGATCGAGGCCTGGCGGGTGCGGTCGAGGTAGCGGCGGGGGTAGTGGGTGAGGAGGTCGAGGACGGTCCGCAGCTCCATCGCCTCGAGCTCCTTGATCCGCCGTTCCCCGACGCCCTTCAGCATGGCGACGGGGATTTCGGCGAGCTGGGCGAGCCTCCGTGCCACCGCCTACTCGGCGCTGAACAGGTAGGCAGAGAGCGGCTGGTCGCCCCGGTGGACCTCGGCGTCCGCTGCGGGCCGGTGCTCGGCCAGCCAGGCGGTGATGTGGGCCGTGGCGTCGGACGTGGCGGCCGTGCCCTCGACCACCGTGACCAGTTCGTGGTCGTCGTGCACGAGCCGGTCGAGCAGGGCGCAGGCGCAGGCGGCCAGGTCGCGCTCGACGGCAACGATGTCGTGGCCGAGCAGTCCCAGGTGGTCGCCCTCCTTGGCCGGCCCGGAGGGGGTCGAAGCGTCGCGGACGGCCCACGTCACCTCGCCCCACGACACGTTGTCGGCCGCCTCGGCCATGGCGGCGGCGTTGGCGTCGGGGTCGTTGCCGGCGTCGAAGCCCATGAGGGCTGCGAACCCCTCGGCGATCGACGTGGTCGGCACGACCCGGACGAGCTTGCCCGCCATCTCGGCCGCCCGCTGGGCCACCGGGATCACGTTCTTGTTGTTGGGCAGGACGATGACCCCGGCCGCGGCCGCCGAATCGATGGCCTTGAGCAGTTCACCGGTCGAGGGGTTCATGGACTGGCCGCCGGCCACGATCCCCGTCGCCCCGAGGGAACGGAGGATCTTGACCGCACCCTCGCCCGCGCCGACGGCGACGACGGCCGATGCGGTGGTGGGAGTCGTGGTGGTCGTGGCGGCTGCGGGCCCGTCCCGCTCGCACTGCTCGTGGGCCACCTGCTCCATGAGGTCGGTGACCCGGATGCGGCTCGGCTTGCCCGCCTCGATGCCGGCCTCGATGGCGCCGCCGATGTCGTCGGTGTGGATGTGGCAGTTCCACAGCCCGTCCCCGCCCACGACCGCGATCGAGTCCCCCACCGTCGTCCACGTCTGCTTGAACGCGTCGACGGCGCCGGCGTCCGCCTCCAGGAAGAACATCACCTCGTAGCGCAGGTCTCCCACGGCGTCGCGCCCGGCGGCGGGGGTTGCCGGAACCGTCGCCGCGTCCGACTCCGGCACGGGGCGCCCGTCGGTGACGTGGAGGAGCACGTCGATCAGGAGCAGGAACCCGGCGCCGCCGGCGTCCACCACTCCCGCCTCGGCGAGGACCGGCAGCAGGGTCGGGGTGCGTTCCAGGGCGTCAGCGCCGGCCGTGGCCGCCGCTTCCAGCACCGCCACCAGCTTGACGTCGGCCTCCTTGGCCGCCACCTGGGCCGCGTTGGCGCACTCCCGGACGACGGTGAGCATCGTCCCCTCGACGGGCCGCATCACCGCGGTGTAGGCGGCGGCCGACGCCGACCCCAGGGCCTCGGCGACCACCGCGCCGTCGGCCGCGTCGACATCACGGAGCCGCTCGGTCAGGCCCCGCAGGATCTGGGAGAGGATCACGCCCGAGTTGCCGCGGGCTCCCATGAGCGAACCGTGGCTGACCGCCTTGCACACGCCGGCCATGTCGTCGGCGCCTCCCATTTCCGCGACCACGGACTCGAGGGTGAGGGCCATGTTGGTGCCCGTGTCCCCGTCGGGGACGGGGTAGACGTTGAGGCGGTTCAGCCGTTCCTGGTGGGCCCGCAGGGCGTCGCGGTAGCCGCAGACGACCGACCGCACCTCGGCGGGCCCCAGACGTTCGAGCACGGCCGGCCTACTGGAACAGCTCGGCGACCGCCAACCGGAACCCGGGCAGCACCTCGCCCCCGTCGAGCTCGCCGCCTTCGTCGACGACCGTGACGGCGCCCCCGGGCTCGTAGACGGCCACGGTGCGCTCCTCAGGATGGATCACCCACACCAGCTTCACGCCTGCTTGGGCCCAGCGCAGGGCCTTCGCCGTCACGTCGCCGGGCCGGTCCGACGGCGAGACGACCTCGACCACGAGATCCGGCGCCAACTCGGCGAACCTCCTGCGGTCCTCCGGCGGGGGGATCCGGTCGGCTCGCACGAACGCAACATCGGGAGCCTGCAACGTGTCCGGGTCACGTGCGAGGATGAAGCCGGCGTCGGCAGTGAGGATCCGCCCGAGGCGCCGCTCGAGCACGAAGCTTCCGATCCGCACGACGACGACCCCGGAGATATCGCCGTGCTCGAAGCCCGAAGGTGCCATCACCGAGAGCTCCCCCTTGACCAGTTCGTAACGGGTGCCGTCGTCGGGGAAGGCGTAGAGGTTTTCGGCCGTCAGCTGCCGAGGGCGGGTGGCCATCGATCGCGAGCGTACTGGTACGCTCCCTGGCATGGCATCGGTCTGTGAGGTGTGCGGCAAGGCGCCCTCGTTCGGGATGAGCATCAGCCACTCGCACAAGCGCACGCCCCGGCGCTGGAACCCCAACATCCAGCGCGTGCGGGCGATCGTGCAGGGCACGCCCAAGCGCGTCAACGTCTGCACCGGGTGCCTCAAGGCCGGCAAAATCGTCAAGGCCGTTGGCTGAGACCGAGCTGGAGAAGGCGCACAAGCGCCTGGAGGACGAGTACGGCCAGGTTCGCCGCCACCTCGACCACATCCGCAACGCGTGGGCCGACGTCGAGCACGCCGGCCCCGAGGACAACCTCTACGACCTGCTAGGCGAGCTGGAAAAGCGCGTCCACGAGGCTCAGACCGGCGGGTTCATCGGCTCGGGGGCACACGGTCACCGCCGCGCCCTGGAGGAGTACCGCCAGCTCAAGGGGTAAGGCGGCTCGGAGGCTCGTCCTTCCTGCCCGTGTCGGCGTCGTCGTCGAGGTTCTCGATGAACCCTTTGGCCTTGTCGGCCGCCGAATCGATCTTGTCGGAGTGCTTGTGCTTCGTCTTGTCGTCGACAACGTCGGCGGCCTTGTCGACCGCGTCGTCGAGCTTGTCGGCGTGGTCCTCGGCCAGGTCCTTCATCCGATCAAAGATGCCCATGGAGCCAGGTTAAGCCTCTTCCGAGGAGCTGGTGTCATTCGCGATCGGCGCTGCCGCGCCGAGGCGGCCGACCTGCCCCTGACCAGCTCCTTTGCGTCACGGCAGGGCTTCCAACTGGGCGGTCGGCCGCCGGAGGAGGGCTTTGACACCAACCTCCGAGTCGGGCGCCTCGAACGACCGGCGGGGTGCTTCCACGTCGCGCCGCGTCAGCGGGTCGTTGATCTTGCCCTTGTCCTTCGTGTCGCCCTCGGACTTCTTCTCCGCGTCTCCCATGTGAGGACTTTCACCGGCGGGAGCCATTCGCAAACGTCCGCTTCATGCCGTATCATGTCGTTCTGTGACTACTCGAACGGGTCTGACCATCGAGCAGTTCCTCGCTGGCGACTGGCCGCCCCACACGCAGCTCATCGACGGCGAGGTGGTCATGAATGACCCGAGGTTCCGCCACGGGGATCGCCGGACGCATCTACTTCGCCCTGCGCTACTGGATCACCTTCGGCGGTGGCTACGGGTGGGCCGGCATGGCGAGCAGCTGGGCCTTGGCGCCCGGGCATGCGTACAAGCCCGATGTGTGGTGGGTTCCCGACGACCGACGTCCCGACCTCGACACAGTCCGGTCCGACCTGCCGCCCGGCGTGGTGGTCGAGGTGTGGTCCCCCGGGCACCTGGCGCTACGACACGGGCCGCAAGCGGGAGATCTACGAGCAGGCGGGTGTGGGCGAACTCTGGCTGGTCGACACGCCCCACCAGACGGTGATCCCCCTCAGGCGAAGGAGCGTGGCTGCGCCCACATTCGATGTGACCGTCGAGCTGGGCGCAGGCGACGCCATCACGTCACCGCTGCTCGACGGGTTCACGATGGCGGTCGACTCGCTGTTCACCGACTGACCGGCTGCCCGGGCGCCGGCCTGGCAGAAGCCTCGTCGACAACAGGATGAGCCCGCCGAGGATCAGTCCGGTGGCGGCCGCGACTGCGTACGCCCCGCCGTTCGACCGTTCCTTGACGATCGGTGCGAACTGCACGGCGCTGGCGAAGACGTCCTGGGACTGGGTCGTGGCATCGCCCAGCCGGGTGTCCTCCCAGCCCAGCAGCGCGAACTCGTCGGTCGAGAGGATACCGGCGGGCGCTTTGAGGTCGAAGTTGTTGGCCCATTTCCCGATGTGCCGGCTGCTCGAGCGGTCCGACGCCGGATGTTCTTCGACCACGTCGCCCCGTTGTCGTCCGAGTAGGCGTAGTAGACGTCGTTGGCGAACAGGCCGGGATCGTCCCGGAAGTCCCACCAGGCGGCGTCGACCCTGGCGTTCGGGGCGGTGGGCACGGCCGGCAGCAGCTGGAGGTACCCCTGGGCGGGGTCGTCGTCGTTGAGCTTGATGGCTTCGCGGAACGTGCGGCCGCCGTCGGTGGAGCGGCGGTAGAGGATGTCCCGGTCACCGGCGGCGGGGCGCGGGTCGACCTTGTCCTCGACGACCGAGTAGAGGGCGCCCTCGGGGCCGCCGAGCGGGCTCCAGGCCAGCCGGTGCTGAGGGAAGTACCGGCTCGCGGGACCGACCTCGGCCACGGTGAAGGCCGCGCCGTGGTCGGTGGACCGGGCCACGACGGGCCTGGTCGGCTCGTCGCCGGGACGGTCGGCCGCCATCTGGAGGTAGAGGGTGCCGTTGGCGCCGACGACGACGTCAGGCTTGAAGCTCCGGAACTCGGGCACCTCGGG
>JBOGID010000332.1:0-13289 GCA_050742295.1 Acidimicrobiales bacterium | reverse complement strand
TGGTGCTGCGCAAGCTGTACCAGGACGTGGCGGCCTTCCGGTCGTTCCTCGCCGAGGCGGCCTCGGCCACCGGGCTGCCCGAGGAGACGGTGGCGGCCAAGGTGGTTGGCCGGTGGCGGGACGGCACGCCGCTCGTTCTCTCCCCTGACCGGCCCGACCCACGCATCTCCGGGAGCAAGGACCGCGTCAATGACTTCCGCTACGGCGCCGACCGGGACGGGGCCCGGTGCCCCCTGGGTGCACACATCCGGCGCACCAACCCCCGCGACGAGTTCGGCTGCGACGGCAGGCTGACGCGACGCCACCGGATCATCCGCCGGGGCATGCCCTACGGGCCGCCGTTCTCGACCGAGACCGAGCACGAGGACCGCGGGCTGATGTTCCTGTGCTTCAACGCCGACATCGCCCGCCAGTTCGAGACGATCCAGGCCCGCTGGTGCAACGACGGCAACGTCTTCGGCCTCGACACCGAACGCGACCTCCTGGCCAACCAGCCTCGGCTGGGCGAGGAGCGACCGAACAAGATGACCATCCACGGGCCGTCACCTGCCCTCCTCGTCCAGCCCGACAGGCCCTTCGTGGTGACCAGGGGCGGCGAGTACCTCTTCGCACCCGGCATCCCGGCCCTGCGCGCCATCGCCGGGGCGGACTGGTGACGGGCGCCGGGTCCAGACCGCTGCGGGGCAGCCCGGGCGTGAACCTGGTGGTCGCGCTCCTCGGGCCGATCGCCAACCGCCATGCGCCCACGTTCTTCCGCATCGTGCGCCGCCGCTGGCCCGTCCTTGTGACCCCGTGGTTCTCGATGGTGGCCAGCGATGCCGACGTCCGTCAGGTCCTCGGCTGTCGCGACGACTTCTCGGTCGCCCGGTACACCTCGACCATGATGGAGGTGGTCGGCCCGTTCGTACTGGGGCTGGACGACCCCGACACCTATGGCCCTGCCGACGACCTCCTGCAGACCTGCCTCCGCCCCGAGGATGCCGAGCGCGTCGGGCGGCGCGCCGGGGACCTGGCCCAGGAGGCGATCAGCTGGGCCCTGGCGGGACGGGAGATCGATGTCGTGAGCGAGTTCGTCGACCCCGTCCTGGCCAAGGCGATCGGCGAGTACGTCGGCATACCCGGCCCCGACTGGGAAACGCTGGCAGAATGGTCCCGGGTCGTGTTCACCGAGGTCTTCGTGAGCGGCACCCGCTCGGTGCGGCCTCCGGCCCTGAAGGTTGTCCGCGAGTTCCGGGCCTACATCGAGTCCGTCGTCGGCAGCCGCGGCGCCGCCCTCGACAGGGGCGAGTGCCCCCCCGACGACGTCCTGGCCCGACTGCTGGCGAGCGGGGCCGACCACCGGCAGGTCTGCGGGACGCTGCTCGCGCTGGTTGTCGCCTCCTTCCCCAACCTCTCGAAGATGGCCGCCATCGCCCTGCACGAACTGCTCAGGCGGCCGGAACAGTTACGCGCGGCGGAGGCCGCGGCGCGCGCCGGCGACGCCGAGATGGTCGCCGCCTATTTGTTCGAGGCGGCGCGGTTGCGCCCCATGGCGCCAGGGATCTTCCGGACGTCGACCGGCGCCTGCCCGGTGGGCCTGTTCACCAACCGTCCCACGACGGTGCCGGCCGGCGTTCCCATCCTCGCCGCGACGGCGTCGGCCATGATGGACGAGCACGGGGTCGCCGCCCCGCACGAGTTCCGCGTCAACCGTCCCGCGACGGACTACCTCCACTTCGGTTACGGGCTGCACGAGTGCGCGGGCGGGCCCATCACCCGGGCCGTGCTGCCGGCCGTCGCCGGTGCCCTGCTCCGGCACGGGCCCCTCCGCCGGGCCCCCGGCCGGGCCGGTCGGCTGAAGTGGCGCTACCCCTATCCCTGCGGGTTGCGCGTGAGGTTCAGCCGATGAGCGCCAGCCGATGACAACAGCTCGCACGGCCGACCTCGTCCTCGGAGGCGGGTGACTTTCGCTTTCGACCCTTCAGGTCGAGGCGGCGCTCCCACCGCTTCCTGACGGGCCGGCGCCCGGCAGGGCGCCGTGCGACCGGGCTGCGACCGGGCTGCGACCTGCGTCCCGCACGCTGCTCGTACCGGCAGATGGCCGGGCGATCAGCGTCAAAGGGGAGAACTCCATGGCCGTTGCACTGTTGTTGAAGGTCGGCTCGAAGGGGCACGAAGTGGCGCTCGTGCAGGCTCGCCTCCTGTCTCTGGGCTTCGATCCCGGGCCCGTCGATGGGGACTTCGGGCCTGGGACGGAGACGGCGGTAAGGGACTTCCAGCAGGCGAACGGGCTCGAGGTCGACGGGGTCGTCGGCCGGCAGACCCTCGAGGCGCTGGGTGTGGACCAGGTGGCGGACAACTCGTTCGGGAGCGCGGCCCTCACGCTGGTGGAGCTGGGCCACGCCGCCGAACGCGACTTCGGCCTCACCGTCACCGAGTGCTCGGCTCCGGGCGCACCCGCCCGCTGGGCACCGGTCCACCCCGGCCACTCGGCCAACTCGCTCCACTTCTCGGGGCGGGCCTTCGACACGTCCGGACCGACCACGGCCATGAGGGCCTTCGCGGCGTTCGTCGACGAGCGCGTCGGGAGCATCACCGAGCTCATCCACAACCCCAACGGCTCGATCAAGGACGGCAAGCGGGTGGCCGCTCCCACCTTCTGGGGCGACGCCACGTGGGCCGCTCACGTGGACCACGTCCACGTCGCCATCTGAACGCGGGGCCCGGGCGTACCCCGCCCCCGCCGACCATGAGGAGAACGTCATGAACATCCTTCCCATCGAGAAAGTAGTCCGTCACTGCCACGCGGCCGGCTTTCGGGGCCGCCCACTCGGAGACTGCTGAAACACGGGGATTGAGCCCTGACCCGGCGCCCGACGGCGTGTTCATAGCCACCCGGTCACTGCAGACAGGCTGGTCAGTGGCCGTCGGGCGCCTCGGCGCGTAGCGACGAAACGAAAATCAGCAGTCTCCGACTCACGATCGTCGCCATCGCCAAGGGCGAGAGCGGCTTCGACGCCGACACGGTGGGAGACGTCGCCATCGCCGACGAGACCTTCGGCCCGAGCGTTGGCCTGCTGCTGATCCGCTCGTTGCACCAAGACCGGGCACGGGGCGTCACCGGGACGAGATTGCCAACCGCGACCCCGCCCACAACGCCCGAGCGGCCTTCCACATCAGCGGCCGCTGGACCCAAGTTCACGCCGTGGACGGTCTTCCTGACGGGGGCCTACCTGCGCCATGTGGCGGAGGTGCGTAGCGCCTGCTGGCCGTCGACTCGACAGCCAGTTCGGACCGCAGACCGAGGGCGCCGTTCGTGCGTTCCAGGTGCAACGGGGTCTCGTCGCCGACGGGGTCGTGGGACCGGAGACGTGGTCCGCCCTGCCGGCCCTGCCGGTTGACAATCCCGTCCTGCGCCGCGGCGCCAACGGCCCCGGTGTCGCCGACCTCCAACGCCGGCTCACGGAGGCCGGGTTCGCCTGCGAGCCCGACGGGGCGTTCGGCCCCCAGACGGAACAGGCGGTACGCGCCTACCAGGCCTCATGGGGCCTCGACGTCGACGGCATTGCCGGCGCTCAGACGCTCGCCGCCCTCGAGCACGTCGTGCCGGTGGGGTGAGCGGCTGAACATCCGAACACCATCTCGACGCGGGTCACAGAAGCGGCGCCGGTCCGGCCGGGCCGGCGCCGCTTCGCGTTCACGGTGCGACCGGCCCGAGACCGCCGTACGACCGCCGTGCGACCGGCGCCGCGGATGCTCCTCTCACACGAGAGGGGTGCGCCATGCAGGCAACGATCGGGAACAGCATCGGGAGAGTCCCCGGCGAGACGGTCACCGTCGGGACTGGCACAGGCCGCGACTCGGGCGTCGCCGGACGCAAGCCGTGGCCCGTGCTCCTGTGCGGGGCCGGACTGGCGGTCATGAGCGTCGCCGGGCTGGTGCAGTGGAACGCCGGCGGCGGGAGCGGCGGCGGGGGGGCCAGCACGTCTGGCGCTCCTGCGGTGGCTGCGGTGGCTGCGGTGGCTGGGGCGGCGGGGCCGGAGGGGCTGACGATTCAGAGCGAAGGCGCCATCACGGTGCTGCCCATGACCTACGAGCCCGGTCAGACCAGCGGGTGGCACCGCCACGCCGGGATCCACGCGGTGGCGATCCTGTCGGGGGCACTCACCGTCTACGACCAGAACTGCCAGGCCCACGTCTACGCCCCCGGGGAGCCCTACATCGGCGGCCAGCAGGTTCACCTCGTGCGCAACGAGGGCGCCACCGCCGTCGAGATGATCGTGACCTACCTCAACCCCGCGACCGCCGGTGCCGCCCCGGCGCCGCCGGAGCCCACCTGCGGCGTGCGATGACGTGTCGGGTCAGCGCATCGGTAGCGGCAGCGTGGACGGGCCGACGTTGGCCAACAGCCAGGTGTCGAGGGGCGCCGCGGCACCGATGAGCTCCACGATGCGGGTCTTGGCCGCCTTGGTCCCGAGCCAGGCGGCCGGGGGCCAGTGGCGCCAGGCGATGAGGCCCTTGTAGCGGAGGAGGTCGACCCGGGCGTGGTCCTTCGGGTAGCCCTTGGGCGCCGTCTTCAAGGAGTCGTGGCCGATGACGTCGATCTTGGCCTTGCGCAGCGTCTCGACGATGCCGACCAGGTCGCCACCGGAGCCGTCGTCGGCCACGGCCCGGCGGTAGCGGTCGAGTTGGTCGGCGGCCATGACGTACATCCCCCGCCCCACGCCGAGCCCGTCGGCGTCGACCTGGACGTAGGCGACGTCGGCGACCATGGCGCCGAGGTTGGTCTTGTAGGGCGACTTGTCCGCGCTGAACCGCACGTCCCGGTTGGGCCGGAACACCTTGCCGCCGCCCAGCTCGGCCAGCAGTTCGTCCATGGGACCGCGGACGGCCCGTTCATACATGTCCTTGTGGGACTGCCAGTAGGTCTTGGAGTTGTCGGCCTCGAGGCCCTCGAAGAACTCGATGGCCTCGGGCGGCCAGCCTTTGAACGCCACATCCGGACACTACCGAGATGGAGGCGGCCCGAGCACAGGCGGTACCGTCGGACCCGGTGGAGGTCATCCCCCTCAAGACCGAACTGCTGGTTCCCGGCGACGACATCGTCGCCGTGGCCCGCCGCGCCGTGGACGCGGCCGGGATCAAGCCGGAGCGATCCGACATTCTCGCCATCGCCGAGAGCCCCTTGGCCATCACCCAGGGTCGCATCGTCGACATCGACGAGGTCCGCCCCGGGGTGCTGGCCCGTATCCTGTGCCGTTTCTTCGACTTTGACAGCAGCCTGTCGACTCCCTACGCGGCCCAGGTGGGGATGAACGAGGTGGGCGCGGCCCGCTTCGTCGTGGCCTTCCTGGTCGCCGCCCCCACCCGCATCTTCGGGCGCCACGGGGACTTCTACCGGCTGGCGGGCCGGCAGGTGGCGTGGATGGACGACATCCCCGGGACCATGCCCCCCTACACCCAGCACATCATCCTCGGGCCGCACGACCCGACCGGCGTGGCCCGGCGCGTCGCCGGCGAGCTGCACTGCGGGGCCGCGGTCGTCGACGCCAATGACCTGGGCCGGGTCGAGATCCTGGGCACGTCGGCCTTCGTCGACCGCAAGCTCCTTATCGAGGCCATGCGGCCCAACCCCGCAGGCAACGACGACCAACAGACCCCGCTCGTCCTGGTACGCAAGGGCTCGTGACGGCCCCTCCGCTCGGGCCCGGCGGGCCGGCGCTCGACCAGTCACGGGCGCCCTACTTCGAGGCGCTGCGCCGGTACACGTCCAAGGACCGGGCCGCGTTCCACACGCCCGGTCACATCAGCGGCAAGGGCGCCCACCCGTGGCTGCGGGACGCCGTGGGCATGGACGTGCTGCGCCTCGACATCTGCCCCGGCCTCGACGGGTTGGACGGCGGGCCGCAATCGGCCCTGGCCGCGGCCCAGGCGCTGGCGGCCGATGCCTACGGGGCCGAGAGGACGGTGTTCCTGGTCAACGGCTCGACGGCCGGCAACCAGATCATGCTCATGACGACGTGCCACCCCGGTGACGTCGTGCTGACGTCCCGCAACACCCACAAGTCGATCGTGGGCGGGCTGGTGGTGTCGGGGGCACGGCCGGTCTACATCCGGCCCGAGCTCGACCCCGAGAGCCACATCGCCCACGGGGTGACGGCCGAGCAGGTGCAGGACGGGCTGGACGCCCATCCGGAGGCCAAGGCCGTCCTGATCGTGTCGCCGACCTACTACGGGGCGTGCTCCGACGTGGCCGGCATCGCCGACGTGGCCCACTACCACGGCGTCCCCCTGCTGGTGGACGAGGCGTGGGGCGCCCACTTCCCGTTCCACCCCTCGCTGCCGCCCCATGCGCTGTCGGTGGGGGCGGACATGGCGGTGACGGGCGTGCACAAGCTGCTAGGTGCTTTTTTGCAGGCGTCGCTGGTGCACGTGCAGGGCGAGTTGGTCGACCACGACCGCATGGACGTGGTCTCGGGCATGATCCAATCGACGTCGGCCTCGGCCCTGCTGCGGGCGTCGCTCGACGTGGCCCGCATGCAGATGGTGACCGAGGGCGAGGGGTTGCTGACGGGCGTGATCGCCCTGGCCGAGGAGACCCGGGAGATGATCGAGGCCCACCCCCGGCTCTCGTGCCTGGGCAAGGACCTGGTCGGCAACCACGGGGTGGTGGCCGTGGACCCGACGAGGCTGGTGGTGAACGTGACTGCGACCGGCCGTACCGGGTACGAGGTGGACCACCTGCTCGAGCAGTCCTACGACGTGGCCGTCGAACTCTCGGACTTCGCCAACGTCCTGGCCGACGTCACCATCGGCCACGACCGGCGCGACCTGGGGCGGTTCGCCGACGCCCTGAAGGCTCTGGCCGACGATCCCCAGGACGAGCGGCTGAACCGCATCGGGTTCGTGGAGGAGGCGCTGCGGGTGCTGCCGGAGCAGGCGTTGAGCCCGATGGAGGCGTTCCACTCGCCCCAGGAGCGGGTTGGGCTCATGCAGGCGGTGGGGCGTATCTCCGCCGAGATGGCGGCCACCTACCCACCGGGCATCCCCGTCCTGGTGCCAGGCGAACGGCTCAACCCGGCCCTGGTCGAGCACCTGGCCGCGCAGGTGGAGGCGGGTGGACGGATCGTGGGACCGGCCGACCCCCGGCTCGACAGCATCCGGGTGGTGCGGGAATGAGGCGGCCGCTCGCTGCGTTGGCGGCGGTGCCGGCGGGCGCCGTCGCGGCGTGGGCGGCGATCGTGAAGGTGCAGGGCGACAGCCTCATAACCTTCGAGCCCGAGGCCTTGACGGGGGTGACGGGCGACAACCGGCTGATCCACGGCGAGGTCGCCATCTTCAACCGGGGCAAGGCGGGCGGGGTCGTGCATAAGGTGGACGGCCGGCTGGTCAGCGGCGGCACGGGCCGGGTGCTGGTCACCCGCAAGGACAGCCGCACGCCGGAGCGGGGCTGGTGGCGCTCGCTGTGTCTGACCACCGGTGAGTCGTGCGTGGCCGAGGTCGACATCGAGCTGGAGGAGCCGGCGACGGGCGCGTCGGTCGTCATCGAGCTCGATGCCCACGAGGTCGGCCGCCGCTTGAAGGTGCACCGGGTGGTGCGGCTGTCGGTGCCCGTGCCGGCGGCCGCGCCGGCTACGCCAGCGACTTGAGCAGGTTGGTGGCGGTGTCCTTGGGCGACACCTTGTACCAGGCCTCGGCGAGGCCGGTGATCCTCGATGGTCGCTGGCGCATCGTCGGAATGGAGCTGTGGGACGAGGACGCCATCGACCTCCGCGGGGCGGCGCTCATCGAGATCGGTCCTAGCAGCGACGGAAGCTTCCGGTTCATCGCCGTCGAGGGCTGGACGGACGTTCGGCCCGTGGACCGCGACGGCGCGCCCGGCATCGAGTTCTCGTGGGAGGGCTCCGACGAGAGTGACCACGCGAGTGGGCGCGGCTGGGTGAACTGATGCGTTGTGTTCTGATTTGTGCTACAAGTAGCGCATGACACGAGTCGGCATCCGGGAGCTGCGACAGCGGGCGAGCGAGTTGCTCAGACTCGTGGAGCAGGGCGAGACGATCGAGGTCACGGATCGAGGCCGGCCGGTCGCGCTGCTGACGCCGGTCCCCGAGGGCAGCGGTCTCGAGCGGATGCGTGCCGCTGGCGAGATCGAGCCAGCGACCGGCGACATCAATGACCTCCCCCTCCCGCTCGTGCTACCGGCAGGTTCGGAGCTGCCGTCGCAGGTACTGGCGCGGCTGCGGCGTGACGAGCGCTGATGGCCGTCACCTATCTCGACTCCTCGGCCATCGTGAAGCTCGCCGTTGCCGAGCCGCAGTCGGGCCTTGTCACCAGGCTTGGAGCGACATGGCTCGACGAGAGGTACAACGCGGTGGTGGGCCGTCCATCGATCGCCTCGGGGTGAGATCATCTCGTCGCTGCGTGGTGGGCCAAACGAGGAGCGGAGCGAGCACGATGGCTGAACGGAAGCGCCACGACACAGTCTCGATCGACGTCGCGTCGCCACCTGACCGGGTGTACGAACTCGTCTCGGACATCGGTCGCATGGGCGAGTGGAGCCCCGAGTGCTATCACTGCGCCTGGGCCAAGGGGGCGACGGTTCCCGCTGTCGGCGCCCGTTTCAAGGCCAGGAACAGGGGGCGACGGGGGCCTTCCTGGTTCAACACCCCCGTGGTGACCGCGGCCGAGCCGGGGCGCGAGTTCGCGTTCAGCCGCGGCGGGCCCCGGATCGGCATCTACACCTGGCGCTACGTGTTCGAACCCACCCCTACGGGCACGCGGGTGACGGAGTCCTTCGACGTCGAAGTTCCGCTCCCGAAGCTCCTGTCCTGGCTGACGGAGAAGTGGACCGGCAGCACGGACCGCGACGCCGACCTGCACGAGGGCATGGAGACCACCCTCGCCCGAATCAAAGCCGCCGCCGAAGCGACGTGACCCCTCACCCAGGGGCGTCGCCGGGCGGCGACGGGGAAGCGGCCGCCGCCGCTTGGGCGTGGAAGCCGCCGTCGACGTGGACGATCTCGCCCGTGGTCGCCGGGAACCAGTCCGACAGCAGCGCCACGGTGGCCTTGGCCACGGGCGTGGCGTCCTTGATGTCCCACCCGAGAGGGGCCCGGGCCGACCACGTGTCCTCGAACAGCGAGAAGCCGGGGATGCTGCGGGCGGCGATGGTGCGGAGGGGGCCGGCGGAGACGAGGTTGACCCGCACCTGGTGGCGGCCGAGGTCACGGGCGAGGTAGCGCGACGTGGCCTCCAGGGCGGCCTTGGCCACACCCATCCAGTCGTAGGCGGGCCACGCCTGGGTGGCGTCGAAGTCGAGTCCCACGATCGAACCCTTGCCGGCCCGCTGCATGAGCGGCAGGGCGGCCTCGGCCAGGGCCTTCAGCGAATAGGTGGAAACGTGGAACGTGCGGGCCACGTCGTCCCAGCCGGCCCGCAGGATGTCGCCGCCCAGGCACGTCTCGGGGGCGTAGGCCACGGCGTGAACGGCGCCGTCGAGCGCGCCCCACCTTGTCGACAGGTCCTCGGTCAGGTTGGCCAGGTGGGACGACTCGGTGAGGTCCAGCTCCAGCACTTCGGGGGGCTTGGGCAGCCGGGTGGCCGACCGCTTGGTCAACGACAGGGCCCGGCCGAACGAGGTCAGCACGATGTCCGCCCCCTGCTCCTGGCACTCCCTGGCGATGGAGAAGGCGATGGACGACTCGGCCAGGACGCCCGTGACCAGGATCCGTTTGCCGTCGAGCAGCCCGCTCACACGAACTCTCCGCGCGAATGGTGTCCATGACCCCCACTTGCGCGATCCCGAGGGGTCATAGGGGGGTGTTGGAGTGGCGCGCCGGGCGGCGGCCCTTTCCTCCGGCTCGTTTGGTCAACAGGGAGGCCAGGCCTGCGGCCAGGACCCGGCGGGTGTCGAGGGGGTCGATGACGTCGTCGACGTAGCCCCGTTCGGCGGCGACCGACGGGGTGCAGAACTGGGTGACGTAGTCGGTCTCCAGCGCGGCCTGGAGGCGGGCCCGCTCGGCCGTGTCGCTCACCGCCGCCAGCCGCTTGCCGTGCAGGATCTGGACGGCGCCGGGCGCCCCCATCACCGCGATCTCGGCCGTGGGCCAGGCCAGGCACAGGTCGTTGCCGAGGCCCTTGGAGTCCAACACGATGAACGCCCCGCCGTAGGCCTTGCGCATGACCACGCACAGGCGGGGCACCGTCGCCTCGGCGTAGGCGTGCACCAGCTGGGCGCCGTGGCGGATCATGCCCCGCCACTCCTGGTCCTTGCCGGGCTGGTAGCCGGGGCAGTCGACAAAGGTGATGAGCGGCAGGCCGAAGGCGTCGCACGACTGGACGAACCTGGCCGCCTTCTGGGACGCCTCGATGTCCAGGGTGCCCGCGAGCTGGCACGGCTGGTTGGCCACGACCCCCACCGAGTGGCCGTTCAGGCGTCCGTAGCCGATCACGACGTTGGCGGCGTGGGCCTCCCGTACCTCCAGGAACGACTCCAGGTCGAGCACGTCCCCCACCACCTCGCGCACGTCGTAGGACGAGGAGGGGTTGACGGGGACGGTGTCGGCGCCGCACCGGCAGGCCCGGTCGGGGTCGTCCCCGGTCGTGACCACGGGCGGGCCCTCGAGGTAGTTCGAAGGCAGGTAGGACAGGAGGTCGGTCACGGCCCAGCGGGCGTCGTCCTCGTCGGGCACGACCAGCGAGGCGATCCCGCTGCGGCGGAAGTGAACACCGGCGCCGCCCAATTCCTCGTGATCGGTGGTCATGCCCGTGAACTCGGCCACCGTCTGGGGGCCGCTGACGTAGGCGAACGCGTCCTCGGTCATCACCACGTGGTCGGCCAGGCCCAGCAGGAGCGACGGGCCGCCGACACACGGGCCGGTGACGGTCAGGACGATGGGCACCGCCCCGGATGCCTCGGCCAGAGCGGCGGCGACCCGTCCCCAGGCGTGCAGGGACGGCAGGCCCTCGTGCACGTCGGCCCCGCTGGTGGCGAGTTCGCCGACGATGGGCACGCCGATGTCGAGGGCGAGCCGGACGACCCGTTCGATGACCTCGCCCTCGGTGGGGCCGAGCGCACCGCGGTGCTTGCCGCCGGCCAGGCGGAACCAGGCGACCCGGCGCCTTTCCAGCTCCGTGATCGAGGCTTCGGCCGCACCGCCGCGGCACGCGGCGATCGGTACGGCGGTGTGGGTCAAGGCCCGGGGGCCGGGCCCAGGACCACCGACGCGTTGTGGCCGCCGAAACCGAAGGAGTTCGAGATCACCGGGCCGGGGGTGAACGGCCGGGGCGAACCGGAGACCACGTCGATGGCGAGGTCGGGGTCGTCACGGTCGTGGTTGGCCGTGGGCGGCACCTCCCCCGCCCGCAGGGCCAGGAAGGTGGCCACGGCCTCGATGGCGCCGGCGCCGGCCACGAGGTGGCCGGTCACGCCCTTGCCCGACGTGATGGGAACGGCCCGTTCGCCGAAGACCTTGACGATGGCCGAGGCCTCGGAGGCGTCGTTCAGGGGCGTGGAGGTGCCGTGGGCGTTGATGTGGGTGATGTCCTCGGACTCGAGACCGGCGTCGGCCAGGGCCAGCTGCATGCACGCGGCCGCACCCCCACCCCCGGGCGCGGGGGCGGTGATGTGGAAGGCGTCGCTGTTGCGGGCGTAGCCCAGGATCTCGCCCCAGATGCGGGCGCCGCGGGCCACGGCGTGGTCCCACTCCTCGAGGAGCAGGAAGCCCGCCCCCTCCCCCATCACGAACCCGTCACGATCGGGGTCGAACGGCCGCGACGCGTGGGCCGGGTCGTCCACCCGGCTGGACAGGGCGCCCATGCGCCCGAAGGCGGACATGGCCAGCGGCGTGTTGCACGCCTCGGTGCCGCCGGCCAGGACCACGTCGGCCGCCCCGTGGCGGATCATGAGGGCGCCCTCGCCGATGGCGTGGCTGCCGGCTGCGCAGGCGGTGGCCACGCACAGGTTGGGCCCCGTCCAGCCCAGCTTGAGGCCGACGGTGCCGGCGGTGGCATTCACCATCATCATGGGGACGAGGTACGGGCTCACACGAGAGGAGCCCTTCTCGAACAGGTTGCGGTCCTCCCGCTCCAGCGTCAGCAGGCCGCCGACGCCGCAGCCGACATAGGCGCCGCAGCGGGCCGGATCGGTGATGGCGGTCAGGGCTTCGCCGCCGGCGTCGGCCAGGGCGTCCATGGCCGCAGCCAGGCCCAGCTGGGTGCAGCGGTCGGCGTGGCGCGCCTCTTTGAAGTCGAGGTACGGCGCCATCTCGAAGTCCGGCACCTCGCACGAGAACCGGAACGGCTCGGGCAGGACCGTGGCGTCGAATCGGGTGATGGGGCCCGCGCACGACCGGCCCTCACGGATGGTCGCCCAGTACGACTCCAGGTCAGTGCCGGCCGGCGCCTTGACGCCGAGGCCCGTGACCGCGACCCGCCGGCCCCGCCCGGCGGCGGCGTCGGTCATCCCGCCTCGGCCGGCGTCCCGGCCATCTCCAGGACGAGGTTGACCGCCTCCCCGATGGTGGTGATGCCTTCGAGGCGCTCCTCGGGGACTTTCACGTCGAACTTGTCCTCGACGGCCATGACGAACTCGACGAGGCCCAGGCTGTCGACGTCCAGGTCCTCGACGAAGCGTGCGTCCTCAGTCACCTGGTCGCGGCTGACGCCCAGCAACTCCCCGGCGACGTCCGCCAGCCCTGTCAGTACTGCCTCGCGCTCCATCGATCTCCTCCGACGTGTTTGACCCGAACCTGCCAACTCTAGTGACGCGATTTCTCAATGCCCCATCCCGAGCCCTCCGTCCACCGGGATGACGGCCCCCGTGATGTAGGCGGCGGCGTCCGAGCAGAGGAAGGCCACGACGGCGGCCACCTCCTCGGGCGTGCCGAACCGGCCCAGCGGCGTGGCCTTGGTCATCTCGTCCCGGCGGGCCTCGTCGAGTGCGTCGGTCATGGCTGACGTGATCGGACCGGGGGCCACCACGTTGGCCGTGATGCTGCGCGAGGCCAGCTCGCGGGCCACCGACCGGGTGAGCCCGACCAGGCCCGCCTTGGTGGCGCCGTAGTTGGCCTGGCCCGCCGACCCGGACAACGCCACCACCGAGCTCATGGTCACGATGCGCCCCCATCGGGAGCGCACCATGCCCGCCGACGCCCGCCGCACGGCGTTGAACGTGCCCGTGAGATTGGTGGCGATGACCTCGGCCCACTGGTCGTCGGACATGCGCAGCAGGAGGCCGTCCCGGTTGATCCCGGCGTTGGCGACCAGCACGGTGACCCGTCCGTCCCACGCCTTCTCGACCTCCTCGAAGG
>JBOGID010000331.1:0-1801 GCA_050742295.1 Acidimicrobiales bacterium | reverse complement strand
GGACCATGGTCGCGATCTCACAAGCCAAGTCAGCGGCGACCCATGTCGAGGAGGAAGCGGCCGCTCGCGCCAGGGACTCCGTGATGATCGCGTCGCGGTCCTCGACGACCGCGCCTGGAACCTGGCGTTGACCCGAAGGCAGTTCCAGCGTGTCGACTCCGGCCGCAGCTGCCCGTTGGCACCACTCGGCCCGGAGCGCCTCGGCGTCGCCGACGGGCTCCTTGTCCGGACGGCTGTCGAGCACGGCCGTTCGCTCCAGCCGGTAGATGGTGCGGGGATCGGGGTCTGCACCATCGTGGGCCTCCACCCAGGCGGCAAGTCGTTCGGCCAGAGCCGCCTCAACCTGCTCCGACCGCTTCGAGAACTCCTGGAGGAGCGTTGCCGGTACTCCGACGATGTCGGCGTGGCCCTCGGTCACCGGTCCCCAGCTCACACCGAGACGAGTGGTTAGTTCGGTGCGCAGAGCAGCGGCGTAGATCCAGCCGATGGTGCGTTGCTGGCGCTTCAGGAACCGCGCATCAACCGAGAGCCAGACGCCGGTGGGGTCCTGGACCTTGCCGGCGATGATGGCGTGGGTGTGCAACTGCGGATCGGCACTGCGGCTGGTGTGCTGGCGGAACACCGCTGCCACCAGGCCGCGGGTATCGACCTGGTGGACGCCGTCGCGTCCGCGACGAGTGACGCCGCCGTGGACCTCCAGCCAATCGAGGGCGGCCGACACCGCCGTGTCGTGGCTGGCCAGTACCTCGGCCCGCATGAACGGATCGGAAGTCAGCGCCCACAACACCGACACGCTCTTGGGGGCCGAGAAGGTGGCGTCGAAGGCCCGGGCCGACCTGGCCCCGAAGCCCCGACCCAGGTTGCGACCGTGCCCGGGATGACGGGCACGGAACAGGGCTTCGAGCTGCTCGGGCTGGACCTCGCCCGCCAGTCCCAGCGCACCACGACCCTCGCCCCACCACCGCCCCGCCGGCTCCGCCGGATCGAGGAAGTAGTCGATCGGCCCGCGACCGCCGCCGTCCCGGTGGAGCGGGTCGGCGGCGAGGCCGGCGTAGTAGTCGACGAGGGCCGCCAGGCCGGCGGGGGACGCCTTGAGGGTCGTGGCCCGCATCACGGCCGGCATCCCGCCCGGCCCAATGCACTCGTCTGTTCGTGGCCGGGGTCGATACAGAACTAGGCCGCTGAGAGGGTCGGAATCTCGCGACGTCCGGGTTTTTGAGGTCCGAGTCGCCGCTTGGCGATCTACCGGAGGTGCGTGGGATCAACGACTCTCACGCACAAGGTCCGGGTCGCTGTTAACCTCGATTGTTCGTCCAGCACCGTCGTGAGCGGCTGACAGAGGAGCTGGGCGTCCGCGGAAAAGCCCTCCTGACCTGGGAGAATGCGGTGTTCTCAAGGCATCGCAGCAACCAGAAAAGGAGGGCTCGTTGAAGGTGCACCCTACTCGGTCTGTGCGGCGGATGAAGGTGACCACCGACGGTGAGGGGCTGGTCTCGCACGCGGGGACGGCGCTGCTGGCGGAGGTGGCCGACCGCTCCGGGCTGACCAGGGCCATGTCGGTGGCCATGGCCGGCTGCGGCATCGCCTGGCGGGCGCATGACCCCGGTGTCGTGCTCACCCATCTGGCCGTGGCCATCGCCGACGGCGCCGACTGCCTGTCCCAGCTGGCGGCACTGCGCGACCAGGAGGCGCTGTTCGGCCCGGTCGCTTCCCACGCCACGGCGTGGCGGGCGGTGGAGGCGGTCGCATCGGTCGCGCTGGCCGGCATCGACGCCGCCCGGGCTGCGGCCCGGGCCCGGAT
>JBOGID010000330.1:0-4194 GCA_050742295.1 Acidimicrobiales bacterium | reverse complement strand
CGGACCCGAGGCTCGCGAGGGGTCGAGCGCCACGACGACGCCGGTGAGGCGGCGGCGCACCGACTCCGCCGTCATGTCCAGGCCACAGGGCCGCGTCGGCCGAGGGGGTCACGGCTGCGCTGCCGGTGGGTCGGGCGTGGGGGGCATGAACGCCGCCATCAGGCCGACGTTCGGCAGGAACCCCCTCGGGGTCCTTTCGACCAGGTCGGCATTGAGCAGCCGGTTGACGTCTCGGCTGAGCGTCCGAGGGCCAGCGTCGGCGTAGAGGCGAGCCACCTTGGTCGAGACGTTGGGCAGCTCGGACTTCCTGACCGGGTTGTCTGCTGCCATGGCAAGCACGAGCGACCGCTGTCGATCGCACGCTTTGGTGTTGGGGTACCGGCCCATGATCTCGTGGACGTAGTTCACCCACGCGACTTGGAACTGCTGGACCCGCACCAGGTCGATGTGCTCGCGGATCCCGTCGACGAACCCCTCGACGGCATAGGTGACGATGCGTCGGATCTCGCCGCCGCTCCTGCTGGCCGCGTCAAGCTCGCGGTAGTAGCGGTCCCGCGTCAGGTTGTAATGATTCGACAGCAGGTGCGCGGCCGGAAGCGGCAGGCGGCCCGAGCGGCCGAGAATCAGGAACTCGATGAGCCGGGCGGTCCGGCCGTTCCCGTCGTCGAACGGGTGGATCCAGGCGATGTAGAGGTGCGCCACGATGGCGGCGATCAGCGTGCGGGCGAAGCCGATCTCAGGGTCGTCCGACCGGAAGTCCGGGCCCTCGAGCCACTCGCACAGCCTGTCGACGAGGTAGGGGCAGTCCTCGGCGGGCGCGCCGCGATAGGGGCCGACACCGACGGACCCTTCTCGGATCCGCCCGGGAACGACCCCTTCCTCGAGCTCGGTGCCCTCGAGCAGTTGATCGTTCAGGTCGCAGATCAGCTCGCGCGAGAGTTCCGGTGTCTTGCCGGAGCTGACCAGGTCGTTGAGGCGGTCGAGGGCGTCCAGGACGTTCCTGACCTCCTGCTCCTGGTATTCACGCGACGGCGGCGCCCTGAAGGTCCCGTCGACGATTCCCCGGACCTGCTCCTCGGTGAGGGTGTTGCCTTCGATCGCCGTCGTGCCCCTCACGCCCTTGACGAGGGCGACGGTGTAGAGGTCCTCGGCGATCGCCGGCTTGAGAGGTGTCCCGGCCAGGTGCTCGCACTTCGAGCGGGCCTCGCCGAACAGCATCCAGGTCTTGTCCTCAAGTCGGGTGAGGTGGTTGAGCCGGAATGTGATCCACGGGTGGCTCTGATGGCTGACACCGCGCTCACCGCCCTCACCGCCCTCACCGACCGGGCCCGCGACGACGACACCGCCGCCCTCGCCGACCTGCTCGTGGTGACGATGCGCGCCGTGCAGCAGGTGGCCGAGCGGGTGGCGGTCCTCGAGCGCACCCTCCACATCTCACATCCCCTCGGCACGGCGCTGGGCCTCACCGGGACCGGCGTCACGGGCGGCACGTACCTCATAGCCAACCGACCAGCGGACAGACAGAAAGGGCGGGCTCATGACCGACCAGTCACCTCCTTCGGGCACGTACGGGGCCTACCCACCACCTCCGCCACCGCCCCCCACGGGCGGGGAGCCACCCGAACCACCCGAGGCACCGGAACAGCCGGCCAAGCGCAGGCGACGCCGCTGGCCGTGGGTCGTCGGCGCGGTCGTCATCGCCATCATTGCCGCGAGTGCCGCGGCAGGTGGCGGTGACTCCGACGAGGACGACGCCTCGACGGACACGACGGCGGTCGAGACCACCGACACCACCGAGGCGCCCGCGACGACCGAGGCGCCCGCGACGACCACGACGACGACGGCGCCCCCGACGACGACGACTGAGGCGCCGACCGAAACGGCTAGCCAACAGAACGCACGCCGGAAGGCCACCGAGTACCTGGACTTCTCGGCCTTCTCACGTAGCGGCCTGATCGAGCAGCTCAAGTTCGAGGGCTTCTCTGAGGCGGACGCCACCTACGGCGTCGATGCCCTGAACGTGGACTGGAACGAGCAGGCCGCGAAGAAGGCCACCCAGTACCTCGAGTTCCAGTCCTTCTCGCATAGCGGCCTGGTCGAGCAGCTTGTGTTCGAGGGATTCACCCAGGAGCAGGCCGAGTACGGCGTCAGCACGACGGGGCTCTGATGGAATCGCTACTCGCGTTCGTCAGCTTGGTCGCGTGGTGGGGCGGCGTGATCGGCACCTACTACATCGCCAAGAACAAGGGCCGCAACCGGTTCGGTTGGACGCTGGCCGCGTGCCTCGCCCCGCTGACCGTGCTGGTCGTCGTGGTGCTCTTGCCCCGCAAGGTCAGGATGACCGCCGAGGGCTACCACCCCGACTACGGGAAGCTCGGGGGGTGAGGCGACTCACCGACTTGCTCGGCGGCGTCTTCGCCGTCGTCGTCGGCCCGTTCATCGGCCTTGCCGTCACCGGCCTCGTGGGCCTGGGCTTCATGATCGTGCTCGGCATCCTGAGCGATGGCTGCTCGCCGGACGACGACCCCAACATCCCGAAGTCCTGTGAGCACCTCAGGGACGACGCGTTCATGGAGTGCTACCTGGAATCCTGACCGCCACTGGGTACCCGGCGTCAGGGCCCAGGCGACTCAGGACCACGAAGCCGGCGGCCGCACCCAGAAGCCCAAGGCCGGTGCTGTGGTAGGGCCCGACCCGGGCCGCGAACGCCGGCCCGCGGGGTGCGACGACGATCATGGTGAGGCCCGAGGGCAGCATCCGTATGGCGGCCCCGAGCGGGCCGTGGCCCTGGACGAACTGCAGGTACTTGGGGATCAGGAAGAACATGCCGAACATTACGAAGAAGATGACCGTGATGGTCGCCGACCCGGTGCTGAACGCCGGTATCCGGAAGAAGCGCGGGTCGAGCATTGGGTGCGGCGAGCGCAGCTCCCAGTCCCACAGCTCCAGCACCAGACCGGACACCACCGGCCCGAGAGCCCCACCCGCGCCCGCGAAGCTGACCCATACAGCGATGGCCTTGACCCGCTCGCCGGGCGGGAACACGGCGGTGATGATCGACAAGGTCGCCGGCATCACCAGGCCCGCCCCCACCCCCATGACCACCCGGGCGCCCACGACCTGTCCGGTGCTGGTCAACAGGCGCCCAGCACCCCTACGGCGAACAGGGCCAGTCCCGCCATCAGAGCCCCCTTGCGCCCGAACTTGTCGCCGATCGCGCCGGCCGGCAGCAGGGTGCCGGCGAACACGAGTGCGTACACGTCCACGATCCACAGCAACTCGGTGGCGCTCGACCCGAGGCCGCGCTGGAGCGCCGGTAGGGCGATGTTCAGACTCGACACCGCCAGCACCACGAGGACGAGGCTGAGGCAGCAGACGGCGAGCACGCGCTGGCGTCGCCGGGCGTCGTCGACGCCGTTGCCGGATGGTCGGATGCTCATCGCGGGCTCCCTCCTGACGGCGAGGCCAGCTTAATTATACACGATGTGTAGTTATGAACTAGACACATTGTGCAGTAACTTGGGACCCGCGAGCATTCCGGAGACGACCATGGCAGCGCGCCCGATCGAGCATCCAACCAACGCCAGGAGCCGACGGACCCGCGCCGCCCTCCTCGCGTCGACACGCTCGATCCTCGAGCGGGAGGGCTTCGAGGCCCTCACGATGCACGCGGTCGCCGAGCGGGCCGGCGTCAGCCGCGGCGCCGCCTACCTCCACTTCGGCTCGCGTGCCGATCTGGTCGCCGCGCTCTTCGAGCACATCGCCGCGACCGAGGGCCCGGGCGAGTCGACCGAGCGCGTCTGGGCCGCCCCCGACGCGGCCGCCGCGCTCGACGAGTGGGCCCGCCACCTCGCCCGCTACCACTCCCGGCTCCTGGCGGTGACCCGCGCCATCGAGCGGGTCCACCGGATCGATGCCGACGCCGCCGACTACCGCGCCCGCGTGGTCGAGGCACAGCTCGCCAACTGCCGCCGGCTGGCCACCTGGCTCCACGACGAGGGGCGGCTCGCCCCGCCCTGGTCCGTCGCCACCGCCACCGACATGCTCTGGGCCCTCATCTCCACCGACATGATCGAGGGCCTGCTCGTCGACCGGCGCTGGTCGCAACGGCGCCTCGGCGAGCACCTCGGAGTGCTCCTCCGGTCAACCTTCGCCGCCCGGCCCAGCGCGCGACCACGACGCCGCCCACGCAGC
>JBOGID010000329.1:0-21604 GCA_050742295.1 Acidimicrobiales bacterium | reverse complement strand
CGTCCGGTACCACCGGTCATCTGCACATCTTCGTCGACCGCGACCCCACGCCGGCCGGCCAGCCCATCCCGGTGGAGGCCGGCATCATCCACACCGCCGAGACCACCATCGCGGTACCCGACCTCGCCCCCGGGGCCCACACCCTCTGGGTCGTCGCCGGCGACGGCGCCCACTCGCCGTTGGCGCCGCGCGTGATGGACAAGGTGACCGTCACGGTGGCGTGATGTCCGGCTCGACCACCGATGATGGCCACGCTCTACGACCTGCTCGGCGTGTCACCGACGGCCACCCTCTCGTCGGTTTCACCCCGGTTGTTGCGTACCTGCCGCCACATGGGACGCAGGACGGGACGGGAGCCAGTCAGCCTCGACGGCCTCAGCGAGACCGCCCGGGCCGGGGGTATCGAGAACGACGGCGACCACTTCGGCCGTGATAGCTCGAAGAAGCTCGGCGACGCTGGAGACCTCGACCAGGTCGATGGGATCACCGACAATCCGCTCCAGTTCGACGAGCCGACCAGGGCGTCGTTGCAGGAGCGGGAGGGGACCGAGACGGACAACGACCGACACGGTGTCATTCTGCGCCGGCGGTCATCCGTGAGGTGGGACCGGACGGGGGTCGCGTTGTCTCGTGCCCAGCGCGCCCAGAGCCGACCAGGACGGTCGGCCGAGTTTGACCCCGGCCAGCTGGCGGACGTCGTCGAACAGGCCTACGAGCGCGACGAGATCCCCGACTGGGAGCTCGTCTTCGAGTTCGCACGCCTGCCATTGCGGGCGAGGTCGGTCAGGCCGGCGAAGTGGACTCCACAGTCTCTCGTTCCGCTTAGCGCCGTTCCGTTTGCGGCGCCCGTCTACGGACGAGTTCACGCGGAGCAAGGTCATCGAGACGCTCGAGAGGTACCGTTCTTCGCACTGACGTCGGGGATGGGAGAACGCGATGTCCAAGCCGGACCAGGCCGTTGCCGGGGTCTTCGTAACGCGCCGGGGCGACGCCTGGGCCACCGGGCTGGCCGCCGGCCTGGGTGGGGTGGTGGGCGCCGCGGCCAAAGCGGCCGCCGACAGGCGATCAGCGGGCGGGGCGGCGTCACTCGAGCGGGGCGCCCTCGCCTACCTGGCCGTGTTGCCGGAATCAGTCGTTGTGTTCCGGGCCAAGCGGGGCGCGCTCAAACCGAAGGCCCTCGACGACATCGTTGTCGAGGTGCCCAGGGCCGAGGTCCAGGGGGCCCGGTACAAGAAGGGCGTGGCAGTCGGCGTGTTCGAGCTCGAGTTCGCCGACGGCTCCACGTGGGCTTTTGACGTCGGCCGTGCGTTTGCCAAGAGCGCGGACCAGGTGGCCGCCGCACTCGGCGCCGCGGTCGACTGAGGTCGTCAGGACAGCAGGGCGTCGATCGGGGCCCGACCGCCGTCGGGGCCAGGTGCCGGAATCGCAAGACGCCGACTGTGCACGGGCGGTACTCGGCGCTGCCACCTCCCAGGCGTCGAGCGCTCACACCGAAACCTCTTTGTGTCAACGGCCCCGTCGCGCGCGCGTGGAATGCCCCCGTGGGCGCGGGCGTAGGGTCGTTGGCGGTCCGGGAGTGCCTTCGTCCGAAGAGCCGGCCTCAGGGTGCCGAGTGTTGAGCCGGCCACGCTGGACTCAAGAGTCGTCCCCGCTTGTCCTCCCGGACCGTTCTCTCAGCGGGCGGCGTCCTCCAGCAGGTGGCGGAACACGACGTCGCTGAGGCGACACTTGAGCGGCCGCATGGCCTCCTTCGGGCGCTTGCGCTCGGCCTGGCGCCGCAGTTAGTGTTAGTATGCCCGCGCCGGCGTGTCGGTGCGGACCTGGGTGACGGCGATCATGTGGATGGCGTGGTTGAGCTGGCGGTTGCCCCGGGGGTTGAGGCAGTGGCGCTTCTTGGGCCCGCTCGACGCCTCGATGGGGCCGGTGCTGTTGGAGCGGGCGTAGTGGCCGGCGGAGGGAAGCGCGAGACGTCGCCCGGTGTAGCCGACGAGGTGGGGCCGCCACGATCGGTCCCACCCCGTCGACGTCGAGGATGGACGTGCCCGACGACGCCACGGCGGTCACGATGCGGGCCCGCAGCTCGACCAGCTCCTTGTCGACGCGGCCGACGTCGGCCAGCAGTTCGGTGGCCAGGCGCTTGCCCTCGATGCCGACCGCCCCCGCAGGCACGTCTACCCGGCGCGATCGGGCGCACGAACGTTCACCATTTGCTCTGGCACGAGTCTCAATGTGTCCACGGTGCTCTCGGCCGAGCTGGCGAACTCGGCCGTCCAGCCGAAGGCGACCCGGAGGCGTGATCGCCGGGCATAGCCGCGAGAGTGGAGCCCAGCGGGAGCGAGGAGGAAGGCGGTTCAGACCGCCAGGGAGCCGTAGTCTCGGATGAGAACGATGGCGTGTGCTTGTCGGGCCTCGGACGCGATCCGCAGGAGTTCCGCCGTGACGTCCTAGGGGACGTCGGCCTCGCCGCAGTTCTCGCACACGTCAGCAGGTACCTCATTGATCACCAACGTTCGACCTTGCCTGTGGAACGACACCCCTGGTTGTTTTGACGACGCGAGGGGACACGAAGATGTACCGCCGTTTCCTCTCCAAGCTGCCGGCGACGCCGGGCCCGCCGTCGCCGTGCAACCTGCGCCTACCCCAAGCGCGTGATCAGCGCCTCGGCCCGGCCGTGGAGGGGCCGCATGCCCAGCCGGCCGGCTGAATCTCTCGCCGACGAGCACAGGGCGAGCGCCTCAGCGCGGTCGCCCTCCCGGGCTCGCCCGGCGAGCATGAGCGCGTACTCGTACTGCGTGTGGGCCAGCCAGGTCGGCGAGCGCAGCTCCTCGCCGTTCATTCGCAGCGCGATCCGAAAATGCTGCTCGGCCGCGTCCCACCGCCGTTGCAGAGTGGTGAGCTTGCCGAGGTACCGGTCAACCGCCCCCAGGGTTGCGACGGCATGGGCGATGACGACCGACCGGCCCGTGCGCTGCACGAGCAGCGCGTAGATGCGGGGGCAAGCCGGAGATCGCCGAGGGCGACGCTGACGTCGGTGAGAAAGGAGAGCGCCGCCGACCGGGCCGGGTCATCCACCGAGTTGGGGATGCCCATCGCCACAACCTTGTCGAACATCGTCCGGCCCCGGGCCAGGTTGCCGAGCTCGCACCACGGGAGGGCCAGGGCCGCGTTGAGGGCGACGTCCGTGCTGCCGACGATGTTGTTCTCGCGCAACCTGCCGACGAGCTCCACCATGAACCCTTCGACCTCCTCCAGCCTCCCCTGCTCCCGGTGGGTCAGGATCCGCTGGATGCCGTCATAGAGGTGGGAGTTGAAGGCGCTGCGACGGAGGTCACGCGCTTCCTCGGCCAGCACGAGAGACTCGTCGAAGCGGCCGTCGAGATGGGCGAACACCGGCTTGAGCACCGCCGCGCCCCAGCGGGCATAGCCGCAGTGAAGATCCTGGCCGAGGGCAGGGAGGTCTTTGGCGGCCCCTTCGGCCTCCGCCCGCCGGCCGAGTCGCAGGAGATAGATCACGCGGAAGCCGTGCGCCCACGCGACCACGTCGTATTCCCCGCACTTCGCTCGCTTCGGCCGCCATCTCGACGGCCAGGGCCAGTGGCTCGGGAGGGGGCTCGTCGAAGGGCGCGCAGCCCATGAGGCGGGCCAGCAGGGCCCACGACAGTTCCACCTTGTCGCCTGAGCTGAGGACCGGTTGCCGTCGAGGATCTCGGTGACCGGGTGCATGCTGAACCACTCCGGCTCGCGTCGCGCCGCAAGCGGCGGCTCTCGATGCGGGCTCGACGGACGTCGCCGGGCCGCGCCGGTGACTTCCGCGCCTCGCCCAGGTACTCCAGCAGCTCCCGTGGGGTCAGTCCGGTGTCCTCCGGGGGCCCGGCGAACCCGACGGTCGCATCCAGGGCCAGGTCCGGCAGGTCCTCCTCGATGGCGAGCCATCTCGCCTTGCGGAAACAGGGCCGAGCCTCGTCCTCCCGGCCGAGATAGGAATGTGCCCGGCCCGCTTCGAGGAGAAGCTCGGCGCGCCGAGTGGGTATATCGATGTCGGCGGCGTCAAACGCCTTCAAGGCGAGAAGGCGGACGCGAGTACCGCTTCGCGTAGGCCAGGCGCCGGGTGTTGTCCTCGGCCGCCAGCATCGCGTAGTGGAGAGCCTTCTCCCATGCATCGCCGCCGGTGACGGGGGCGGCCTGGGCGAAGTGCTGCGCCAGATCGGCGACCGGTACCCGCGCCTCTTCGTACCGGGACGCCCGACGTTCGAGTGCCTGCGCCAGGTCGAGGTTGAGGTCGGCGGCTTCGCCGGGCGTGATGAGGCCGCGCACGAGGTCCCTCGTCGAGTCGTGCTCGAACGTGAACCGGTGGGCGCCGGCCGGCGCGATGAACCGCGCCGCCTGGGCACCGTCGATGTCGCGATGGATCGCCTTGCCGTCGGCGGGGCGCGCCTCCCGGAGCAGCTGCATCGAGAACTCAGTCGTCCGCACGGTGGCCGCCAGCTTCAACGTGGCCAGGCTGGGGTGGTCGCGGAGCCGCTCCAACATGACATCCAGACCGACCTTGCGGACCATGGCCAAGACCTCGCCGGCGGCGAGCGACGGGTTGTCCCCGAGCACCTCGGCCAGCTTCCCCAGGTGGTTGCCGATGGGCCGCGGGCTCCCGGCAGCAACTTCCTCAAGGGCGGCGGCCAGCTCATCCGCTGGGACCGGCAGGCTCGGCAGCACCGACGACACCCACCGCGGGATGGCATCGGGGGGAAGGCCGGCCAGCTCGATGTCCTCGACGACACCGGCCGCCCGCAAACTCGCCAGCGACCGCTCGGCTTCGCCCGACGCGCCCTCCACATCGCGCCGGTACGTCGCCAGGACGAGCAGCGGGGCCGGCCGAGGCCGGGTCCAGCAACTGGCGCAGGACGAGCCACGTGTCCTCCCTGCCCCACTGCACATCGTCGATCACGAGGGTCAGACCGCCGTAGTGGACCGCGCACGCCTGAACCAGGGCACGGAGAGAACGAACCTTCTTCTCGACAGCCTGGCCGGCGGTGTCCCCCGTCGCCCGCTTGAAGTGTTGGGGGAGAAGGATCTCCAGGGCCTCCACCGACGCCGCGAGCCAGGGCCCGTGCTCCTGGCTGTGCAGCCGCAGCTCCTTGGCGGCGAGGCCGGCAACCAGACGGTCGGCGATGGGATCGAAGGCAAGGGACTCGTTCGGGGCGGCCCGGGCGAAGATCACGGCACGCCGGCGTCCATGAGCTCGCGCATCGACTGCGCCACCAGCCCGCTCTTGCCGGTACCGGACGGCCCGTGGACGAGGACGAGGCACGGCTGGCCGGCCCTGGCCCGCTGCCAGGCCCGGGCAGGGACGTCCCGCTGGTCCTCGCGCCCGAACAGGATGGCCGGCCTCTTCGACAGGAAGCCCTCGACGTCGTCGCCCGCGAGGTTGAAGGCGGCTGCGGCGGCCGCCGCCAGTGTGTCGACGGCCGTATGCCGGAACCGCTCTCCGACGCCGCGTGCCGCGCCGCCGGGGGAACAGGAAGGGCAGGTCGGCGCGGGCGGCCGCCTCCGCCTTGTCCTCCACGTTCCCGACCGCTTCGATCAAGCCATGGCGAGTGACCTGTCCCGTCGCCGCGCACAGCGGCGCCTCTACGGTCGTCCATTGCGGAAGCAAGGCGTGCAGGACGGCCAACGCGCAGGGGAGCCCTATGGACGGGCCGGTGTGCTCCTGCTCGTCCTGTTCAAGCTCGAAGATCGTCGGGAGCGTCGAATCGCGGGTGAGAGGCCACGGGAGCCCGCCGCGGAACACCCGCACGACCGTCGCCCGGTCGATGTCCCGAACCGGACGCCCGGGGGCGCCTTTCCGGAGGTAGTCGAGGGCCGCTCCCACCGCTTCCTGGACCCGCTGCTGCTGGTGTGGGTCGTGGGGCGCATCGGGGCCGAAGCTCGCGTCGATCTCGACCCGGACCTGGGGAACGCCGTCATTTCCCACCCCCACGGCGGTCGGTGCCAACTCGACCTGCACGAGGATGCGGAACAGCGCCGGCGATCCGTCGGGACCGCCCAGGGTGGCAGCGGCATAGGTGTCGCCCCAGGGGCTCGGCCGCCCGGCCAGCCTGAAGAAGGCCCGAAGCGGCGTCGGCAGTCACCGGCGCCTGTCGGCCCGGCAGTCTCCGGCGCGTCGGCGTGCCACTCCGCGCCGTCACTGCCCTCGACGGTGCCCGACAGGATCGACTTGCGCGCACCCTTGGCCCCGTGAGCGACATACCGGAACTCCCGGTGGGTCGCCTCAACGGGTACGGGCGCCGCCAGCGCCGCGTGCAGGAGGACTGGCGTGGCGCAGAACTCGTCCACCCGCTCCCGGAGAGGGACGTCCGCGACCAGCTCGGTGCCGGACGGCCGGAACGAGGTCGGTCGCTCCGAACCGGCCTCGGGCTGCAAGAGCCGGAGTTCCAGGCCCGGCTCGGCGCCGGCTCGAGCTCGGCTCACCAGGCGGGCTGCGGCTCCCTCAGCATGACGGCGACGGCGCCCCTCGACGCCGCAACGCTCGGCGAAGGCCGCCGGCAGCCCGATCGTGCATTCGAAGCGGGGGGGAGGACCGGGAGCTCGCACCTCAGCCGACGCGACAACGAGGGACTCGCCCGCCGCCGCCGAGGGACGCCGCCGCGGTGATGGCAAGGGAGCCATGCCGAAGGAGGCGCGCCACGACCGGTGAAGGGCGGGCCATTGCACATCCCGCAGGCTTGCCCACTCCGGCCCGGGAACCAGCACCTCCTCCAGGAGCACGTCCTCCTCGTGCTCGACGAGGGCGGCGCAGCTCGGCGACGAGCGCCTCGGGTCGGCCACGAGGAGTGCTCGCCCGCCGGAGCGGCAGCGGTCAGCCCAGGGGCCAGAAGGCCCGGCCCACCTCGGGATCATCGGGGAGAGGAGGGGTCTCCGGACGCTCCTCGCTGAGGTTGTCGCGGTCGATGTCGCCCTCGACCTCGACTCCTGCCAGGCGCCCGTCCTCGTCGATCCGGACGGTGACCCTCGACCAGTCGCTCATGTGATCGACGTTAGCCCCGGCCTCACGGGCGCCGTGGTCGCCCGTATGGGCGAGACTTCGGGGTCGCCCTGAGTTCAAGGAGGCCGCCATGTTGGCAAACGCTCCCGTCAGCGCCGCCCTGCCGGCGAAGGACTTCGCCCGGGCCCGGCAGTTCTATTCCGAGGTGCTCGGGCTGCCGGTGGCCATGGAGATGGGCGAGAACGTCGCCTTCGCGTGCGGCGGCGGCACGCTGGCGTTCGTATACAAGAGCGACTTCGCGGGCACCAACCAGGCGACCGCCGCGGGCTGGGACGTCGACGACCTGGACAGCGTCATGGCCGGCCTCCGCGAGCGCGGCGTCACGTTCGAGGACTACGACCTGCCCGGCCTGAAGACGGTCGACGGCGTCGTCACCATCGGCGACAACCGGATCGCCTACTTCAAGGACACCGAGGGCAACATCCTGTCCCTCGCCCAGATGGGCTGAGACGCCGGCCGGCTACGGCAACAGCAGGAGGTCGGCATAGCCGCGGGTGGCGAACCGGCGGGCGAGCGACGGGAGGTCGGCCGAGGTCAGGTGCATCTCGCCGGGCTGTCCGTCGGCGGCCAGATTGAGGTTGATGGTCGTCCCGAAGTGGGAGGCGATGAGGCCGTCCAGGTCGGAGGTGGCATCGCCGAGGACCCACGGGCAGTACTCCAGTACGACGAGAACGCCTGCCGCCAGCACGACGGGCGCACCGGCAGGACGTGTGGTTCGTGGCCTTGGGCGTCGATCCAGAGAAGCCGATGTCGGTGGGGGTCGAGCACACCGTCCTCGACGAACGAGCCCATCCGGCGACACTCGTCGCGCCCGTCCGATCCAGGGGTGAACCGGTGGTCGCCCGAGTTGGTCGGCGACCGCTGGAGGACGCCGTAGCCGTCGTCGTCGATCCGCCGGCGGCCGCCGAACTGGCGCAGAGCCCGAGGCGGTGGCACATCGCCGAGCCCCGCGGACTGCTCCTTGTGTCCTCGACTGGCTGCCGTCCCCGGCGCTCGGGCCCTTTGGGCTCGCGCCCACGGAGCCACAGGGAGGCGGCTGGTGCCGTTCGGTAGCAGCGACAGACGGTGCGGGACCTGTGATCCGGTCCTCGCCTATACTGCCGCGCTTCACTCGAGACGTCGCGACGGGAACTCACACTGGCCCCGCGGGCCGCATATTCGATCCAACCAGGATGCCGGCCCGGCAGGCGGCAAGTTAGTTATTCGATGCGCGTCCACTCCTTGCGCGTCGCGCGGCGGTTGCTATGGCCCTGACAAACCTCGACGGTGGCCGGCTCGTCGCCGAACGGAACTCTGACTCGCCACAACTGCTCGCCCTCCACGGTTGGGGTCGGGACCGCACCGACTTCGCAAAGGCGCTGCAGGGCTACCCATACCTCGCCGTGGACCTCCCGGGGTTCGGTCTTTCGGTGGCGCCGGACAGCGCCTGGGGCTCGCTGGAGTACGCCAAGGCGATCCGCCCGGTTCTGTCCGCCTTCGACGTGCCGCCGGTCGTCGTTGCCCACTCGTTTGGCGGCCGCGTGGCAATCCAAGCCGCCGCCACCCTCAACTTGCCGCTACGAGGCTTAGTCCTGACGGGTGTGCCACTTGTCCGCACGACCGCTCGCCCCCGCCGATCGCCTGTCGGCTACCGGCTCACCAAAGCGCTGTACCAGGCGGGGCTCGTGAGCGACGACCGCATTGGAACGGCGCGACGGCGGTACGGGTCTGCCGACTACAGGAATGCGGAAGGCATAATGCGCGAGGTACTGGTGCGGTGCGTCAACGAGGACTACGAACCACTCCTCGGCGAGATCCGCTGCCCGGTGGACCTGGTGTGGGCGGTTGGCGACTTAGAAGCGCCTCTCGCAGGGGCACAGGAGGCGGAGCGGTTGATCCCGCATGCCCGCCTGACCGTCGTTCCGGGCGGCGATCACTTCTCGGCGCTGCGCGAGCCGTCAGCGCTCCGAGCGGCGATCGATCGTCTGCTCGCATGACCGCCGTTCTCATCATCGGTGCTATCGCGGCGTGGAGCCTGGCGACGCTGCGGTGGCTCCGAGTGGCGCAACGTGAGCACTACATCCCCGGGTCGGTGACCCGATTCGCCCGTCGCTGGTGGCTCACACGCCCGCCCAACCCGGCTCTCGCAGGACTCGCCGTAGTCGGCCTCGCATCGGGGGTCGTGGCGCCATGGCTCACCGCCGCGCCCATCATGGTTCTGGCGGCGGCGCCCGTCGGGCTCGGCGTCCGGGGACGGAGCTCGCCGCTGCACTGGACATCCCGTCTGCGAAACGTAGCGATCGCGGCTGGGACACTTGAGGTTGGACTGCTGGCGGTTGCGGCGCGAACGTCGATCCCCGCGACTATCGCGACGCTGTCGGCCGCGCTCGCCCCGATGCTGGTAGACGTCGCCCTTGCCATGCTGCGACCGATCGAGACGCGAATGTCCGAGCACTTCGTGTCCCAGGCCCAGGCGCGGCTGCGGTCCGTCCAGCCCGTCGTCGTAGCCGTAACAGGCTCCTACGGCAAGACGAGCACCAAGGAGCACATTCACGACCTCATTATGGGCGCGCGCGAAGTCGTCGCCAGTCCCGCCAGCTTTAACAACCGGCTCGGCCTTGCAAAGACAATCAACGACCACGTCCATCCCGGCACTGAGGTGCTCGTCGCTGAGGTGGGCACCTACGGCCTGGGTGAGATCGCCGCGATTGGCTCGTGGCTAAAGCCGTCAGTCAGTGTTCTGACCGCAGTCGGGCCCGTGCACCTCGAGCGGTTCGGTTCGCTTGAGGCAATCGCCGAAGCCAAGGCGGAGATCTTCGAGGGTGCGGACACATTGGTCGTGAACGCCGACGACCCGCTCGTGATGCTTGGCGCCGAACGCGCCACCGGGCGTCTGGTCCGGTGCTCCAGCGAAGATCCGGCGGCGGACGTCTTCGTTCGCTCGGACGGCTGCGGAGGGCTGACCGTTCGTGTAGCCGGGGAGCGATTGCCTCCCGCTCCCGGCCACCTCTTTCCGATGAACGTCGCTTGCGCCATCGGGGCCGCGACCGCACTGGGCGTGCCCAACGAGCGAATCGCCCGGCAGCTCCCAGCCCTATCCAGTCCCGCCCACCGCCAGGCCATCATTCGCGTCGAGAATGGCCCGGTCGTCATCGACGACTCCTACAATGCCAACCCCGCAGGGGCTGCCGCCGCACTCGAGCGACTCACGACCCTGGCCTCCCAGGGCGGGCGCCGCATCGTCGTCACACCCGGGCTCATCGAGCTCGGGGACCGGCAAGCGACGGAGAACTACGTTTTTGCCCAGCGCGCGGCGTCGGTGGCGACCGAGATGATCATCGTGCACACGACTAATCGCAAGCCCCTCCTGGAAGGGGCAGCCCACGGCGGCGCAACCCTTCACTGGTTGCCGACGCGCGACCAAGCGGCCTCGTGGGTCGCCGCGCACGCGTCTCCCGGCGACGTCGTGCTCTACGAGAACGACCTTCCCGACCATTACCCGTGATCGAGGTTTCATGACCGAGGTGGCGGTGCTTTTCGGCGGTCCGTCCGCCGAGCACGACGTCAGCATTCTTACCGGGCTCCAGGTGGTGCGCGCCCTAAGCCCCTCACGGGGGACGCGGGCGATCTACTGGTCAAAGTCCGGAGACTGGTTCGAGGTCGAGGCCGACCTGGAGGCCATGGACTTCCTGACGGGGCCGCCTCGCAGCGCGCGCGCCCTCACGCTCCGGCTCGGTGCCGACGGGGGCTTCTATCACCGCAGGCGCCGACTCGGCATCGATGTGGCAGTGAACTGCTGTCACGGGGGTCCCGGGGAGGACGGGACGCTCTCGGGTGTCCTCCAGCTGGCGAACATCCCCTTCACCGGTCCGCGCGTGTCAGGTGCCGCCCTGGGGATGGACAAGTACGCGTTCGGTAAGGTGATCGAGGCGGTCGGTCTGCCCGTGCTTCCCCGTTCGATCGTGGGCGACGACCTCGCCGACCCGCCCTTCCCACCGCCCTACCTCATCAAGCCGCGCTTCGGCGGCTCGTCAATCGGGATCGAGATTGTGGAAGACATACAGACGGCCCGCGCTCTGTCCGTGAACTCGCCTCACCTCCGCCGGGGTGCCATCGTTGAGCCGTTCGTCGCCGGGGGCCGCGACCTGAACATCGCCGTCCGGACATACCCGTCCTTCCAGTTCTCCGAGATTGAGGAACCGCATCGGGCCGGCACCGAGGGGCACGCCATCCTCGACTACCGGGACAAGTACCTCGCAGCCGGTGGACTGGCCGGCGCGTCTCGCGACCTACCGGCGAATATCAGCGCGGAGATTCGGTCCCAAATCGAGGACGCTGCCCGCACCATCACTCGTAGCGCCGAGGTGCGCGGCCTGGCCAGGATCGATTTCCTGTTGGCGGGCGACCACCTGTATGTCAACGAGATCAACACGATCCCGGGCCTCCTCGCCAGCTACCTCTGGACGAATCCGCCGCTTACGTTCGCGACGTTGCTCGCCGAGCTCGTCGAAGAGGCGCAGAACGATCGGTGGTCGTACTCGTCCTCCGGCTCTGACGGGACGGTGCTCCGATCGGCCAAGTCGATCGCTGCCAAACTTGGCCTGTGATTGTGAGGGCCGGTTAGTCAGTGTTCGCGCCGTTGACCGCCCCGTAGATCGCGGCCGGCTTACCTGCGTTATGGGCCCAGACCTGATCGCCGTAGGAATAGTGCCACCACTCCATGGGATGGGGATAGAAACCCACCTCCCAGAGAACCCGAGCGAGCATCCGGCGCAGGTTTCGGACCTTAGGGTCCATCCCCGCCCGTTCGAAGGCGGTGGACGCAGCGAAGAGCCCGAACCCGTCGAACTCAGTCCCGAGCTTCAGGGGCCAGTCCTCGTACCGGAGCGTGATGTCCAGGGCGCCACCCGTGGTGTGCGGAGGCACAAGAAGATCGCTCCCCGGGTTGCTCACGTAGCCGGATGGGAGGTTGTCGGTCGAGTAGTAATGGGAGTAGAGGGCATGCTGCAACGCTTGCGTCCGCCATGCGTCGAGGACGACGAGACCGAACCCACGGGCCAGTTGGCGCTCGGCACGCTTCAGGCGGCTGACCACTCCTTCGCGAGCCACCATCGACGCCCTCGTGCCCGGCCACCGGTCGCTCTCGTACGCGGGTAGGCGGCGGACGCCGGTGATCACCACCAGGGCCTCGCCGTTATCGAGAATCCGCAGCCTGTGTCCCGGAAGGGTGGTCATTGGTACCGGCGTGTCCTCGTCCAGCAGTGGAAGGTCGAGCGTGCCGGGGTCGTGGAGTTCGATCACGGCACTCCGTCGCGGGACCAGACGAAGCTCACGCCCGAGCCCGGCCAGAGGAGGACCTCGTCGGACGTCGTGCTCACCTCGGCGCGGCACGGGTCACCCGGAAGGCGCTCCACCTTGAACACTTCCCGCCTCGGGTCTAGCTCCAGGTCCCCGGCGAACGACACGAACGCCTCGAGGTCGGTTACTGCGTCATCCTCGATCCGGAAAGTGACTCGGGTCTGTCCCCGGCAGAAGTACGAAGCGAACCGGACTGGAAAGAATGTCGTCCTGTACGGTAGAGCGAACGTGGACCAGACGACGACCTCCGTCGGCGCTTGTCCCGCGGTGGCGGCCGGCAGCCCCGCGAAGTGGAGGCGGAGCAGGTCGTTGCCCTGCAGCCATTCGGGCGTCCCGCCCCCGTCCTCCCAGACTCCGGCCTTCATGCGGGCGCGGAACATCCCCTGGTTGGCGAGCTCCTGCCAAACCAGGGGCTCGAACTCCGCCAGTTCACGGCTCAAGCAGGACGCCTCGGCGAACTCTCCGCGCAGGGCCTCGGCGGTTCGGGCGAAGCTGATCCAGACGTTCTCGCCCGGCAACGAACGCCGGCAGCTGTGACGGCTCTCTGCCTTGTACATCCGCTGGCCAGCGACGTCCAGGGCGCGCAGCTCGACCGAGTAGGTCATATCGCGCCGGAACTGGCGCCCGGCTCCCGTGGCAGCCCGCATGATCGGGAAACAGCCGTTGCTCGTTGCCATCTCCGCGACCTCGCCTGAGGAGCGGGCGGCGATGAAGCTGCGCACCATTTCCTCCCATGCCAGTTCTGTCATCGAGCTGACGACCTCAGGTGCGCGACGCAGATCCAGGTCGAGGCTGTCGACGATGCCCTTGCTAGTGTCCGGGACGAGCAGCATGCCAAACAGGACCCCGGCAATGATGAGGAGAAGTTCGGCGACGGCTCGAAGCAGTCCGGAGTTCGCGTAGCCGGGCGCGCGGAGAACAACGAGCATTGCGAACACCACGGCCAGCGAAGGAAGGGTCCCGTCCTTCCATCTGTTGCGGATCCTCTGTGCGAACACCTGCCACTCCTTGCGTCGCCATCCGATGAAGCGGTCGGACGGCACCCTAGGGCTGGCGGGCGAAGGGCGGCGGATGGTCGGCCCCACCACGTCCGCTCGGCTAGCGATGTGGCGTTCCGCAGCCGGGATCGCGTTCATAAGCGGCGTCGCGGTGTTCGATCGGGGGGTTCTCAAAGACCTGTTGGAGGCGAACCCGTGGATCACCCTGGCGCGCCGGCGCATCGTCCTCGTGGTCCCTGGGCCGACGGATGTCGCCGGCGCGGCGCTGCCGGAAGGGATGCAGGATATTCTTGTGCTTGCCGGCGATCTTGAGAGTTCGGGGTCTCTCGGAAGCGTTGAGGCGCTTCGCTGCCGCTTGGTTTCCACTCTCCGCCCCGGGGACGTGTGCGTCATCGATGCGGCCCTTCCCGCTGACTCATTGGTGGAGGCCATGGCGCCGACGCGCCTGTACCTCGACCTGTCGGCCATGGAGGAGAACGTCACCATCTTCCGGCGGCTGGTCGGCCCGTCGGTGCGGATCATGGCCATGGTCAAGGCCCTCGCCTACGGCACCGACGCCCAGGCCGTGAGCCTCGGCCTGCACGACTCCGGCGTCGACTGGCTGGGTGTGGGGAACGCCGACGAGGGCATCGCCCTGCGGGGGGCGGGCGTGACCCTGCCCATCCTCGTGATGCTGGGCACCGAGGATGAGGTCGAGAAGCTGGTGCGCCACCGTCTGACCCCGCTCGTCTACTCCGAAGCCATGCTGGCCGCCATCACGGGCGTGGCCAAGGAGGCGTCGCAGCCCGTGGCCGTCCACGTGGAGGTGGACACGGGCATGCACCGGGCCGGGCTCGACTGGAACGACGCCGCCGGGCGGCTGGACGAGCTGACCCGGCTCGGCAAGGTGCGGGTCGAGGGTCTGATGACCCACCTGGCGTCAGCGGACGATCCCGCCAAGGACGAGCTCACCCGCCTCCAGCTAGAACGGTTCGATGCCGTCGTGGCGGACGTCCACCGCCTGGGCCTGCGCCCGCTGCTGCACGCGGCGGCCACGGCGGGGACGATCCGCATCCCGGCGGCGCGCTACGACCTGGTGCGCATCGGGCTGGGACTGTTCGGGCTGCACCCGTCGCCGGCGACGGCACGGGAACTGGCCCTCGCGCCGGTCCTGAGCCTGGTGAGCCGCATCGTGCAGGTCATCGACGTGCCGCCCGGCGAGGGCGTCGGGTACGGCGGCACGTACGTCGCCCCCGCCAAGGGGGGCCGCGTGGGCGTGGTCCCTGCCGGCTACCACGACTGCGTGCCCCGGTCGTTCTCCAACTTCGGCTACGTCGTGGTGGCCGGCGCGCAGTGCGGCATCATCGGCGCCGTCTCGATGGACTCCATGACCGTCGACCTCACCGAGTGCCCGTCGGCCGCCGTCGGCTCCGACGTCCTGATCTACGGGCGCGGCGACACCGACGAGGTGCCCCTCGAAGAGGTCTCACGCGCCATCGGCACGATCCCCTACGAGGTCATGGCCCGCGTCGGTCCCCGGGTGCAGCGGGTGTTCACCCGGCACTGAGCCGGGCCACCAGCGCGAAGCGGCCGCACGGACGCTGGGCCCGGTCGGAGAAGAAGGGCCCGGTGGCGGTGAACGTGTCGATGCCGGCGGCCTCGATGCGTTCGGAGGCCACGCCGGCATGCTCGAGGCGGCGGCGAACCGCCGACGGGAGGTCGAAGCGGGCGTGCCCGGCACGGGTCGGTTCGAGCAGGTCGTCGCCGAAGGCGTCACGGGTCTCGGTCAGGGCGTCGCCGCCGATCTCGTAGTTGGCGGCACCGATGCAAGGCCCGATCCCGCCAACGAGGTCCGCCGGATCGGTGCCATAGGTCGCAGCCATGGCGCGTACCGCGGCACCGGGCGCGTCGAGGACGGCGCCCTTCCGCCCGGCGTGGACGGCGGCGACGGCCCGGTTCACCGGGTCGTGCAGGACGACCGGCGCGCAGTCCGCCACGAGGATCGAGACGGCGGCGCCGGGCACGTTGGTGAGGAGGATGTCGACGGCGCCCGGGTCCTCGCCCGATCCGTCCACGACCGCGATGTCCCGCCCGTGGCGCTGGTCGGCGATGGACAGCCGTTCGACGCCGAGAACGGCGCGCAGCCGCTCGCGGTTGCGGGCGACGGTGTCGGGGTCGTCACCGACGTGGGTGGCCAGGTTGAGGCTGGTGTAAGGCCCGGCGCTGCAGCCGCCGTGGCGAGTCGTGACGGCGGCCAGAAGGTGCGGGCCGTCGAAGGCGAAGTGCCACAGGGCAAGCCCGCCGGCATGGACGCGCTCGATCACGTCAGCGCGGCGACGGCCTCGCAGAAGGCGGCCGAGCGGGCCAGGTAGTGCGGGTACAGGCCGTAGCTGGCCGCGGCCGGCGAGAGCAGCACCACACCGTTGGCGGGGACGACGGCCGCGGCACGCTCCACGGCGTCAGCCAGGTCCCGGCACGGGACGGCCTCACCTCCTGCCGCTTCGACCGCAGCCCGGATGCGGTCGCCGTTCTGGGGCAGGGTGAAGACCCACGTGGGCGCCGTCCGGCGGGCCAGGAGCTCGGCGAGCGGCCGGTAGTCGATGTCCCGGTCGAACCCGCCCACGAGCAGAGCGAGCGGGCGGTCCCCGAACACCTCGGCGGCGGCGATGGTCGGCAACACGTTGGTGGAGAGCGAGTCGTCGACGTACTCCACCCCGCGCACGGTGGCCACCGTCTCCAGGCGGTGCGGGAGCGGTTCGTAGCCGAGGGCGGCGGCGGCCAGGCGGTCGGGGTCGGTGGCTCCCTCGACGCCCATCTCCTCCAGGCAGGCGGCGGCCAGGAGGGCGTTGGTCTCGTTGTGGCGGCCTCGCAGGCCGAGGGCCTTGGCCCACGTCGTGTCCCTGTGCTCGGCGTCGACCCACCGGGGGCCGGGTTGCAGCTGCCCGGCGCGCACCCGAAGCCGCTCGTCCTCACCGTTGGCGACCGTCACCACCGCGCCCGGCCGCCCGCACGCGCCGAGCTTGTCCCGGTAATAGCGCTCGACCGTGCCGTGCCAGTTGAGGTGGTCCTCGTGGAGGGACGTGACGGCCATGACCGCCGGCGACGACCAGAGGTCGGTGGCCTGGTAGCTGGACACCTCGACGACAAACAGGTCGGCGCCGGCGGGCGCGTCGAGGGCCCACGGGACGGCGCCGAGGTTGCCGCCGACGAAGGCACTCCGGCCGAGGCCTCTGGCGAGGTGGCCGGCGATCGACGTGGTGGTGCTCTTGCCCTTGGTGCCGGTGACGCCGATGACCCGCTCGGTGCCGACCTCCTCGAGCCACAGGCCGAGGCCCCCCACGACGGCGACGCCGCCGGACTCCAGGCTCACGACCTCGTCGGAGTAGCGGGAGATGCCGGGCGATTTCACGACCACGTCGCACGCGGCCAGCGCCTCCAGCCCGCCCGCGGCGGTGGCCAGCACACCGGTCACAGCTGGGTTGTCGTCGACGACGGCCGCGGGCGTGGCGCCGAGCGACGCCAGCCTGGCCAGGGTGGCGCGGCCCTCGACGCCCACGCCCCATACCCCCACCCGCCGGCCGCGCAGGTCAGGCCAGCGCAGCGGCGGTGAAGAGGGCACCGGGGATGTTGTGCGGCCCGAGGGGCTGTAGGAGGCGGCCCGCGTCGGCCCGGGCGGCGGCGACGGCGCCGGGGCCGAGTTCGGCGACGAGGGCGGCGAGCACGGCGTTCCCGGCCCGATCGGCCCGATCAGCCCGTTCGCAGGCGAGGGCGACGGCGGTACGGCACTCGTCCACGTCGCCCACGCACTCGAACGGCTTGCGCTCGTCGCCCGCACCGACGAGGGCCCGGAACTGCGGCACGAGAGTGGCATCCGCCAGGGGCTCCCGCCCGCCGAAGATGGCCGCCAGCGCCGGCGCAGCCACGAAGGGCGACAGGATCAGGTCGACGAAGCAGCACTTGTCGCACCGGCCGCACCAGTGGTCGACGCGCTGGCCGGGGTCGAGGTGGAAGGCCCGGTTGCAGCTGTGGACCACCCCGTGGAACGGGGTCAGGGCGGCGAAGCGCTGCGCCACCCACAGCTCGCTGAACGGGCGGAGGAGGGAGAAGAAGTCGGGCCCGCCACCACCGCCGAAGGCCCCCGCCAGCACTTTCCGGAACCCGTTCTCGAACGCCCCGCTCTTGGAGAACTGGTGGTTGACCCTGCGCCCGGCGACGACCAGGTTGCCCCGCGACGCTGACCACTCGTTGGACATGACCACCATGCCGCGCCCGTCGAGCACCGCCACCAGCACGGCGATGGCCGAGAGCACGCCCGTGATCGGGACGTGCCCGTTGAACACGGCGGCCGGGTCGGCGGGCCGGAGGATGCGCCCGTCGATCTCCCGCTCGGCCCGCAGCACTGGGAGGCCCGTCGCAACCGCCCCTCGTTCGATGGCCTCGAACCGGTTGCCGGACCGGTTGACGACGAACAGGGCCGTGTCCGGGAGGCTCGCGGCCACGATGTCGACGCTCACCAGGGAGTCGATGCCGCCGCCGAAGGGCACGAGCGGACGGTCGGTATCGACGGCCGCGGGCACGGCCGATCCGGCGTCGACGCCGCCGGTGATCTCGACGTCGTTGAGGGAGATCCCGTTCCGGTAGGCGAACTCGCCCAGCCCGTCCAGGTAGAAGGAGCGCAGGAAGGCGCGCTCCCCGGGCCGCGCGGGCAGGTCGCCGAGGTCGATGGCCCGGGCCGCGCCCGCCTTGTAGTACGACACGCCCGCCAGCAGGTGAACGAGCCGGGCCGCCTCGTAGGCCGCCGGCGTCCACTCGTAGCCGCCGCCGACCGAGATCGTCTCGACGAACGGCTGGCCGTCCAGTTCATACGCACACCGGACGACGCCATCGCGTTCGTCCACCTCGACGTCGCCGTACCGGAACCTCTCGGCACGGCGCGCCTGCGGTCGGGTGGACGATGCGGCAGCCGGCACGGTCCTCCGAGGTTACCGGTGCCCCGGCTCGCACTCGCCGACCATCAGGGCACCAGGGCCGAGACCAGCGCATCGGCCACGAACCGGCCGTAGCGTTCGGGCGTCCAGCCCCGCTCGATCACGAACAGCTCGTACACCTCGGCGGCGATGTAGGTCCAGAGGATGTCGCGGGCGTCCTCAGCCGACACGTCGGCGCGCAGGCAGCCGGCCTCATGCAGGTGCCGGGCGAACATCGTCATCCCCGTCAGGCGCTCGGCCTGGAGCTCGGACCACACCTCGGCCGCACGCGGGTCGCTGGCCGCCGCCGCCTTGATCAGGAGCTGCACGGGCACCGAACGGGGCGCCGTCTCGGCCAGGTGCTCGCCGTACAGCAGGAGCTTCCGCCGCGGATCGGCCTCGGCCCGAATGCGGGCCACCTTCTCCCGCTGCACAAGCGGCACGAGCTCGTCGTCGCCGGCGATGGCCACGTCGAAGACAGCCTTGGCGATCCCCGGCTTGTTACCGAACGCCTTGTAGACGGTCTCGACCGAGACACCGGCGGCAGCGGCAATGGCGCCCACCGTCGTCGCCACGTAGCCGTCCTCCAGGAACAGCCGGTGGGCCGCGTCAAGCACCGCCCACCGGCTGCGCCGGGCCTGCTCTTGGCGCCCGCTGGCGTCGTAGCGGCGACGGGCCTTGACAGGTTCGACCATTCGTTACATACTCCTGTATCAGTTACAGGTAATTGTAACCGAATAACCGGGAGGGACGCCAGCCATGTACTTCGCCAACTCGTATGAGGTCCCCAGCAACGAACACCTCTACCGCAAGGTCAAGAGCGAGATCGGTGACGAGCAGCCCGACGGCCTCGTCGTGCACCTCGTCGTCAAGAGCGACGGCGGCCTGCGCCACATCGGCGTCTGGGAGACCCAGGCCGCCTGGGAGCGCTTCCGCGACGAACGGGTCCGCCCCGCCGTCGGCCGGGTGCTCGAGGCCGCGGGCATCGCCCCGCCACCGCCCCCGCCCGCCGAGGAGCAGCTCGACCTCATCGACGTGGCGACCGGCCGCTGAGTGGTCGGGCCCGTCACCGAGCGCCGCCGTCGCCGATAATGCGAGGCGGCGCCCTCGGCGCGTCCGTACCATGCCATGCGGTCGCCGTGAGCCCGATCCGAGGAGGCGCGCCATGTTCGAGCCCAGCATGAAGGTCCCTCGTGAGCGCCGGTTCAGCGCGGAGGACTTCGTCTAGGTCGGTGCGGCCTGCCGCCTTGGTGCGGCGGCCCCGAACCGCAACCGCAGTCCTCCGGCCCAGGCTGAACCAACCGCGCCCCGCTCTCTCGCTCTCGGAAGAGGACTGCTCATGTCTCGTGCTACCTCCCTCCTGGCTCCCCCGGAGCCGATCCCCGACCACGACCGGCCGCTTGTCGTCCGCGGCCTCACCAAGACCTTCCGGTCGGGCGTGCGGAAACGCAACCGGCGGGTCCGGGCCTTACGCGGCGTCTCCTTCGCCGTCGAGTCGCGCTCGATCTACGGGCTGATCGGCGCCAACGGCTCGGGCAAGTCGACGCTCATCCGCACGCTCTCCACCCTGGTCCTGCCCGACGAGGGGGACGTGAGGGTGTTCGGCTTCGACGTCGTCCGGGAGTCGATGCCGGCGCGCCGGCTGATCAACCGGGTGTCTGCCGATCCGTCGTTCTTCGGCCAGCTGTCCGCCCTCGAGAACCTTCTGTTCTTCGGCCGGGTCTACGGCTTGACGGCGGCCGCCATCCGCCGGCGGGCGCCCGAGATCCTCGAACGGCTGGGGCTCGACGCGAGCCACCAGCGGGCCATGGTCAAGGAGCTGTCGCGCGGCCAGCAGCAGAAGATCGCCGTGGCCCGCGCCTTTCTGACCTCGCCCGTGCTCATGCTGCTGGACGAGCCCACGACGGGCCTGGATCCCCGCAGCAAGCGGGACGTGCAGGCGTTCGTCCGTGAGGTGCAGCAGGACCACGACGCCACCATCTTCCTGACGACCCACGACATGCACGAGGCGGAGGCGCTCTGCGACCGAATCGCCTTCCTGCTCGGCGGACGCATCGTGGCCGAGGGCACGCCGTTTGAGCTCCGCCAGTCGGTGGCCCGGGGCCGCTCCGTCGACACCATCGACATGGAGGACGTCTTCATGGAGCTGACCGGCCGCCGCGTCGACGAGGACGAGGAGGCAGGCGCCGATGGCTGATCTCGCTGCCAACCGGCCGCCCGCCCGCTTCCCGCTGCGGGCCCAGCTCGGGCTGGGGATGGCGTTCATCGAGCGCCAGACGAACCTCTGGAAGCGCCACTGGGCGTGGGAGGTCGTCTGGCTCTTCTACGGCGTCGTCAACACCCTCGCCATCGGGTTCATCGCCAAGCAGCTCGGCGCGGACGGCGTGGTCGCGGGCGAGGCCGCCAGCGACCTGGTGCTGTTCCTGCTCATCGGCACGCTGGTGTGGGCCTACCTCTCGGCCGTCCTCGACGACATCAGCCTGGTCGTCACGTGGGAACGGTGGGAGGGGACGATCGAACACACCCTCATGGCGCCCGTCCCCCGGGTCGCCCACCTGATCGGGACGGCCGCCTTCGGCGTCATCCACGGGCTGCTGCGGACGGCCCTCATCATGGCCATCTCCCTGCCATTCTTCGACGTGGACCTGTCGGGGGCGAACTGGGGGGCGGCCGCCGTCGTGGTGCTGGTGGGCAGCTTCTCGCTGCTAGGCCTGGGCATCCTGGCCGGCGTGCTGCCGCTCGTGTACCCCGAGCGGGGCGAGCAGCTGTCGTTCATGGTGCAGGCCGCCGTGCTGCTCGTCTCGGGCGTCTACTACTCCGTGGAGACGCTGCCGGCGGTGCTGCGGCTAGCGTCGTGGCTGTCGCCGGCGACCTACCTGCTCCGGTCGGTCCGTGCCGCCCTCATCGACGGGCGGGGCGTCCTCGCCTCGGGCGGCGACCTGGCGGTCATGGCCGTGTTCGCCGTCGTCCTCATCCCCCTGTCGGTCGCCGTGTTCTCGGCTGGCGAGCGGTGGGCGAAACGGACCGGCCGCCTCAAGAGACAGGGGTGACGGCGTACGGTGTCGGCGCCGACCGGGAGGGGAACGTTGACCGAGTACGCGTTGAAGCTGAGCGAGGCCGAGCTGGCGCGCTACCAGCAAATGGCCGAGCATGCGGCGGCGATGGAGGCGGACCTGTGGGCGGCCGCCGGGCTGGTCGAAGGTGCCGCAGTCGCCGACGTCGGCTGCGGGCCCGGCGCGGTGGCGGCGGTGGTAGCGCGCCTGGTCGGTCCGGCCGGGTCGGTG
>JBOGID010000328.1:0-12335 GCA_050742295.1 Acidimicrobiales bacterium | reverse complement strand
GGCCAGCGCCTCGGTCAGCGCTGCGATCCTGGTCTCGATCGCCGCCAGCCGCGCGACCTCGGCCACAAGCTCGTCGTAGGTCGGTCGGCGACCCGACCCCCCCGAAGAAGCTCCCTGTCGGTCCTGCTACCCGGGGCCCCCTCCTGACGACCCCCTTCGCAGGCGAGAAGTTACAGGGCTGTTGTTCTCAGGTGGTGGACCCCGCTAAACATGTACCCCCTACAGAGAAATGTCAACACCTATAGCGAGAATCGCCAGGCATACCTTCCGTAGGGCGCGGATCGACTTTGTTGGTGCTCCGGCCCACACAACTTATCGTTCTCCTGCGGAGACGGGATCAGGTACGCCGACGTGATCCCTATTCCGACAACACCCGCCGCCACAATCATAACTCCAATCATCAGCATGGATAGTAGGCGTGATAGATACCAAATATGTGATGCAAGAGTTAGCGCTTAAGCAGGCTCAGGATTCGTAGCTCTTCCGTCGCTTTGCGCTCGTGCCAGCGTGGTGATACGTTGCATGACGATTACAGCCATTATCCCGTAGAAGAAGAAGGACATGGTGTGGCAGGCCAGACCTCGAGGTAGATCTGCGAGTGCTCCTAGACTGCCAAGCGCGCTCGCCGCCAGCCATGGTGAGAGCTGGCGAAAATAGGCCCGCGTGACGCCCAGATAGACGAGGATCGCAGCCATGTGTATGGCGCCGAAGCCCATGATCAGTGCGGTCGTTGGGAAGGCGGAGCCTTGCGAGGCGCCCCATGCGCCGACGGGGATGGCGAGGAAACCAGTAAAGAACGGAAGTCCATAGCGCATGGCGGCCTCCTCATCGATTTCGTTTCGCCAGCGCATCGGAGGAAGAAGGCTGAGCGGTGCAATGATAAGTCCCAGTACAAGCACCACCCATATGACGTCAGAGGGCCACTGAATACTCGCAAGCGCCAAGACTCCTATGGAATCCACCCTGACAATAATTCTCAGGTCTCTGCGCAATGCCGCAGCAGCGGACGGTGATGTCAGCACGGTGTCACCTCAGTGTGCGCCTTGTGGCCGCCGAGAGCGTGATAGAAGCGATCATGGTCTTTTCCGAACCACAGCAGCTCCATAAGCTTCCAAGTCGCGTAGGCTCCCCCCAAGACTTTTGGTCCGAGTATCACAAGAGCCACCACGCAACCTACAGGTCCCAATGTACAGGCAGCATAGATCCCATAGGCAACCGTAAGTGACATGCCCGCAAGCACGAGCGGGGCGAGAGCCACTTTGGCATTGTCAATGCACGTGATTGGATCCATAACACAACGGCCCGCCGTCCCCACTGGTCCGCCAATCATGTCAACTGCACCAGTGCCACGACAGGAGCCGTCCCCCTTCGTGCCGAGTAGGCAGCCGTCATTGCCAACCCGAATAGGACCTAACCGTATGCCCCAAAGCCCGCTTGGGTCAGTGAAGTTTATGGGGTTACCGTTGACGTAGGCATACGGGCTCGCGGTCACATCCGTTAGCGGGTCCCGCGACACGAACTGCCCCGTGACCGGGTCGTGATGGCGAGCCCGGAGGTAGACGAAGCCGGTCTCGGCGTCGGTGTACTCGCCAGCGAACCCGAGAGGGCTCGACTTGCCGGAGGAGGCGAGGAGCCTGCCGTAGGGGTCGTAGGTCGCCGTCGCCACGGTGGCGCCCGTGCCGTTCGACAGGACCCGGGTCGAGCCGAGCTGGTCCTGGTGGTACCAGGTGACGGTGTTCGACCGGTCGATGTGTTCCAGGGGCACGCCGCCGGGGCCGTAGATGTAGAAGTTCGTTCCGTCGTCGATGAGGAGCGGCAGGCCGCCTGAGTAGTCCCACGTGAACGGGGTCACCACACCGGCGACCGTCTTGCTCCTGCGCAACCCGTCGCCGTCGTAGCCGTAGCGGGCGAGTGGTGCGCTGCCCCGGCTGTAGCCGGCGACGGTCACGGGGACGGTGGAGGAGTTGGTGGTGCCGTCACCCAGCTCGCCGAGGCCATTGTAGCCCCAGGCCGAGGCGCCGTCGTCGGCCTTCAGCGCGATGGCGTGCACGGGCCCAGACACCAGCCCCTTCACGCCCGCCGGAGCCGACGCCGCACCGGGTGTGTGGCGCTCGTTGGTCGTGCCGTCGCCCAGCTGGCCATAGGCGTTCCAGCCCCACGACTTGACCGAGCCGTCGGTGGTGAGGGCCATTGAGTGGTAGCCGCCGGCGGACACGGAGGAGACACCGCTCAAGGCTGTCACGGCGAGTGGGGCGGCGGCGTTGATCGTCGTGTTGTTGCCCAGCTGCCCATGGTCGTTGAGGCCCCAGGCCCGCACCGTGCCGTCGGCCCGCACCGCCAGGCTGTGGTGGTAGCCGGCGGCGATGGCGCCCACCGACGTGAGCCCGGCCGCCTGGACGGGGACCCACGACTCGGCCAGGGAGTTGTTCCCGAGCTGGCCGAAGCCGTTGTAGCCCCAGCTCCACACCGTGCCGTCGGAGCGCAGCGCCACCGAGTGGGTGTAGCCGGCGGCGATGGCGGTGGCGCCGCTGAGCCCGTTCACCCGCACCGGGGTGGACGACGACGTGGATGAGTTGTGGCCGAGCTGGCCGTTGAAGTTGCCGCCCCAGGCCCACACCGTGCCGTCGGCTCGCAAGGCCATGGAGTGCGCTGCGCCGGTGGCGATGGCGGTGACGTCGGACAGCCCGACCACCCGCACGGGCGTGGAGCGGTCGGTGGTGGTGCCGTCGCCCAGCTCGCCGTTGCCGTTGTAGCCCCAGGCCCACACGGTGCCGTCGGCCTTCAGGGCGACGGAGTGGAGATAGCTGGCCGACACCGCCACCACGCCCGTCAACCCGCTGACCTGGACCGGCGTGGAGCGGCTCGTGGTCGTGCCGTCGCCGAGCTGGCCGTTGCTGTTGTAGCCCCACGCCCAGGCCGTGCCGTCGGACTTGGCCGCCAGGGAGTGGTACCAGCCGGCGCCGAGGCCCGAGGAGAAAGAGCTCGGGTCGACCGAGGTCAGGCGGTTGGCCTGGTCGTAGCCGTAGGCCATGCCCACGCCCACCGACGGCGAGGCCGATGTCCGGTTGCCACGGTCGTCGTAGGAGAACGTCGTGGCCACGCCGCCCCGGGTCATCTTGCCGACCTGGTTGGCGGCGTCGTAGTCCGACAGGATGGTGGCGCCGGACGCCGTGAGGTTGTCGGCGTCGTCGTAGCTCCACGTCGTGGCCCCGTCGACGGTCTCGAGCTGGCTCAGGAGCGTGTAGGTGTAGGAGTGGGTGTCCGAGAGCCCGGCGGTCCCCGTCGTCGTCACCGTCTCCACCCCGCCGTTGCCGTCGCGGCCGTAGGTGAAGCCGGCCACGGTGCTGGCGCCCGACTTGGCCGTCACGGTGCTCAGCTGGCCGGCGCCGTCGTAGCCGAAAGTGTCGGACAGGCCCGTGGCGGCCGGCGGCGTGACGGCCCCGACGTTCGAGTCGGGGTCGGGGGTGATGGTCGTGATGTTGTTGAGCCAGTCGGTGACCTGGTCGAGCCGCCCGGCCCGGTCGAATCGCCGCTGCACCACGCGGCTGCCGGCGTAGGTGACCTTCGTGGCGGGATCGCGCAAACTTGCGTACTCGTAGGCGACCGTCCCGTTGGGGCCCCCGGCCAACTCCAGCCGCCCCAGGTTGTCCCACTTCCAGGTGGTGGCGGGGGCGTCGGCCGTCTTGAGGCTGGTGCGCCGGCCGTTCGGGTCGTAGGTGACGTCGGTCACGTTGGGGGTGACCCCGTCGGAGTAGGTGACCGTCTTCAGCTGGTCGGCCGCATCGTAGGTCATCACCGTGCACTTGGCCGTCGGGGCGAGCGCCGGCGGCCAGCCGGTCGGCTGCCAGGCGGGGCACGTGCCCCCCGGGTCGGCCTTGCTGACGGGGTTTCCGGCCCGGTCGTAGCCGTAGGTCGTGACCCGGGTGTCGGGGTCGGTGACCGTCTTGAGGCGGCCGTAGGGGTCGTAGTCGTAGCGCGTGGCGTGGTCGGCCCCGTCGATCTGGTCCATGACCGCCCCGTCCGGCCAGTACGTCGTCTCCAACGTGGTGCCTCCGGGACGGTCGATGAAGCGGAGCTGGCCGGCGGCGTCGTAGCGGTAATCGGTGCGGTTGTGCTCGCCGTCAACCTCGTACTCGATCTGTCCCGCCGGGTTGTACGAGCTCTGCCTGGTGTGGCCGTTGGCGTCGGTGACCTTCTTAACCTGGCCTCGCCCGTTGTACTCGTAGGTGGTGCAGCCGAACGCCGGCGGGGTGCATCCCGGTGCGACGCCCTGCGCCACACCCCGGGGGGTCACCTGCGAGGTCAGCCAGCCGGTGGCGGTGTCGTAGCCGTAGCGGGTGGCGTTGCCGAGCGGGTCGCTCGAGCGGACGAGGTTGCCGGCGGCGTCGTACTCGAAGGTCCAGTCCTCCTTGTTGGGGTCGGTGACCTTCGTCAGGTCGCCCCGGCGCTCGGCGGTCAGGTCGTACTCGTAGATGATCTCCCGTGGGGCGGGGCTGAAGGGCGTCGTCACCGTCTTGACGTGGCCCTCGGCGTTGTAGGTGTAGGTGGTCGTCACGCCCTTCGGGTCGGTCACGGTCAGCGGCTTGTCCAGGTTCGAGTACGTCGCCAAGGTCAGCCGGTTGAGGGGGTCCCGGTGCGAAAGCAGGTTGCCGTTCAGGTCGTAGGTGGCGTGGGTCACCCGGCCGAGCGGGTCGGTGACCTTGGTGATGCCCAGAGATCCGTCGGCCTCGAAGGCCCACTTCAGCGGGTCGGCCGTGTTGTAGCCGAGCCACAGCGCCGTCCGGACGAGGTTCTTGTAGTCCTCGCGGACCACGTTGCCCTTCGGGTCCTTGATGAGGGTGGCCCCGGCCACGGTGGTGTAGTCGAACTCCGTCTTACGGTTGAGCTCGTCGGTCTGGGAGAGGACGCGGCCCTGGGCGTCGTAGACGTTGGTGACGACCGCAGGGCTGGCTACGCCCTGCTGGGTCGGGCGGCGCATGGTCTCGAGCTGGTGGAGCGAGTTGTAGGTGAACCGCCACGTCGCCCCGGCCGTGTCGGTGTAGTCGGTGAGGTTGCCGGCACCGTCGTTGTAGCCGAAGGTCACGCTGCGCCCGCCGTCGTCGGACACGGACGCGATGCGCGTGCCGTTCCAGGTGAAGGTCAGGTGGCGGTTGGCGGCCCGGTCGGTGACGGTCGACAGCCTGCCGCTGGTGTATTCGAGCGTCGTCATGTGGCCGTCGAGGTCGGCGATCGAGGACAGCTGGCCCGAGGCCGTGAACCGCATGACGGTGTCGTTGCAGCGGTTGTACGTGTAGGACCCGTCCGCGTTCTTGACCAGGGTCGCCACCGCCCAGGGGGGCGCTTCGTAGGTCGTGCCGCTGACGTAGAAGGGGACCTCGGCGCCACCCTCCTGCTTCACGGTGACCACCGTCGGGGTGATGGCCAGCGAGGTGGCATAGGAGAAGGCCCAGCCGAACCCGAGCGGGCTGTCCACCGCTGCCGCGCGTGAGTTGTAGGTGTGGGTGAGGTTCAGCCCGGGGCCGCGGCTTGGAACGTCGAAATCCGAGAAGTTCTCGTAGAAGTTGCCGGTGGCGGCGTTGACCGGATCCCCGTAGGAGCCCTGAACGTTCTGGTCGTGTGGAGCGGTGCAGTTGTCGCCGCCGTAGGTAGCCGCCGGGTTCATCGGCGTGCACGGGGGCGCCGGTTGGCCGGAGCTCACGGTGGCGGTGAACCGCCAGGCACCCGACGTTATGTAGGCGTTGTTCACATCGATGACGAACGTCTTCGTGCTGCTGGTGTTGGTCTTGCTTCCGCTGACCTGCTTGCCCATCGTGCCGGGAGAGACCGAGATGGCCTGCGCGAGGATGCCCAGGCCAGCTCCACTCACCGTGAAGTTGCCCCCGTTCTGGCTCGTCTTGAAGACGTCGATGCTGCCCGTCACGCTGACGGTCGCGCTGGCGGGGACGAACAGCTTGTACTGGAAGTTCTGCATGCTCGCGGTGAACTGACCGGAGACTTGGACACCAGAGCACATCCGGCCCTGGGCTGGGACTGCGGCTGCATGGCGGGGCTGGGGGACGCCGGGCAGGGCAGGTATCCCGACGACGACGGCGGAGATGACGGCCACGCTCGCCGCGACACCGATCGCTCGCACCGCCCAGGCCTGGCGACGCCGCTTTCCCGTCCTGACAATCGCTGCCACCATTCCGCCGCTCCTCTCACATCAGGTTGTCCGTACCTTGTCGACCGCCCGAGACACGGTCTTGAACGGCTGCTGAGACTTTCTTCGTCAGGAGTGTCGTCAGGAATGGCTCAAGACGGCCCGCAGCCGTTCCGATGCATGAAGGACCGACGGCGAGCGAAGGGCGGTCCGCAAGATGGCGCAAGAGGGTCAGTGGGAAGGCGAGTCCGACGCGGTAGAGACGGTGGCGTCGTCAACCAGCCGCCGCTCGAATGCCCGGAGAATCACGTTTGTTGCAGGCGTCGTCCTGGCGGCGTCCTGCCTCAGCGCCTTGGTCATCGCAGGTCCGGGGGGACATTCGTCGACGGTCGCGGCGGCGGGCGCCCCCGCCACCACGACCACAGCTGTCGTCCCGACGACGACCGTGCGAGGCGCCACGACTACGGTGGCCGCGCCGACAACGACTAATCCCGCACCGACGACTACCACGGTGTCGGTCACGACAGTCCCGGCCCGCGCGACCTTCTGCGGAACGATCAGGCAATACCTTGACCTGCTCGTACGCATCCAAGGCGCCCTCACGAATCCCACAGTCCTCCGCGACCTCGTCAGCGAGGCCGTCGAGAAGGCCGGGTTGGCATCCAGCGTTGCACCGTCGACCGCCAAGTCGGACGCCACTGCACTGGAGGCGTTCATTGCCAAGTACGCGGCCGCACTCGATGCGGCGAACTATGACATCGCGAAGTTGCCGTCTGACCTCCGAGTCGGCCTACAAGGCCCCGAGGCGCTTCAGGCAGTCGTGCGGCTTCAGGCAAAGGCTCGGGACTGCTGATCGCAAGCCCACGGTGGAGTCTGCCGATCTCGGCGTAGTTCGCTCCTTGCTCGAACGAGTGGCAACATTGGGGGGCGACGGGGAGGCCGGTGGAGGCCTCCCCCGTGGACCCGCAGGGCCGCGTGAAGGCCACGCGGGCACACGGGCTCATTCGGGGACTTCGCACACAGGGGGAGATCGGATTGCACCCTCGAAGCGAGCGACACCACCGTCACCTAACGATCGAGACGCGACTCGGGCCACCGTCATCAACCGCCATGCGCGGCAGGCCGTCGGCGGGGTGCGCCATGCCGTGAGGCCGGCCGGTGCTCGGCGCCCGCCCGCGCCGGTGCAAGACCACTGATTTGAGGAGAGAGGCGAGTGGCGAGCACGCGACGGGCAGGCCGGCGGCGGCGCCCCGCTGGGCCCTCAGGGGTCACGCTGGTGAGCCGGACGAAGGACCTGGCCACTAACCTCGATCCTCGGCCGGGTTGGTTGCGATATTCGCGTTGAGGTTTCAGCGGGGCGGGAAGCCGAAGCGAAGCTTCCTCCCACCCCACCAGGGGATTGCGACGTCGAGTTCGGGGAAGCCGGCGTCGATGAGCACCGGGGTGTAGGTGCGCAGGGCCAGGTCGACGCGCACGTGGTCGTCGTTGACCACGACCTTGCCGGTGGTGTCGAGGAAGTGCCGCCAGAGCCGGTCGGGGGTGGCGAGCTCGTAGCGGGGCAACTTGCGGGCCAGGAGGCGGTAGCAGTTGCCGGCGAGCACGGTGAGGGTGGTGTCGAGGTCAACGTTGAGGGGCAACCCCGACGACAGGGCATTGAGGTGGAACCCGGAGATGTCGGCGTCGAGCTCGTTCTCGATGATCATCCGCTCGGCGTAACGGCCGAACAGGTCCTTGGCCGGGGTGGTCAGGTCGTTGGTGATCAGCAGGGTGGGCTGGTCGTGGCCGATGTTGCGCACCGCGATCTGGCGCAGGGGATGGTCGATGCCTTTGAGGCGGAGCACCTGTTCGTGGATCTGGGGGTGGCGGTAGCGCCCGGCCCGGCGCAGGTTGTGGGTGGTCCACGCCGAGGCAGGGAGCGCGGCGAGGTCGGCGAGGACCTTGGGGCCGCGCTGGCGCAGGGTGAGGAAGGTGATGCCCCGGGCCGCCAGCTCATCGAGCACCGGGTAGGTGGTGAGCTTGGAGTCGAACACCAGAAGGCCGGGATCGGCCCCGGCGACGCGTTTCCAGTACTCGGCGAAGGCGATGACCTCCCGGGCCTGCTCGGCCTTGGTGACGTCGGCGTTGGCGTAGACCATCTCCGTCGAGGCGTGGTCCTGGGCGAAGAAGGTGAGCACCGAGCGGGTGCGCTGGGACCGTGAGGCCACGTAGTGCTCCTCCAGGGGGACCTCCTCGCCGTGGTGGCGGATGGTGTGGAAGTCCAGGTTGAACCCGCCCTCCCCGCTGTAGAGGCCGACCTGGCGGCACCGCCGCCCCAGGCCCTCCAGCAACGCCACGTTGGACGAGCGCCGCACCCGGTAGGAGTAGCTGGTGAGGTGGGTGGCCTTGGGCAGGGCCACCAGGCCGGCGGCCAGGCCGAGGCCGGGGTCGGCCCCCAGGGGGAAGGCGTTGGCCGCCCGGCCCCGCCGTGAGCACTTGAGCAGCAACAACGAGGCCAGGGAGTGGAACGACGACAGCACCTTGGTCCCCGGGTAGCGGGCGGCGGACACCAGCGCGTCGAGGCCGAGGGTGGCCATGGCCGGCAGCAGCAGGTACAGCCCGGCGTGGTCGCAGTCATAGCGCGCCCCGGCCGGCCAGCCGTCGATGGCCCCGGCCCGCACCGGCTCGAGACGGGGCGCCGGCCCTCCCGGTCCCCGCCGTTCCAGGCGCTCGATGCCCTCGGCCTTGAGGATGGCCCACACCGTCTGGGCCGACACCGGGCCGCCCTCGGCGGCCAGCGTCTGGGCGATCTCGGTCACCGAGGCGTCCCGGGCCCGCAGCACCAGGACGCGGTCGCGCACCGTGGCTGTCTTGCGCGGCCCTTTCGGGCCGGGCTTGGAGGAGCGGAAGAAGCTGCTCCGCCCGGCCCGCAGCTCCGCCGCCAGTTGGTGCACGGTGGCCGGCGAGTAGCCGAAGCGGGTGCCCACGGCCTCGGCGCTGGCCTCCTCCACGAAGTAGTGCCGCAACGCCTCGTAGCGGCGCTGGGCCGGCTCCCCAGGCTCGACGAAGTACTCGGCCCCCGCCCGCATACCTCAGCTGGTCTTTCTGAACGTCATGCGCTTATCGTAGAGTTGCATGCATCAGAAAGCGTGGACCGTCCGGGGCCCTTCGCCGTTGCAGCGTTGTAATTACTGGCTTGTAGACAGACCTGCTGGACCACGCCTAGGGCGACGGTCGTGAAACCGCGACCGCTATGAACCCCGGCTCGTTCCAGAAGTTCACCTACAGGCGGGCCGACGCACTCCAGCAAACCCAACAACCGCAACGGTTCTGGTGGGTCAACGCCAGGAATCGGACCTACACGCCAACCGGCCGAGGATCGAGGCTAATGCGCCGAGCCCCGGGATGAGACGGACGTTCCGCAGGTCGGCTGAGGCGTTCAGCGGGAATTTCGCGGTGCGGTGTCGGTTGGGGCGTACGCGCTGTGGGGCACCTTCAGCAGCCTGAGGAGCTGGGCCTGGAGGGCGTCGAGTGTCGGGGCGTTGATGGTCAGGATCTGATCGTCGTGGACGATGGCGGTGGCGACAAGGGGTTCGAGGATCTCGAAGACTCGTGCGGCGGTGGGGGCCTTGCAGGCTCGGTCCTCGTAGTAGAGGGGGAGGCTGGGGATCCCGTTGGTGGTCATGGCTTGGCGGAGCTGGCGTTCGATGAGCGCATGGACCAGCAGCGCGGCGTAGAGGCAGAAGCTGAGGGCATCGATGCGGGCGTCGTTGTGCAGCATGACCGGAGCGGCTTCGATCACTCCTTTGTAGGTGGCGTGCCGCCGCTCGAGGTGGGGCTGTGCCTTGTACATGCGAAGCAGGTCGGCGGCGGGGGCGTCGGTGTTGGTGATGAACGGGAAACAGCCGTCTGAGGCGGCGTCGAAGGCCACGGCGTCGGCGTCGGTGACCGCTTCGATGTGGAAGTGGTGCTGCTCGAGGCGCCGGTAGGCGGTGTTCTTGCCAGGCCGGCCTCGTTTCTGCTGCCGGTGCTCGTAGCTGACGGTGTCGGTGACCTCGGCCCGGACCCAGCGGGCTGCGCCGGTGTCGGTGAGGATGGCGGCAGCGGCGGCTTCGACTGCGCTGCGGGTCTTGAGCTGGCAGCGGGGCGCGGCGAGGGTGTGGTCGAGTTCGCTGAGACGGGCACGGGCTCGTTCGATGCGGTCGAGGCGGGCCGCGGCATCGTCGGCTCGTTTGACCGATGAGCGGATCCAGCAGATCCGGTGCCCCTCGGCCGAGCAGGCCGGGGCTTGGGCGGCCCAGTAGATGTCGTCGGGGGCGTCCTTGCGTCGCCCGGGTCGGCGGCTGACCTGTTCCCAGCCGGGGGCGCCGCTGGCCATCCAGGTCCGCCCGATCCCGTCTTCTCGGCGGGAGCGGGGCAGCACGGTCAGGAACCGGCCGCCCCGGCCGGCGATGTGGTCCATGTTGTCGCGGGTGGCCAGCTTGCAGTCGGCGACATAGGTGAAGTCGGGGCCGCCGACCAAGTTGACGAGGGTGTCCCAGGTGTCGATGTGGGTCGTCGAGTCTTCGGTGTTCCCGTCGGCAAGCCGGTAGGTGAGGGGCACGGCCCCGTCCGCGGCGACGGTGAGGATCTGGACCAGCTGCTTGAGGTCGGGGCGGTGGTCCTTGCTGTGACCACGAGCCGGACGGGGCGGCCGGGTGCCGGCTCGCGCGGTCCCGGTCGCGTCCCGGTAGGCGCCGTAGAGGGTGATCGAGGTCGAGTCGTTGTGCAGCTCGGACACGTCGAGCCGGTAGCGGCGGATGACCCGCAGCGACAAGGCGGTGAGCAGGCTGGCCCGGTCGGCGGCGAACAGGACGTCGAGCGCCCGGCCCGTCTTGTCGTCGTTGAGCGCGGCGGTCTCCGCCGCGGACAGCCCGAGGCGGCCCGGCTCGTAGCCCTCCGCCCAGGCGGTCAGCCCGTAAAGCGGGCGGCGACCGACGGCCAGGTTGCGCACCATCACCCCGATCGCCTTGGCCGGGGCCAGCCCGCAGCGGGCATCGGGTGCGGGCAGGTAGGCGGCGACCAGGTCGTCGAAGCCCAACCGGTCCAGCACCGCGTTCACCACCGGCAGCGCCCCGATCCGCAGCGTCCGGCACCTCAACGCAGCGGGGTCGATCCAGGCCCGGTCAACCGATGTCCTCACCATCCGATCGACAGTATGTTACTGTCGATCAGCGATGGTGGATGGTGGGGCCGGGACAAGGGAGCAAGCATGGGAGAACCGAACCAGCAGGATTCCTCCGCCCTGGCCGACATCGCCGCCCGCCTGGCCCGGATCGGGTTCGCCCTGCCCGGCACCCTGATCGTGCGATCCCACGTCTGCGGCAAGCCGGGCTGCCGTTGCATGGCCGACCCACCCCGCCCACACGGGCCGTTCGCCCAATGGACCCGCAAGATCGGCGGCAAGACCGTCACCCGACGGCTCTCAGACGAACAGATGGCCCGCTACGCCGCCTGGTTCGACGACGCCAGGACGGGCCGGGCCCTACTCGCCGAGCTGGAAGCCGTCTCCCTGCGGATCGCCGAACGGGACGAGGACTGGACGTGACCGCCACGCTCGCCCGCGCCGCGTGCGCCCCGCCGTCGACGTGGGCGCCCCTACACGCCGCGCTCATCGAGCGCCGCCCGATCGCCGTGTCCTACCACGGGCGCCTCCGGGTGATCTGCCCCCACGCTCTCGGCTGGCGAGCCAACCGAGCCATGGTCCTCGGCTACCAGGTCGGCGGACAGACCAGCACCGGCAGCCTCGACCCCGACCCCCGCAAACGCTGGCGCTGCCTCTACCTCGACGAGATCGACCACCTCGCCACCGACCACACCGCCGCCTGGCACACCCCGGACAACTACAACCCGCAGCACCCCTTCAACGCGATCGACGAACTCTCCGTGGCGATCGGAAACGACACCAACACACCGTGGTCAGCCAGCTAGACGAAATTCATCGGGAAGAGCCCACCCGACCTGCGGAACGTAGGCTAGGAGCAGCACGCCGAGGGCCGCTACCGGGAGGCGAACGAGGCGAGTCGTCATGGGGCGCTCCTCAAAGCCGTGAGCTCGGATTGCATCGACGATCCTCTCACGGCGCGCGCCGTTGCGCCGACTCGACTCCCAGCCCCGCCGGGCCCCTGCCCATGTCGCGGAACAACCAGGAGAGTTTGATCCTCGGCATTCTTGATCGTTC
>JBOGID010000327.1:0-3906 GCA_050742295.1 Acidimicrobiales bacterium | reverse complement strand
TGCCCATCCTGGATACCGCGTGGGCGTTGTTGCGGCGGGCCAAGGGTCGGGTCGGGCTCACCATCGCCGACAAGGGCCACCTGCACCACCGGCTCCTGCGCCTGGGTCACGGCCACCGGCGGACGGTACTCGTCCTATGGGCGTGGACGGGGCTGCTGTCGGCGCTCGTGCTCATTCCCGTGTACACGGGCAAGGGGGAGTCGTTCGTGCCCCTCGGCGTGGTGGCCTTGGCGCTGTTCCTCTACACCATCTTCGGGCCGGGGATCGTGTCCAAGCGCAACGGCGCGGCGGAGGAAGCGGCCGATGGAGCGAGTGCGGGCACTCGGCCGACGGCCGCTCCCGAGGCAATGACGAACGTCGGGGAAAGGCTGAGGCGATAGCAGACGAAGACCGTGCGCCATTGCCTACGCTCGGGTAACCGCCAGTCATTGCCTCCGGGTCAAACATTGGTGGCACGGCCCTGCCAGTGCTCGTCACGCAGGAGCCGCTTGAGCAGCTTGCCTGACTCGGTGCGCGGCAGCTCGTCCCGCACCTCCCAGGACCGGGGCCGCTTGTAGCCGGCGAGGTGCTCGACGGCATGGGCCTCGAGGGCGTCGAGGTCTACCGTGTGCCCGGCCTTGGGCTGGACGACGGCGTGGACCGATTCGCCCCACTCGTCCGACGGCACCCCGAACACTGCGGCGTCCATGACGTCGGGATGGGCGTGCAGCACCGCCTCGATCTCCGCCGGGTAGATGTTCATCCCGCCGCTGATGATCATGTCGTTGCGGCGGTCGCAGATGTAGACGTAACCCTCGTCGTCGACGTAGGCGATGTCGCCCACCGACTTCCAGCCGGCCCGGTCGCTGATCGGCTCGGCCGTGCGGTGGTAGCCGTCGAGCGCCAGGGTGCTGCGGATGAACAGCTCGCCCGGCTCGCCGGCGGGTAGCTCCTCGCCATTCGGGCCCACGATCTTGACCTGCACGGTGCCATACGTGCGGCCGCACGAGCCCGGCTTCCGCAACTGGTCCTCGGGCGGCAGGATCGTGTCGACGCCCAGCTCGGTCGAGCCGTAGACCTCGAACAGGAAGCCGTCACCCAGCTTCGCGATTACCTCCTGCTTCTGTGCGTAGGGGACCGGCGCGGCGTTGGCGACAAGCGACCGCATCGACGACAGGTCGGCGCGGGCCAGGACCTCGTCGGGCAGGGACACGATGCGCTTGAGCTGCGTGGGCGCCGAGAACGTGTTGGTGACCCGGTGATGGCGCACGAGGTCGATCCAGTGCTCGGCATCGAAGTGCCGCAGCACCACGATGCTGCCGCCCAGCGTGTGGGTGAGGGCCGCCCAGGCGAGCGGTCCCGAGTGGTAGAGGGGCCCCGAGGTGATGTGGACCTCTTCGCCGGGCCGCAGCCGCAGCTCCTGCAGCAGCGCCATGACCAGGGCGGGGTCGGTCGACGTCCGCAGCGCCCCCTTGGGCTTGCCGGTCGTGCCCGATGTGTAGATCATCGTCGCGCCCGCGGTGGCGTCGCCGACAGTGGGGGGCTCGGCGTCGGCGCCCTGGCCGTCGTTGCCCGCGGCGCCGGCCAGCACGTCGTCCCAGGACATGGCTCCCGCTCCCACGGCCGCCCCGCCGCCGAACACGACCACGTGGCGGACCTTGGGGAGCCGCTCGCGCACCGCCGCCACCCGCTCCGCCTGCTCGGCATCGACGACCACGAGCACGGCGTCGCTGTTGTCGATGACGTACTGCATCTCCTCGGCGGTGAAGCGGTACGCCAGGGGCACGGCCACCAGCCCGATCTTGCGGGCGGCGTGGAGGAACGTGAGGACGGGCACGCTGTTGGGACCGCACCACACGGCTCGGTCGCCGGGCCGCAATCCCAGCGCCAGCAGCCCGTTGGCCAGGCGGTTGACGGTGCCGTTCAGCTCGCCGAAGGTGATCGACGTGTCGCCGTCGATGATGGCGACGCGGTCGGGCGTGTTCTGGGCGTGGCCGGCAAGGAGGTCGGTGGGCATGGGCGGAGGTTAGTGACGCGGTCCCGGCCTCAGAGGGGCCTCGCAAAGGTGACCGTGACGCCATCGTCGTCCAGCTCGGTGAAGCCGACGACGCGGTAGAACGCCTGAGCGTTGGTGTTGGCGCTGGCGACCCCGAGGTGGAGGCCGTGCGATCCGAGGGCGCGCAGCCGCCCGACCAGCGTGTCGATGAGCCGTCGGCCCCAGCCCTGCCCCTGCAGCCGTGGCAGCAGGTCGATGTGGAGGTGCGAGGGGTAGGTCGCCACCAGGTCTGCCCGCGTGCGTGCGGGGGAGTGCACGAGGGCGATCAGCAGGTCGTCGAAGACGGCGTCGCCGGACGTGTTTCCCGCTCTCGGCCTGCGGCCGGGCCGCTCGGGCCACGCTCGCTCTCTCGCCCGTCGGGACGCTCGCTCAGGCCGATACACGGGGTAGCGCCGCCTCAGCTCGGGCCACCAGTCGCGCTCGAGGCGATCCTCGAACTCGGCCGTGTCGGCGGCACCCAAGATGTAGCCGGCCACTCCCTCGTCGTCCTCGACCACGAAGGCCAGGTCGGGGGCGAGCGCCAGGTATGGACCGGCGTAGACGTGCCCCAGGAGGGCGGGGTCGCGGAGCAGATGGGTGGCGTCCTCGCCGGCCGCTCCGGTGCGGACGCAGATGTCGTACACGGCATCGTGGTCGCCGGTTCGGTAGGGGCGGAGTCGGCGCACGGAGGCCAAGTTTGCCGGGCGGCAAGCCTGACTCGCGAGGTTGCTAACCTGCGGCGCCGTCCCCTGCCGATCCCTGATTTGCCCGGGGATAGAACGTGTCTGGTAGATTGCGAAAGAATTCACAAGGTCCCCCAGCGGAACTTGCGAGGGGGCCCAGGGTGCAAGGAGCGAGGGGTGGCAGATCTGTCAGCCAGGCGTGAGCTGAACCGAAACGCTGGCGACGCGCTGTCGACGGCGGTCGAGCTGGCGGTGACCCCGGCCTTGTTGGCCCTCATCGGGTGGAGGCTGGACGCCTGGCTCGGAACCTCCCCGTTGCTGCTGCTGGTGCTGTTCGCCTTCACCATCGGTTACGAGATCTGGAAGCATTTCGCCCGGTACGACGCCCGGATGCGCGAGCAAGAAGCGCTGGTCCCGGGCTTGGCCAAGCGAGCGGAGCCGGAGGATCCGCGGTCATGAGAGCCATGAGGGTCAGCGCCGCCGATCTACGTGCACCCGCACCCGACGCTCCCGCCGTGGAGCGGGAGTTGGCTTTCGACATGCTCAAGCGGGGTGTGTGGTTCGCCCCCCTCGTCGTGATCGCCGCCACCCTCATCTGGGGAACCGCCGGGGCGTCCTCGGCTGGCGTGGCGATCGGCCTCGTGGTGGTCAATCTCCTGCTGGCCGCCGTGGCGCTGTCCTGGGCCGCCCGCCGGTCGCTCAATCTGCTGATGGTCGTCGCCCTCGGCGGTTTCGTGGTGAGGATGGGGCTGGTCACCGTCGTGATGCTGCTGGTCAGGGACGAGCCTTGGGTCGACCTGGTCGCCCTCGGCGTCACCGTGCTGGTCACCCACCTCGGGCTCCTGTTCTGGGAGCTGCGCTATGTGTCCGCGTCCCTCGCCTTTCCGGCCGTCAAGCCGGCACCCAAGGAGGCAACGCACCCGTGATCGTCGGCCTCGAGTTCCCGCCCATCAGCCACCTCGTCGAGTGGCCCACGCTCTTCGGTGGCGACCTCTTCGGCGTCAACAAGGTCGTGCTGTTGATGTGGATCTCGGTGGCGCTGGTGTTCGGGCTGTTCTACGTAGCCACGCGTGAACCGAAGCTGGTGCCGACCGGCGTGCAGAACGTGGCCGAGAGCACGGTCGAGTTCGTGGAGGACCAGATCGTCATGCAGACGATCGGGCCCGACGGCCGCGGCTACATGCCGTTCCTGCTCACGTTGTTCACCTT
>JBOGID010000326.1:0-15448 GCA_050742295.1 Acidimicrobiales bacterium | reverse complement strand
GGGGTGCGGAGGGACGGTTCCGGGATCGCGCCGGCGCGCAGGTCGCGGGCGGTGATCTCGTAGCCGGGGCCCGTGATGGCGGCGTCATCGGGAAGGTTGCCGATCTCGGGTTCGCCGATCGGCCACGAGCGGGCGATGGCGTGGTCGGGGTCCGTCCCGACGAACAGGTAGCCGCCCACGATGCCGGCCACCTGGACCTGGCCCCCGCACGGGTCGACGCAGTACGTGATCTCGTAGCGTCCGGGCGCCAGGTCGGCCGGGATCGTGAACGTGAGGCTGAAGCGAAGCGATTGCCACCCGCTTCCCAGCCCGGTCCCGGCGACGACCAGGTCGCCGGTGGGGACGCGCTCGTCGCCGACCACGAGGAACGTCCGTATCGCGGCGGAAGTCAGCGTCGTCGGCAGGCGCACGCCGTCATAGGCGACGAGGGTCGCGACGTCGCCGGGCTCGTAGCGGTCGCGGACGGGTTGGAGCCAGGTCCCCCCGCGTGCCTCGGCCGGCGCGACCATGACGAGTACGAGGGCGACGAGTCCCGCGAAAGCGGCGACCCGGACCACGGCCTTCACGCCGCCGCCCTCGTGTGCCGCCGGGCCAGCACCGCCGCCGCACCGACGGCGGCCACCGCCAGCGCGCCGAGAAGGAAGGAACTGTCACCGATCCCAGACGTCGGAGAACCGGCGGCGGCCACAGCCGGCAGCGCAGCGGCCTGATCGCCGACGCTGCCGACGACGAGGACGCCAGCCATGCCCTCTCCCGATGCCGTCCCGTGGAGGGTGCAGTAGATGCGGAGGAGGCCCGGCGTCCGGAACGTGAGGCGAGTCTCGCCACCGGGCCGTACCGAACCAGTCGTGAAGCTGCCATCCACCGCCGTGAGGTTGTGCTCGAGCAGCCCCGCGTTGCGGATCGACACCTCGCCGGTGCCCACGAACTGGGCAATGGGCGAGAAGCAGTTGTCCCGCATGTCCACCGCTCCGCCGGAGCCAAACGCGGGGCAGACCCCTCCACCTCCACCTCCACCTCCACCACCGCCACTTCCACCACCGCCACTTCCACCACCGGCGGCGGCCGTCGTGGGAAGGGCCGCCCACACCACCACCGCCGCCGCAGCTGACCACCGTCGCCGCCTTGTCATCAGCGCCTCCTCTCGTCCTGCTCGTGAGACGCCCCGCGGGGCCCGATGGTTCGTCGCGAACCTTCGGCCGCCGGTGGGCGTCTCACTGGTTGCCCGACGGCGCAAGGCATGGAGCTGGCACCACGAATCCGCGAGCATGGTGACGACGGCGCAACCGCGCCACGGTGAGGAGGCGTTCGCCGCTGCAGGAGCCGCACCCCTCCGATGTCCGGGCCGCCGCCGCCGGGGACGTCGCCGCCTTCGAACGGCTGGTGCGCGCCTACCAGGCCGACGTGTGGCGGTTCCTCACCCGGTTCCTGGGCGACGCCGCCTTGGCCGAGGACGTGGCCCAGGACACGTTCCTGCGCGCCTACCTTCGACTGGGGTCGTTCCGGTTCGAGTGCAAGTTCTCGACGTGGGTCCTCCAGATCGCCCGCAACGCCGGCCTCGACGCCCTCCGGGCCCGCATGCGGCGGGTGCGGCTCCACGACGCGGCCCCGGCCCCTCCGCCCACTCAGGATCCGGTCGCCACCGCCGAGGTGGCCGCCGCCCTGGCCAGCCTCGGCCCCAACTTGCGGGAGGCGCTGCTCCTGGTCGAAGTGCTCGGGCTGACCTACCGTGAGGTCGCCGAGGTGACGGGCGTGCCCGAGGGCACGGTCAAGAGCCGGGTGTTCAAGGCTCGCTCCCGCCTGGCCGGATGGATGACCGAGGGGGCCGCCGGTGAGGTGTGACGAGGCCCGCGCCAGCGTCTCGGCGCAGCTCGACGGCGAGGCGATGCCGGGCGGCGACTCTGCCGGCCACCTCGCCGGGTGCGGCGCCTGCCAGACCTGGATGACCCGGGTCGAGTCGATGCGGCGTGCCATGCGATTCGAAGTCCTGGGCGCGGTGCCCGACATCGCCGGGTCGGTGATGAGCAGCCTGTCCGAGGAGGCCGAAGCCGGCCCGCCGGCCCGCCTGCGCCGGCCCCGCCGGCGTTCCCGGCCGTGGCTTCCGGCTGCCGCCGCTCTGGTGGCCGGGATCGTCGTTGGCGCCACGGTGATGTCGGGCGTTCGCCCCGGCAGCCCGCCGGCCCTGGTCGAGGCCGACATCGCCAGCCAGGTGGCCGCGGCCCAGGTCAAGCTTTCCTCGCTGACCGCCACGCTCGACGTTGAGGAACGGGGCTGGCACCGCGACGTCCCGGTCCGGACCTACCACGGCCACCTCGCCTACCGGTCCCCCGAGTCGCTGGCACTGACCCTGGCCGACACGACCGGCTACCCGTCCGGCGCGTGGCGCCCCAACGACGTGGCGCTGGTGGTGGACGGCGTCCGGTACTGGCAGCGCGGCCTGTTCAACTGCCCGTCGGACGCCCAGCCCGGCTGCACCCCGCCCGCGCCCCGGGTCAGAGCGGTGGTGGGCCGCGAGCCGTTCACGGGCGACGGGTTGGGCCCACTCGAGCTCGTGCTCCCCGCCAGCGGCTTCCGGATCGGCGAGACGGCGACGGTCGTCGAAGGGCGCCGCCCGGTCGCCGGCCGTGAGGCCGTCGGCGTGCTCACCTCGGCGGCCCAGCTCGACGGCTTCCTGGGAGGCCTTCGCCAGGCCGGGAACTGGCGGGAGGTCCACCCCGCCGATGCCGTCGAGGTGTGGCTCGACGCCGCCGCCCTCGTGCCGCTCTCGGTCGAGGTGCGGGCCGGCCCCGGAGCCGACCGGGAGCGGTGGGCCGAGGCCCGTGGCTACACCGACAAGGCCGGCGAGCCCGTCCTGACCGTCGACCTCGGCGACGTCCGCCTCAACGTGACGGTCCCGGACCCGGCCTTTCCGCCCGCGCCGTCCGATGCGGTGACGGCCGACGCCGGGTTCCGCCCCGCCCCTCCCACCGGCCCCACGCCGGCGTGGCTGCCTCCCGGCATGGTGCCCGCCCGCAGCGGGGTCGTCTCCGCCGGCGGCCCCGCGGTGGCGGTGACGACCTTCACCGACGGCCGGGCGTGGATCAAGGTCGCGTCGACCCCTGAGTGGCAAGGTGGGCGACTGTTCGGCGACCTGGGGGCGGCGCCGAGGACGGTCCCGCTGGGGGTCGCCGGCACGGGCTATGTCGGCGGCGACGGCGACCGGGTCGGTGTCGGCATCCACAGCCCCCGCTTCGACCTCGTGGTGACGGGCAGCCTGCCTCTGGCCGTGCTCGAACGCGTGGCCGCGTCGCTCGGTATCGTGGGCGAGGCGGTTCCGCCGTCGTGGGCGGAGGCGGGCTGGGTGACCCTCGACGACGTCGCGGCGCGGATCGGGTGGCCGCTACTTGCTCCCACCCAACCCCCCGGCTTCTCCCCGCCCGCCGCACGGATCGCGGGCGACACGGTCACGCTCGCCTACGCCGGTCCCGGCGTGCGCTCGTTCCGCATCGTGCAGCAGCGGGGGACGGACCTCTCCCCGCCGGCCGGGGCGGACGTGCGGGGCGTGCGCATCCGGGGCACGGTCGGCCGGTACAGCCCATCCCTCGGACTGCTGGAGTTCGTCGAGCAGGGCACGACGGTCGTCGGCATCGAGAGCGCCAGCCTGGCTCTCGCCGAACTCGTGGAGATCGCCGAAGGGCTGAGGCGCCTGTGAGGCGAGTGGCGGTGGTGGCCGCGGGGCTGGCGGGGCTGGTCACCGGCAGCCTGGCGGCGTTCGCCCTCCAGACCGAGCCGCGTCCCGCCCTCCCAGCGTCCGAAACCAGGCCCGAGGTGCCGCTGCCCGGTGGTGACTCGGGCGTCCTGCTGGTGTGGACGTCGGGAGGGCTCCCGGCCGGTTTGGCCGGCGACATCGGGCGGATCCCTGGGGTCACCGCCGTCACGTCGGTGGCGGGTGGCCGCCTCGACCTCGTCCGATCGGCGGGCGGCGACGGCCGGGCCCTCGACCGACCGCCTCCGGGGCTGGCGATTGCGCTCGATGCCATCGCCGTAGATGTGGCGACGTACCCGCCGTTCGTGCCCGCCGGCGTCCGGGACGCCTTCGCCTCGCTCGCCCCGGGCGAGGCGCTGCTGGGCGCGACGTCGGCGAGCCTGCGCCGCATGGAAGCGGGCGGGTCCATCGAACTGGCCCAGGGCGGGCGCCTGACCGTCGCCGCCGTCGTTCCCGACGGCACCGTTGGGGCGGCCGAGGTGGTCGTCCCGTCCCATTGGGCCCAGGACGCCGGCGTGCTCCGGACGCCCCGCTACGCCCTCGTCTCCTACCGGGGGGACCGGGCCCCGATCGACACGGCCGTGCGCAACGCCGTGGCCGACCGCCTTCCCGTCCGCATACGGGGCCCGGGCGAGACGCCCTTCGTGCGAGAGGGCGATGCCGTGCTGCCCCAGGCCCTCATCAAACTGCGGTTCGGCGAGTTCGCCTCCGTGCCCGGCAGCGGGACCGACCTCGTGCAGGACCCGGCCTGGGTGGCCGACAACATCGTCACCGCCGACGTCCCCCTCCTCGGCCGCGTCCACTGCCACCGTTCGCTCGTCCCGGCCCTCCGGGGAGCCATGCGTGAGCTGGCGGACCGCAACCTGGCGTTCCTCGTCGATGCGGTGAGCTTCGGCGGCTGCTGGGTCCCGGGTGTCGTCCCGTCCGGCGAGGCGCCGTCGCGACACGCCTGGGGCGTGGCCTTCGACCTGAACCAGCGCAAGAACATGACGGGTGTCACCTCGACGCAGGACCCTCGCCTGGTCGAGGTCCTGGCCCGGTGGGGGTTCACGTCAGGCGCCGACTGGTTGGTGCCCGACGCCGCCTACTTCGAGTACGTGCGGCCTCCCGACCCGCGTCGTTGACCGGGCCCGGCCGGCAAGCCGGCGGGATCTGCCCGGTACCGTTGTCCATCAATGGACGAGGAGATGGTGGAGGTCGACGACGCCAGCACGTCGTGGCGGTTCGAGCGGTCGTTCCTGACATCGAACTGGACCTGTATCTGGGGGCGCGGATGCCTCGGCATCCTCCCCGCCGCGGCGCCCGAGCTGGGCCACGGGTGTTGTTCGCTCGGAGCCGACCTCGACGGTGAGGACGAACGGCGGCTCATCAGCGCCCTGGCGGCCACCCTCGATCCGGACCTGTTCGAGCACCACGCCGACGCCCGCGCCGGCGGCATCTTCGGCGACGAGGCCCGGAGCTGCACCCGGGTGGTCGACGGGGCGTGCATCTTCCTCAACCGCCCGGGGTTCGCGGGCGGCGCCGGCTGTGCCCTGCACCTTGCCGCCCTGGCCGAAGGGGAGCCGCCGAGGTACACGAAGCCGTCCGTCTGCTGGCAGCTCCCGATCAAGGTGGACTGGGAGGAGCGGGAGGACGGTGGCGAGGTGGCGACGGTCAGGCGCTGGAACCGCGCCGACTGGGGCGCAGAAGGCGAAACGATGGCGTGGTGTTGCACCGAGGGGGAGCGGGCGTACGTCGGGGACCGACCGGTGATCGACTCGCTGGCCGAGGAGATCGAGGCCCTCGTCGGCACTGAGGTGTTCGTGACGCTGCGGCGGAAACTCGACGGGCGCTGACCGGGTGGAGGAGCAGCTGTTGGTCCGGCGCGCGTCAGCAGAGGACGCCGGTGCCGTCGCCGAGATCCACGTCGCGTCCTGGCGCCTGACCTACCGGTCTGGTCCCGTAGGCCTACCTGGACTCGCTGTCGGGTGAACGCGCCGGCGCGCAGCACGGCGGCGGCGGCAATGAGGGCGAACAAACCGTTGTGACGGCGGCCTTTGGGGCCGGACGTGCCTTTCACGTGGTGCCTCTCCTTCTATTGGCACGAAAGACGAAAACGTCGCGAAATGTGTCGGGTAGGCGACCGCACGCGGCGCACCCGGCAGCGCGAAAAAACATGCCCCTCTGGTCTGAAAGGAACGTGGTGGCACCCCGCATTGCTCTCTTCAGTAGACTGGGTTCCTGGCGAGGGAGAAGCGGGAATGGCGGTCTTGCGAGCGTGGGTTCTGGCGGTTGTCGCGGTCGTCGCGATCGGTGCCTCGGCGCCGCCCGTGGCGGCGGCGCCCGGGGCCATCACCGAGTTCTTCGGACCGACACCGTTCGCGGTGGCACGAGGAATGACGACGGGCTGGGATGGCGCCTTGCGGTTCACCGAGCTCGACGCGGGCCGCATCGGTCGCATCGACCTCGTGGGCCGGATCACCGAGTACGCCCTCCCCACGCCTGGGGTCGGACCGCTCGGGATCGTGTGGGCTCCGGACGGCAACATCTGGTTCACCGAGAGCTCGGGAAACAAGATCGGGCGCACGTGCCGTTGGACGGCCCGTAGAGCGAGAACGTGAGCGTCCCCGTGGGCCCGGAAGGGTCGCCGCCGTTGAGCGTGGCGGTCACCGACGTCGGCCCGCTGGGCGCGGCCAACGAAGCCGGCCCGCGGAGGGTGGGCGTTCGTTTGGCCACGCTGACGGCGGCCGACGCGGCGCTGCAGGCGGCCCGGCGGGGGAGTTTAAGGACATCGCCGCTGTAGGCGGCCGTCCACCGGTAGGTGCCAGCCACGTTGGCCTGGTAGGAGGCGGAGGTGTAGTAGCCGTTCCCGTCCACCGCCCTCGAGGACGTGAAGAGGGGCGCCGCGGCGCAACCGGGGTCTGACGGCCCGTACAGCCGGAACGTGATCGTGCCCGTCGGGTTCAGTCCGTTGCCGATGGTCACAGAATCGAAGATCCACCCACCGATGGGGAACCCGGAGGCGGACGCCTGGCCCGCCAGGTAGGTCTGGACCGCCCGGCGGCATCGTGGAACGCGCCGGCGGCCAGGAAAGCGGTCGTCGCGATGCAGACGGGCAGGTGACGGCCTCGGTCGCGGCCCATCGCTTGGGTCGCGCCTTCCACTGCGATCTTCTCCTCCTTGGCACGCACCCGAGCGTCGGGGCGCGCGCCAACTCCGCGTGGGCTGCTTTCGCTCGGAAATCAGCGGAAGGACCGGCTTATGGCCACGAAGAGAGACGAGGTCTCCACATCGGGAACGTCGGCACTTGCTCCGCCTCATTGATCCGCCGGACTGCCGCCGATTCCTACGAGCGCCTTCGGGTCGGAGGAGGGTCGGAGGGCTCAGCTCGGGCGCGGCAACGCCCGCAACCGATCGTCTGCCTGGTCTGGGACGGTGATCCACCTCTGGTTCGTTGGCTTGCAATACCCAGCCGCCTGCAAACCCCAGCCCGCGGGGCTATTGCACACCCACGCCACCGCGCCAAGTACCGAATTGAACGAATTTGTCAGTGCCGGTCGTGGGGCTCGGCGGCGGTGGCAGGCCGGAACACCAGCTCGAGCGCGACCCAGAGCGTGCGTGAGAACGGGTAGAAGGCGATCGGTCCCACCAGCACGGCCGCGAAGCTGCCCACGATGACGGGCACGACGTTGGCATCGGGGTTGGCGGCCAGCACCGCGATCAGGGGGACGATCCCGAGGACGGCGAGGAGGAGCTCGGTCACGGCGAGGTTCATCAGGATGGCGCCCAGCGCGAAGCCGTCCTCCCGGGCGAACACGTAGCCGCAGCGGGGGCAGCGGTCGCGCATCCGGAACCACCCGGTGAACAGCCCGCCGCCCCCACACGCGGCGCAGCGCCGGACGAGCCCTCGGCGGACCATCCGGGCGGGCGAGGGGGACAGAGGGGCTTGCGTGCCCTGGCGCACTGCGGTTTCGGCCATGTGGCCACTGTGCCCCCGGTCATTGCACCGCCGTTGCAAGGTACGAGGACGGGACCGCCCGGGGGCGGGGCGGCCCCCGTCCACGATCTCAGCTTCAGCTACGACCGGCGGCGATGGCGGGATCGATGGGTCCGCCGAACACCTCGAGCTGGATGTTGTCGGGGTCGCGGAGCGTGATCAGGGCGGTGCCTCCCGCCGACTCCTTGACCTCGGAGTGGTCGATGCCCAACTCCTCGAAGCGGGCCTTGAGGGTGTGGACGTCCTCGACCCCTCCGACGGCGAAGGCGATGTGGTCGAGGCCGGCCCGGCGCTCGTCGAAGGGCGCACCGGACTGCTGGTCGTGGGACGTGAGCGTGAGCGTGAGGCCGCTCCCGGGCGCCCGCAGGCGGTTCCGCCGGAAGCCGGCGCCTTGGATCTCGGCGACGACGTCCAGACCGAGGGCCTGGCGGTACCACTCGGTGCTCTTCCCGAGGTTGGTCACGCTCAGGCTGAGGTGGTGGTAACCAACGATTGCGGCCACGTCTCCTTCTCCTTTTCCTTTGTGATTGGAAGTGCGGCGAGGAACCCGACCACGGCCAGGGGGATCAGCCCGGCCCAGAAGCGGGCGGTGGACGTGACGAGGGCGGCCGCGGCGGCGCCGGCGGCGAACCCGAGGACGACCCGCCCATGGAGACGGGCCCGGCGGCTGGTGGCGGCACGCTCGGTGGCGGCGTTGTCGAGGTGGAGCAGGAGGCGGGCGGCGTCCATGCCCAGCATGGTCATGGTGCCGGTCACCATGTTGGTCGGGAAGGCGTGGCCGGCCAGCCGGGTGACCGCGGTCTGGATGGCCATGGCCGAGACCCCGGCTGCACCGACGACGACCTCGCCCGTCAGGCTGGCGGCGCCGGGCTCGGGGATCAGGACCACGCCCAGCACCAGGAAGAGGCCCAGGAAGGTGGCCTCGGCGGTCAGGGCCGCCCTGATGCCCGGCCCCCTTGCCGCCACGGCCGTCCCGAACGCCACCATGGCGAAGAAGAGCGGGAACATGACGATCTCGGGGACCGACGACCGCCCGGGTTCGGCCACGGCCAGGACGATGTTGCCGGTCACGTGGTTGACGAAGAGGCCGCTCAGCATCATGTACCCGAGCGTGTCCAGGTAGCCGCCGACGGCGGCCAGCACGACGCCCCTTGCCGGCGCAGTCACGCGGTCAGCTCCAGCCTGCCCACGTCACGGGCGGCGCGGAGGAGCGCCTGGGTGTAGGGGTCGCGGGGCGCCGAGAAGACGTCCTCGGTGCGTCCCGACTCGACGATGCGGCCGTGCTGCATGACGGCCACCTGTTCGCCCACGGCGCCGGCCATGTCCAGGTCGTGGGTGATGACGAGGAAGGCGATGCCGTGGCGGTCGCGCAGGTCCCGGATGAGCCGCACGATGCTGCTCCGCAGGGTGGCGTCGACCATCGACGTGGGCTCGTCGGCCACGACAAGCCGGGGGCGGCCGACGAGGGCCCGGGCCAGCACGACCCGCTGGCGCTGGCCGCCCGACAGCTGGTGGGGGTAGCGGCCTCGGAGCTCGCTCGCCGGCGCCAGGCCGACCTCCTCCAGGGCCTCGGCCACCTCGGGCGAACGGGCGTTGCCGGTGCCGGCGATCTCGAGGGGCTCGGCCACCGCCGCGCCGATGCGCATGCCCGGGTGCAGGGACTGGTAGGGGTCCTGCAGGACGAGGTGCATGCGCCGCCGGAGCTTGCGCAGCGCCCGCTCCGACATGCGGGAGTACTCGACGCCCTCGAACTCGGCCTCGCCCGCGTCGAGGCGCTCCAGCCCGACGACGGCCCGGCCGAGGGTCGACTTGCCCGAGCCGCTCTCGCCCACCAGGGTCACGATCTCGCCCGCGCCGACCGAGAGGGACACGTCGTCGAGGGCGGTGACCCGCCGGCCGCGGCTGCCGAACGTCTTGCTGGCGCCGCGCAGCTGCAGGATTGCCTCGCTCATGATTGCGCTCCGACCAGGGTCAGCCGGGTGTCGAGCATCCGGCGGGTGTAGTCCTCGACGGGGTTGACCGAGACGGCCAGGGCGTGGCCCTGCTCGACGACCACGCCGTCCTGCAGGATCACGAGCCGGTCGGCCACCCGCAGGACCATCTGCACGTCGTGGGAGATGAGCAGGATCGTGAGGCCGAGGCGGTCCTTGAGGTCCTGCAGCAGGTTGAGGATGGCGGCCTGGGTGACCAGGTCCAGGCCCGTGGTCGGCTCGTCGGCGATGAGCAGGTCGGGAGCGTTGGCCAGGGCCATGGCGATGATCACCCGCTGGCGCATGCCACCGGACAGTTCGTGGGGGTAGGCGCCGTGGGCGTCGCTGGCGAGGCCGACCAGGTCGAGCAGTTCGTGGGCCCGCTTCTCGGCCGCGACCCGCGGCACGGTCAGCTCGGCCGCCTCGGCGACCTGGCGGTGGATGGTGTACGCCGGGTTGAGGGCGTTCATGGCCGCCTGCGTCACCAGGCCGATGCGGCGACCCCGGACCCGGCGGGGGACGAGCTTGGTGCCCTCGAACCGGACCTCACCGGTGACGGCCGGATCGCCGGGCAGGAGGCCGAGCAGGGACATGACGACTGTGCTCTTGCCCGACCCGGACTCGCCCACGAGGGCCGTCACCTGACCGCGGGGGACCTCGAAGCTGACGCCCTTGACCACCGTCGGGGCCTCACGGTCGTAGGCGACGGACAGGTCGGTGACGGCCAGGATCGGCCCATCGTGAGGGGCGGGTGCCTCAGCGGGGGCCCCCTTGCGGACGGGTCGGGCCGTCAGGAAGCGGAGGCGGCCGGTGGAGCTGCCGAGGCGGGGGTCGGCCTTCTCCTCGGCCGCGTACCCGACGAAGGCGAAGCCCAGGACGACGAGGGTCAGGGCCAGGCCGGCGGGGAGCATCCACCACTTCCACGCCCCGGTCAGCAGGGCGTTGTTGGAACTGGCGTTGGCCAGCATCATCCCCCAGCTGGCCTGGTTGGGGTCCCCGAGGCCGAGGAAGGCGAGGGCCGCCTCGGAGATGACGGCGGCGTTGGCGACCCGCACGAACTGGGCCGAGGTCAGGGGCGTCAGGCGGGTGAGGATGTGGCGACAGACGCACCGGGGGCCGGAGCCGCCCATGGCCCGAGCCGCTTGCACGTGCTGGTACTCCCGCAGCTTGAGGACCTGGGCCCACAGGACCCGGGCCGGGCGGGCCCAGGACACGGCCGCAATGACGACCGCCGTCGTGACCAGGCTGCGCCCGAAGAAGGCGGCCAGCACCAGCACGAGGGGCAGGAACGGGAAGGCCAGGGTGACGTCCACGGCCCGCATCAGCACGGCCTCGACCCAGCCCCGGCGCCAGCCGGCGACGACGGCCACCAGCAGGCCGATGATGACGGCCAGCACGGCCGCCCCCACGCCGATCGCCAGGGAGATGCGCCCCCCGTAGACGAGCTGGGCGAAGATGTCCACGCCCAGGTCGTCGGTGCCGAGCGGGTGGCTCAGGCTCGGGCGGAGGAGGGGCGCGCCGCTGGGCCGGCTGGGGGCGTGCCGGGCGACCAGCGGCGCGAACACGGCGGCGACGGTAGGCACGGCGAGGAGCACGAGCCCGGCCCTGCCGAGGAAGCGTCCAGGCAGGTGCCGAGCACCTGTCGTTGCGGCCTTGTTCTTCATGCGGCCACTCCAGGTCGGCGGACCCGGGGGTCCAGGAACGGGTAGACGAGCTCGGCGATGAGGTTGGCGGCGATCACGCCGAGGGCGATGAGCAGGAAGGCGCCCTGCAGGACGGGGTAGTCGCGGGCCAGGACGCTCTCGTAGATGAGCCGTCCCAGGCCCGGGTAGGCGAACACGGTCTCGACCGGCGCGGCCCCGCCGAACAGGGCGCCCACGTTGAGCATGGCGACGGTGAACACCGGCATCAGGGCGTTGCGGCGGGCGTGGCGGCGCACGCCCTTGCCGTCGAGGCCCTTGGCCGCGGCCATGGTCACGTAGTCCTCGCCCAACTCGCCCACGGCCGACGAGCGGGCCACGAGGAAGGCCGATCCGAGCCCGGCCAGCGTGAGGGCGGTGATGGGCAGGATGGCACGGCGGGCGACCTCGACGACAAGGTCCCAGCCCGTCACGCTGGCCGACGGCAGGGCCCCGAACACGGGCAGGACCTGGAGCGTCACCGAGAAGAACAGGACGAGCAGGAGGGCCACGAAGAAGGGCGGGAACGAGTCGAGGGCCATGACGCCCGTAAGGTTGCGGACGTCGGACGCCGTCCCCCGCCGCCACGCCGACCGGAACCCGAGGGCGGCGCCGATGGCGGTGGAAAGCACGACCGACGAGCCGACCAGCAGCAACGTCCACGGCAGGCGTTCGCCCAGGAGGTCGGTCACGGGCCGGCCGTAGCGCGTGGAGATCCCCATGTCGCCCTGGGCCAGCCGGCCGACGTAGCGGGTGAACTGCTGCCACGTCGATCCGTTCAGCCCATAGGAGGCGGCCAGCTCCTCCCGCTGCTCGGCCGTGATCTTGGTGGCCTGCTCGGCGGGGATGAGGAAGTCGATGGGGTCGCCGGGAGCGGCCCGGGGCAGGACGAAGTTGAGGCTGATGGCGACGCCCAGCACCAGGGCGGCCAGCGGCAGGGCCCGCACCAGCTGGCGGGCGATCGGCTTGAGGAACATGACGGCACTTTCCGGCACGCCGTTGCACGTCCGTTGCGCGGCGGTGGGCCGTGCGGCCCCGGTTCCGCGCAACGGCTGTGCAAGGTCAGGTCGGAGAGTCCCGGCATGACAACTTCACGAACCCGCAGAGCCCTCGCCCGGTTGGCCGCCCTGGTCGGAGCCGGGTCCCTACTCGCCGGCGTGGCCCCGGCGGCTGCTCAACAGCCGGCCGAGACCACCAAGGCCGGCGAGCCGGCACAAGCAAACAGAGTCACCGTGGCCATCAAGGCCTACGAGAACAACCTGACGCCGTTCACGCTCACCATGATGAGCCTGCCCGACGTCCACGACACCGTGAACCTCGTCTACGACACCTTGTTCTGGTCCCAGGTGAAGGAGAAGCCCGAGCCGTGGCTGGCGGAGTCGGCCGAGTCCTCGCCCGACCAGAAGGTGTGGACGGTCAAGCTGCGCTCCGGCGTGATGTGGCACGACGGGCGGCCCCTTACCGCCGAGGACGTGAAGTTCACGTTCGAGTACATGAAGAAGATCCCGACCGGGCGCTACACGCACCACGTGTGGGAGTCCCCGGTGTTCTCGTCGGCGGAGGTCCTCGACCCGCTGACCGTCCGCCTCACCTTCGAGGAGCCGGCCCCCACGTTCATGATCCTGCCCGGCGCCGACCTGCCCATCGTGCCCAAGCACGTGTGGGAGCCGATCCCGCCCAAGGAAGCCTCCAAGTCCACCGACATGCTGCCCATCGGGTCGGGCCCCTACAAGGTGACCGAGATCGTCCCTGATCAGCGGTACAAGCTGGAGGCCAACCAGCTGTACTTCAAGGGCAAGCCCAAGGTCGACGTCATCGACCTGCCCATCGTCAAGGACCCCTCGGCCGCCTTCGCCGCCCTGCAGACGGGCCAGGTGGACTCGGTGACCCGCACCGTGCCGCCCGAGCTGTACGACCAGCTGTCGAACACGGCCGGCATCAGCGTGATGAAGGGCACCAGGATGGAGTCGGCCCAGATCCACTTCAACACCCTGAAGGCGCCCCTCACCGACGCCAAGCTGCGCAAGGCCATCAGCATGGCCACCGACAACAACGCCATCGTGCAGACGGTCCTGCTGGGCCACGGCCGCCCCGGCCGTGACGGCTGGATCCACCCCGACTCGGCGTGGACCGACGCTTCCACCGCGTTCGGCCACGCAGGCGGCACGGGCCACCAGTACGACCCCGCCCTGGCCAACCGCAACCTCGACGCCGCCGGCTACACCCGGGACAGCGACGGCGTGCGGCGCACGCCCGACGGCAAGCGCATCGAGCTGAACGTGCTGGTCAGCGCCAACGAGCCCCAGCAGCTGCGGGCGGCCCAGGTCATGTCGACCCAGCTGGAGGCCATCGGCGTGAAGCTCGGTGTCGAGGCCATCGACCCCGCGGCCCTGCGCCAGCGTCGCAACACCGGCAACTACGACACGTTCATCTCCAACCTGGAGTCACACGCCCACGCCGACCCCGACGCCCTGTTCTTCTTCTTCCACACGCCGCCCGCGACCTCGACGACGCCGGCGTCGTTCGGTGGGTACTCCAACCCGGCCTTCGACGCCCTCGGCGCCAAGGCCAAGTCGACGGTCGACCTGGAGGCCCGCCAGGCGATGCTCAACCAGATGCAGGCCATGTTCGCCGAGGACTCGCCCGCACTTGTCCTGTACTACTCCGACGGGCTGTACGCCTACCGGACGGGCGCCTACAACGGCTGGATCTCCGACACCGGGCACGGCATCTTCACCAAGCGGTCGTTCCTCCCCGGGTACCAGTCGGCTGAGGCGGCGGCCTCCGGCTCGGGCACCAAGTCGGCCGCTCCCTGGGCCGCCGTGGCCGTGGCCATCGTCTTCGCCGGCACCGGCGCCGGCGTGATGGTCGGCCGCCGCCGCCGTCAGGAGCAGGCTCTCGAAGAGGCTTAGGAGGCTGGGGTCAGAGCCCTCAGTCGGAGGCCGACCGCCCCGTTGGCGGCTGCCGTGCGAGGCAAAGGAGGCTGGCCAGGGGAGGTCGGCCGCCTCGGCGCCCGAACGCGAATGACACCAGCCTCCTGAGGGTTCAAGGCTGCTTCGAGCGGAGAGGACGGGCGTCGGTCAAACCGGCCGGCGCCCGCTCTCGCGCTCTGGCTTACCGCCGGACGGCCAGGAGGGCGGAGAGGCGGCCGCGGGTGACGAAGCCGTCGCGCAGCTCGACGGGGAGCGCTGCGGCCAGGCGGTCGAAGGCGGGTTGGGCGACGGCGAGGGGGCCGACCTCGGCCACGAGCAGGTCGGAGCCGGTGGACGCGGCCACCGTGGCGGCGTCGTGCCGGCGGTCGAGGTGGGCGAGGGCCAGCGCCTCGTACTTGCGGGAGCGCCGTTCCCGGGAGAGGATGAGGAGTTCCTCGGCTTCCTTGGGCACCAGACGGCACCGGACGTCCCGGAACCGGAGTTCGGCCCGCCAGCGGAACGGCAGCCAGCCCGACAGGAGCGGCTCGGCCCGGGCGATGAGTTCGCCCGCGGCCCCCTCGTCACCTGAAAGCAACGAGCACTCGGCCGCTCCCAACAGGCCGTGCAGCTCCTGCTCCACCTGGAGGGAGCCGGCCTGGACCTCGCTGGCCTCCTCGACGGCCTGGTCGGCCAGGTCCCGGGCCCGGCCCAGCTCGCCGCACTCGCGCCACACCCACGAGAGCAGGGTGTCGGTGCGGGCCCGGTAGAAGTGGACCTCGTACTCCTCCAGCAGGCGGCGCTTGCGCTCCAACGCCCGCAGGGCCCCGCCGAAGTCGCCCAGGTTGCCGCGGGCCAGGCCGGCGAAGAACAGGGTGCGGAGCAGGGGCCGGAAGGCGCCGGTGCGGGCTGCCTCGGCCGAGGCCTGGTCGAGGGTGCGGCGGGCCTCGGTGAACCGGTCGCCGTGCTCCAGGAGCGCCCCGAGACAGCTGAGGGCCGACGCCCTCGTCGCCGGGTCGGGGTCGCGGGCCAGCGCCTCCTCGTACGCCCCGGCGGCGCCGTCGATGTCTCCGGCCCAGTGGCGGATGCGGCCCACCAGGACCAGGGCGCTGGGCAGGGCGGCGGGCGCGGCGGCGGCCGACTCCGCCAGCTCGGCGGCGCGCCAGGCC
>JBOGID010000325.1:0-3249 GCA_050742295.1 Acidimicrobiales bacterium | reverse complement strand
GCTCCTGCGGCTCCTGCGGCCTCCGCGGCGGCGGCTGAATCGGTTCCCGTGCTGGTGGCGCCCAAGCCCGCCGTCCTCCCGCTGCTGTCGGCGCCGGCGGGTGCGGGCCAGGTGCTCGCTCCCACCGCCCCTGCGGCGGTGGCCGGGCCGGCTACTCAGGGACCGCTGCAGCCCGTCGTGGTGAGCGGTCCGCCGGTGCCGGCCAAAGACCTCGTGCCCGTCGCGTCCCGTCCGGTGGCGCGTGCTGCCGCTCCGGCTGCGGGTGGCGGTTCGGCGCCTGCGTCGGCGGCCCGGGCTGGGGACGACGAGGGCGGCGACACCTCCTCCGGCGGCGGCTCGGGCTCGGGCATCACGTTCACCAAGACCAAGGGCTGCCGCACCGTCGAGGGCTCCAACTCCGTCTACAGCCACCTGGTGATCGCCATCGGTCGGGGGTGCGACGCCAACGGCCAGTCCGGCCCGATCTCGGGCGGCGCCACCTCCAACCTCGCCATCGCCATCGGCGGCGCCGCCATCGGCGCGGCCCGTAGTTCGCAGGACCGCAAGGCGTCGAACCTCACGATCGCCATCCGCGGTGACGCCTCCGGCGAGGCCCACGCCGGCCCCGGGGGCGAGGCACAGAACGAGACCATCGGTATCCGGGGCCGCCAGGCGAACGGCATCGCGATAGGCGGTGAGGGCCGAGCAGGCAACGGCGGCAGTGCCGAAAACACCACCATCGGGATCGGCCCTGGGACGGTGACCGGCACTGCCATCGGAGGATCGAGCGAGATCGGCGGCAACACCTCCAGCGGCGGAACCAGCAATGCAGTTTCCGGCGGCAGTGCGAACGGCGGGAGCCCGGCGAGCGGGGCCAGCAATGGCAGCCCCACGGGTAGCAGCAACCAGAACTCAGGCGCAGCCGGTGGTTCGAGCACCGGTGGCGGTTCAGCCAGCGGGGGCGCGGGCGGTGCGAGCACCGTCGCTGCCAGCCCCTCGGCGACCGCAGGCGCGACCGGCGGTTCGACCGCTTCTTCGGGCGGCACCAACTCGGGTGACACGGGCTCGGCTGCGTCCAGCGCCGGGACCGGCCCCCTGGCCACGTCGGGCGACTCGGGCACCACGGGTGCGACTGCTCCGGTGCTGACGGCCCCGACCGCTTCGAATTCGGGCCTGCTCGGGTCGGCAGCGGCGACGGGTGCGCCGGCCACTTCGGGGAACTCCGGGAACTCGGGCAACACCGGTCCGGCCACTGCGGTGGGGAACGCCACCAGCGAGGCCAACACGGGCGCCAGTTCGACGGCGACGGCCACGACCGGCGTGGGTGGGTCGGCCGTCAACAACACCAACATCGTCGCCGTGGGCGGCAACGGCGGGGCCGGCGGAACGGCCGCAGCCACGACCGGCAACGGCGGCAACGCCGTGAACACCGTGATCGGCGTGGGCTCGTCGGCGGTGACGGCCAACGCCACGGGCGGGTCGTCGGTGGCCACGGCGGATGCGTCGGGCGGGCGGGGCGGGGACGCGGTTGTCACGGTCACGCCCGTTGCGTCGAGCGGGGCGGGCGGCGGCGGGGGCGGCGCCGCCGTCAACTCGTCGGAGATCGGGGCGGCCGGGGGCTCGGGCGGCAACGGCGGCCTGGCGGTTGCCGGTGCGGCCGACGGCGGGTCGGCGACGAACAACGTCCTGGCCATCGGGACGGGCCCGGTCACGGCCAACTCGCGGGGCGGCTCGTCGGTGGCGACCGCGGATGCTTCCGGGGGCGACGGCGGGAACGTGTCGGTGACGGTGAAGCCCACGGCCTCGTCCGGGGGTTCGGGCGGGGGCGGGGGCGGGGGCGGGGTGCCGGCGGGGGCGTCGGCCCAGTCGTCGGCCACGAACTCGGGGAACACGGGCGACGCCACGTCCTCGTCGGTGTCCAACCCGGTGGCGGTCACCGGCAACTCGGGGGCGACGGGCCCGACGGGCGCGGCCACGTCCAACGTCACGGCCAATAACTCGGCGATCCTGGGGACGGCAGCGGCGACGGGCGGGCCGGCCACGTCGGGCAACTCGGGGAACTCCGGGGACACGGGCGCCGCCACCGCCGTCGGCAACGCCGACTCGGTGGCCAACACCGGCGCCCACTCGGCGGCCAACGCCACGACGGGGTCGAGCGGCGACGCCGTCAACTCGTCCGCGATCGTGGCCGTGGGTGGCGTCGGTGGGTCGGGCGGGGCGGCCCTGGCCTCGTCGGGCGCGGGCGGGGCGGCGAGCAACAACGTGGTGGCGATCGGGTCGGGCCCGGTGGCGGCGACGACGGCGGGCGGGGCGTCGGTGGCGACGACTGACGCGTCCGGCGGCAACGGCGGCTCGACGGCCGTGACGGTGACGCCGACGGCGACGACGGGCTCGACCGGTCCGGCCTCGGCCCAGTCCTCGGCCACCAACTCGGGCAACACCGGCAACGCCGAGTCCTCCTCCTCGTCCAACCCGGTGGCGACGTCGGGGAACTCGGGGGCGACGGGTGCGACGGGCCCGGCCACGTCCACGGTCAACGCCACCAACGGCGGGCTGCTCGGAGTGGCGGGCGCGGCGGGCGGGCGGGCCACGTCGGGCAACTCCGGGGACACGGGCTCGACCGGTGGCGCGACCGCGGTCGGGAATGCGCCGTCGGTCGGCAACACCGGGGCCCACGCCGGGGCCGACGCCACGTCGGGCGACACGGGCGACGCCGTCAACGAGACCGAGGTCGTGAGCGCCGGCGGTGCCGGTGGAGACGGCGGGTTGGTCGGGGCGGTGTCGGGGGCGGGCGGCGCCGTGTCGGGGACGACCGTGGCCGTCGGGACGGGCGTGGTGACGTCCACGGTGGCGGGCGGCGCCTCGGTGGCGACGGGCGACGGCAGCGGCGGCAACGGCGGCGGCTCGACGGTGTCGGTGACGCCGACGGCGGCGACGGGGAACTCGGGTGCGACCGATGCGCAGGCGTCGGCCACGAACAGCGGGGACACGGGCGACGCCCGTTCGTCGTCGTCGTCGAACCCGGTGGCGACGTCGGGGGCGAGCGGGGCGACCGGGGCGACGGGGCCTGCGACGTCGACGGTCACGGCCGGGAACTCGTCAATCCTGGGAGGTGCGGTGGCTGCGGGTGGGGACGCCACGTCGGGCCGTTCGGGGGACTCGGACGACTCGGGCGACGCGACGGCGGAGGGTTCGGCGCCGTCGGTCGCCAATTCCGGCGCCCACGCCGGGGCGGACGCCACGTCGGGCGACACCGGCGACGCCGTGAAC
>JBOGID010000324.1:0-7725 GCA_050742295.1 Acidimicrobiales bacterium | reverse complement strand
ACCGCGGCCGCATCTTCATCGCCCTCGGCCGGGCCGCCTACTTCGCCGGCGACCTCGCCGCCTGCATGCAGGCGGCGGTGGCAGCCTCCGAGGCGGCGGGCGCGTTCGGCTCAGCCGGCGACCCCGAGCTGCTGGGTGAGGCCGCCCTCGTCATCGAGGCCACCCCCGACGAGACGGTCAACGCCGTGGCCAGGCAGCTCTGCGAACGGGCCCTGGCCGCCCTCGGCGACCCCGCGAACGAAGCCCTGCGGGCCCGGCTGCTGGCCCAGCGCAGCCACTTCGCCTTCTACGGCGGCGACCAGGCCGCCACCGCATCGCTGAGCGCCGAGGCCCTCGACCTGGCCCGGCGGTCGGGCGACGACCGGGCCCTCGTGGACGCCCTCCGGGCGCGCCAGGAGGCGTGCCCGGGGCCTGAGGGGCGCGCCGAACGGCTCGCGCTCGCCGCCGAGATGGTGGCCCTGGCGCAGCGGACCAACCGCGCCCGAGCGGCCATGTGGGGCGGGCTGTGGCGGATCGGGGCGCTGATCGAGAGCGGCCGGCTCTCCGCCGCCCACCAGGAGCTCGGCGGCCTGGGGGTGGCGGTCGACCGCGTCGGGGGCCCGGTCACGGCGTGGCACCTCGATCGCGTCGCCGCGTGCATCGCCCACGCCCAGGGCCGGTACGCCGACGCCCTGGCCATAGCCCGGCGGGGGTTCGACCGGATGCGGCCGGTGGAGCCCGCGCCCGCGACCGGTGCGTACTTCGCGTTCCAGGGCGCCATCGCCGGCCACGTCGGCGTCACCGAGGAAGCCGAGGCCTTCGCCCTGCGTCCCGTCGAGCCGATACCCCGCTTCCGGACCACGGCCCGGCTGTCGCGGGCCTTCCTCCTCCTCCGGTTGGGCTACCGCGACGAGGCGGCCGCCTCCTATCAGCACGCTGGGCCCCTCGCGAGCTGGTCGGTCCCCCCCTTCTACCTCCTGCCCGCGTACGTGTACGCCGTCCTGGTGGCCGGCGAACTGGGACGGCACGACGATCTCGTCGGGGTGCTGGAGCGGCTCGAACCGTTCCGGGGCGAGCATGCGGCGGGCGACGGAGTCATCTACCTCGGTCCTGTCGAGCTTGCTCTCGGCCGGGGCGCCGCCGTGCTCGGCCACCTCGACATCGCCGTCGACGACCTGGCCGCCGCCTCCGACCAGGCCGACCGGGCCGGTGCACCGGGATTCGTGGCCGAGGCCCAGTTCCACCTGGCCACGACCCTCCTCGCCCGCAGTGCCCCAGGCGACGGAGAGCGGGCCGAGGCGGCGGCGCGCGACGCCGACCGGCTGGCCCGTGCCCTGGGCATGGCCGCCTACGTGGACCGTACCGGCGCCCTCGTGGCCAGTCTTGCCCGGTCCGCGCCCAGGCCGTCCCCGCTGAGCCCACGCGAGAACGAGGTGGCGCGCCTGGTGGCCGAGGGGCTGACCAACCGCCAGATCGCCGACCGGCTGGTCATCTCCGAACGTACGGCCGAGAACCACGTCCAGCACATCCTCACCAAGCTCGGCTTCGGGGCCCGCAGCCAGATCGCGGCGTGGGCGGTACGCACCGGCAAATGAGTACTCAGATGAGTGATCCCCACGATGGCAGAAAGGGCGCCGATACCTAGATTTCGTCTTGCGGCTGCTGCCAGGGCCGCCCGACCAAAGGAGATCGTCATGTCGTGGATCACCGTTTCCACCCCGCCGTTCCAGGAGATCGAGAAGTTCGACGCCGTGGTCAGCGCGGCCAGCGGCAACCCCGAGGGCATGGAGGCCCGCTACGTCGGCTCGACCGCCGACGGCACGCTCCGGATCGTCACCCTCTGGGAGTCCAAGGCTCACGCCGACCACTTCTTCGCCAACACCCTCGGCCCCGCCCTGGCCAAGGTCCTCGGCCCCGAGCCGGTCGGCCCCGCAGACGTCGTCGGCATCGAGGTGGCCCGCACCTACGTCCGGGAGCCCGTGGGCTGAAACGAGGCACGGCGGGCCGGCCACGGTCATTCGACTATGCCGTCGCCGATTCTCGACGCCGGGACTACGGTGAGTCCCATGCACACCGGCTTCGCTTGACGCTGACTGGCACGTGGTCCTCCGTGCCGCTCGAGGTGTCCAACCACCCTTCGAGCGCACAAGGAGACACGCGTGTTCAGTACTCAGGAGATTGCACACTTCCGCGCCTTCGGCTTCGTCGTGCGGCGCGGCTGCTTCGACCCGGCCGAGGCCGCCCAGCTGAAGGCCGAGGTGGGAGCCGGGATCGGCGATGCCTTCGGGGGCGTCGGCACCGACGACGACCCCGAGGGCACCGGCGGCATCCGGGGCGACTACCTGCCGCTGTCCGTCGACCGGGCACCGTTGAGCCAGGCCCTCATCGCCGACGACCCCCGGCTCTTCCAGGGTTCGGTCGAGCTGCTGGGCGGGCCGACGGTGCCCACGGTGCCCATCGCCACCTGCTTCACGTCCAACGCCGGCTGGCACGCCGACGACGGCCGGGGGGTTGGCGGCGTGAAGTTCATCGCCTACCTGGAACGGAGGACGGCGGGGACGGGCGCGCTGCGGGTCTTGCCCGGGACGCACGAGCCCGCGTACCAGGCCCGGACCGGGGAGTACTGGTCGCGGGACCCGGCCGGTCAGGGCTTCGACCCGTGGCCCGTGCCGGGGATCGCCCTCGAGACCGAGCCGGGCGACGTGATCGCCTTCGACCGTCACCTGTTCCACTCGTCCGACGGCGGGCACAACCGGCTGGCCTGGACGATCGAGTACCTCCCGTGGCCCGGCCTCGGCGACCGCGACCGGATCGACCTGGTCCGGCGCGTGGTCGTGGACGCCGCTGGCTACGACCACGAGGGCTACGACCGGGACCGGTGGCCCACCTGGCGTGAGTGGGTGGCCGGGGCGCGCGGCATTCCGTCGCGTGAGTGCGCGGTGCAGCGGCTGCGGCTGCTGGGCGTCCTCGGCGAGGGGGACCCGCAATGACGGCTTCGGCCGCGCGTCACCCGAACCACCGGGCGGCGGCGACACTCCCTCCGGAGTTGCGCCGCACGACCGTGCCGCCCGCAGTGCGGGCGTGGATCGAGCGGGAGACGGGTGCGGCGGTGGCGGGGATCCGGCGGCTCGCCGGCGCCTCCTCGACTGCCGTGCACGGGCTCGAACTGCGCGACGGCCGGCGGCTGGTCCTGCGGCGCTACGCCTGGCCGGGCTTCGTCGAGGACGACCCGGCCGCGCCCCAGCGGGAACTCGACGCACTGGCGTTCGCCCGTCAGTCCGGGTTGCCCGTCCCCGCCGTGGTCGCCGCCGATGTGGCGGGCACGGACGTCGGCGATGGCGTGCCCGCCGTTCTAATGTCGCTCGTGCGGGGTCGGGCCGTCGCCGTCCCCGACGTCCACCGGCTGGCCGAGGTGGTGGCCGCGATCCACTCGGTGGACGCCGGTCGGTTCGGCCACGCGTACTTCCGGTGGACCGCTGGCGACTTCGAGGGGCCCCCACCGACGGCGCGGCGGCCGGCGCTGTGGGAGCGGGCCCTCCACCTGTGGGCGACGGCTGTCCCGCCCTACCGGCCCGTGTTCGTGCACCGGGACTTCCACCCCGGCAACGTGCTCTGGCTACGGGGACGCTGCTCGGGTGTAGTCGACTGGGCCGAGGCGTGCCGAGGCCCCGCCGGGTGCGACATCGCCCATTGCCGCACCAACCTCATCCGCCTGGCCGGGGTGCGGGTTGCCGCCGGCTTCGTCGCCGCCTACGAGTCGATCACGGGCGAGACGCACCATCCCTACTGGGACCTTGCGTCGGTCCTAGAACACGGCCCGGACTGGACGTCCGAGAACGTGGCCCACGCCGAGCGGCGCATGGCGCGGGCCCTGGCCGCCATGCCGCGCTAGGCCGAACTTCGGGCTACTAGGCACCGGCCACCGCCACGGCTACGGTTCGGCGTTGCGGAGGGCGGATGAACAGCGTGCCGCAGTCGTGGGCGGAGCGGAATGCGTTCCAGCGGACGCCCGTGGATCCCGACGGGCTGGCGCGGCTGGGCGCCGACGTCGTGCCCGGGGGCTCGGTGCGCGTCCGCAGGCGCCTCCGGGGCGGCAACGAGGTGCGCGGCCAACGCCATCGACCTGGTCGACGCGGACGGCACCACGGTCCGTGCCGTTCTGAAGCGCCGGCCCGACCCACGGTTCGACGGATCGAACGAGTGGGCGGCACTGGGCGCGGCCGCCCCCGCATCGGTCCCCACGCCGGAGCCTCTCGGCTTTGACCCGAACGGGCGGTGGTTCGGACGGCCAGGCCTCGTGATGTCGCGCCTACCCGGGCGGGCGCCTCGACCTGTCGGGCGATCCCGCCACGCTCGCCCAGATCGCACGCGCCCTCGCCGCCGTGCACGACTGTGACGGCGCCGGCCTCAAGGTCACAACACCCCGTTGGGCGCGCCACTGTCCGCCCGACGCATCCGACTTCGAACAGCGCGTGTGGCGACTGGTGCACGACCTGGCAACCGACGCCGGCCCACCAACCGCGCTCGTACACCTCGACTTCCATCCCGCCAACACGCTCTGGTACCGGGGCCGCCTCTCCGGGATCATCGACTGGGAGAACGGCGCGCGCGGCTGGCCGGCCGAGGACCTCGCCAAATGCCGGGCCTACCTGACGATCACGCACGACCGTCGGGTCGCCGACGAGCTACGCGCCGCCTACGAGGCCGAGATCGGCGCCGCGGTTCCCTTCCTGGCCCTGGCCGAGATGGCGTACGGGATCGGCCTCCAGAGGCAGGCCGACCTCCGCGCCTTCGCCCTGCGCCAGAGCGGATTCCCGACAATGACGGAACACCACGTCCGCAGCCGCCTCCAGCAGTTCGTCGAAGGGGCACGACGCGTCGCCGGGTGACTCCGGCGGTGCGAACGCAGCGGCCTGGTACGGACGTCAGCCCTCGAGCTGCCCCCGAATGGCACCGCCGGGGAAGCGGGTGTTGTGGAGGTTGACGTAGTACCCACCCGGGTCGGCGGCGATGTCGGCCAGAAGGTCCGGGTCGGCGGTCACACAGTCCCCAAGTCGGCCGCCCTCGAGCTCGTCGTGCCGGGGGTCCGACGCGGGAGCATCGCCGGGCCGGAGCTCGAACATCGGGAGCACGATGGCACCGTTCACCTCGGGACCTCCGACATGGATGTGGGCCCGGTTCGGCGTGCCGATGTCGTCGAACCGCACGCTGAAGCACACCTCGCCCGTGTCCAGGTCGAACTCGAACTTGGCCCGCCCGTCCCCGTCGGGGTCCGCAGGTGGGAGCTCGCTCGCACCGTCCATGTGGGCGTCGAGCTTCACCACCTGACCCGCCGACGCCACGCCGCTCGCCGCAATCGCTGCCAATGATGCCGCTACCAGTACTCCCACCAGCGGCCGCCAACGCCTTGCCATCGGCACTCCCTTCGTCGCCACGGGTCTGCCCTCATTACCTACGGCCGAAACGGCCAGCCGGATTGGTCCTCTCGCTCGTGGTGTCCAGTCCGGAACCCCGGAATGCCTCTCTGGAGTGCGGGGGGTTTGAGACAGGCCGGCGCGATGGTCTACGGCCAGTCGTGCCCTGATCAAAGGCTGATGGTGCCGGCTGAGAGCGTCGCGGCCCCTGGCGGAGGCGTGACGTCGAGGAACAGACGAGACTTGGCGCGTGGCTGCGCAAGAACCTTCACGACGGCGTCGACACCAGCCCTCGGACCGTCGACCAGACCGTGCGAGCCGTCGTCGCCTGGGTGCGCTCCGCACTTCAGCACGGGCCGGTCGAGTGAGCGTGAGGATGCTTCAGGACGTCAGGTCGGCGTGGCTCGCACGCGCGCTTGAGGCCATGCGCCACGATCCGCGGTTCCTGGCCAATTCCGTGTGGGGATCGCTGGGCCGAGGCGACGGGGACGAGTGGAGCGACGTTGACCTCGTGGTCGTGGTCGCGGACGATTCGGTCCGCTCGGTGCTGACGTCCTTGAGGGACCCAGCTTCCGCCTTCGGCGATGCCGCCATCGTCCTGGACATGCCCCAGAACGGCGTGGCCGGTGGTGCGTTCGTCAGCGTCACCTACGTCGAGTCCGGGTTGCCTCTGCACGTTGACTGGTACGTCTGCCCCCAGTCCCGACCGTGGCCGGGCAACGAACCCGACGAGTCCTTCGCCTCGTTCCTTGACCGCAACAGGTCGGACGACTCCAACACACCGCCGAGGTCCGAGGCCATCCTGTCGATGATCCCGATCGCCGCGAAGTACGTCGTCCGGCGCAGCCCGCAGGCGCCGGCCGTGCTGGCCCTCGCCGGCGTCGACGCTCCGGATTCCCTCGATTCCGAGCGAGCGCTGACCGCCCTGCGCCAGGTGCTGGCCGGCCTGAGCGAGAGCGCCGGCGTGAAGACGTCCTCCGCCATCAACGCCCTGCTCGACCTCGCCGCCCGCCAACTCGCCAGCCGCACGTAGCGTGCCAAAACGGCGGTCATGGTCTCCGAAAGCCGCGCTACCCGTAGTAGCCGGAGTGGAGGTAGACGCAGGGGACGCCTTCGGACTGGAACATCTGCTTGTTGCGGATGTCGTCCTCGAACGCCAGCCTCAGGTCGAAGCCGAGGTCGCGCAACTCGGCGATGGTCTTGCGTTTGAAGTCGAGCGACGCGCCGTAGTCACCGGACGGGCGCATGACGAGCAGGTCCCACCGGACGCCGTGGCGGGTGAGCCAGTCGAGCGTGAGCCGGCGGACCCGCACCGGCCGGCCCGTCAACAGGACCACCGTCGCGTCGCGGTCCAACAGTTCCGTCAGGCGGACGACCTCCTCGATCACGGGGTCCTCGCTACAGGCGTCGAAGAACCCCTTCCAGTCCTTGCGGCCCGGCCCCTCGAGGAAGTGCTGGCGGCCCGTAGCGTCGGACAGCACGCCGTCGATGTCGAAGATCACCGCCGGACCGGCCTGTCGCGGCGAGTCCTCCCGCCACCTCCAGTGACCAGGTACGTCGGGCGCCGTCAATCTTCGGTGGGCGTGATCTGGGCCCTCCGGCGGATCTCCTCCACGACCGAGGCGTCGGCCAGCGTCGTCGTGTCACCGAGGTCGCGGCCGTCGGCCACGTCGCGCAGCAGCCGCCGCATGATCTTGCCGCTGCGAGTCTTGGGCAGGTCGTCGGTGAAGATGACCGTCTTGGGCCTCGCAATCGCACCGATCTTGGTGGCCACGTGCTTGCGCAAGGCCTCGCCGTGCTCCGCAGAACCCAGCTCCGTCCCCTTCAACGTCACGAAGGCGATGATGGCCTGGCCCGTCGTCTCGTCCTTGGCCCCCACGACGGCGGCCTCGGCCACCGACGGATGATCCACCAGTGCCGACTCCACCTCGGTGGTCGAGACGCGGTGCCCAGATATGTTCATCACGTCGTCGACCCGGCCCAGGAACCACGTGTACCCGTCGTCGTCAAGCTTGGCCCCGTCACCCGCGAAGTAGCGGCCGTCGAAGCGCGACCAGTACGTCTGGCGGTACCGCTCGGGGTCGCCGTAGATGCCTCGCAGCATCGACGGCCACGGGTGGGTCAGCGTCATGTACCCCCCGCCCACCTTCACCGGCTCGCCCGCCTCGGTCACGATCTCGGCGCCGATGCCCGGCAAGGCAAACGTGGCCGATCCCGGCTTCAGCGTCGTCGCACCCGGCAGCGGGGCGATCATGATCGCCCCCGTCTCGGTCTGCCACCACGTGTCGACCACCGGGCACCGCCCCCCGCCGATCGTCTGCCAGTACCAGAC
>JBOGID010000323.1:0-3838 GCA_050742295.1 Acidimicrobiales bacterium | reverse complement strand
TAGTCCCTGACTGCGTTTGACCGCAGGCGGCGAGGACCGGAGCCCGGGCCATCGCCGCCTGCGTCGCGTCCGGGCAGCCGGCGCCGTGTCGTGGTTGAGGAACGGCCCTCTTCTCGCTGCGGGCGTTCGGCGTCTTCTACCTGTCGCTGGGCGTCGCCATGCTGGCCATCGTGGCCGACCGCCGGGGCGAGGCCTACCTGACCTTCATGCGGGCCGCGCTCGTGCTCGCGGCCTTCATCCTGGTGGCCGCCGCCATCTACGCGGGCTCGTTCGACCTGGGGGAGCACCCGCTCCAGATCGTGTACCCGCTGGCCTACGTGGTCGCCCTCATCGGCGCCATCGGAGCCCTGCGCTGGGAACGCCGCCAGGAGGCTGGTGCCCTTCGCGATCGGCGCTTCGCGCCGAGGCGGCCGACCTGCCCCTGACCAGCTCCTTTGCGTCGCCGTCGGCCGCCGGAAGAGGGCTTTGACACCACCTCCTAGCGGTAGCTCAGCGCTTCGGCCGCTCCTTGACGCCCTCCTTGCACAGCCGGACCACCTCGGCGATGCGCTCGGCCCGGATGTCGGGACGGCGGGTGGTGGCGTCGATCCACCGCAGGTAACCCCAACGGTAGAACTGGGCCAGCGCGTCGAAGAAGGCGCCCGCTTCGGGCTCGGCCGCGAAGGCGGCGGCGATGTCGGGCGCCAGGTCGTCGCGCTGGGGGCCTTCGGGTTCGAGCACGACCTCGACCTTGTCGCCGGGCGCAACGCCGCAGTCGCGCCGCCATGCCGCGCCGAGGACGAAGCCGCGACCGCTGATGCCCACCGGCTCGATCACGGCTCGGACGCGCATGCCGTTCACGGTGCCGGCCACGTGGTGCTGGGGCTTGCCGCCCCACACCTCGTCGGGGTCGAAGGGAACCGGCACCATCACCCGGTGCCTGAGGTCGCTGGTGACCACGGTCTCGAAGCTCTGCGAACTGCCCACGGCGGCCATGCTTGCACCCACGGGCCTCGGGGGTAGTTCCTGCGGGTGACCGACGCCCGGCCGTCGTGGCAGACGGCCGTGCTCTACCAGGTGTACCCGCGGTCGTTCCTCGACACGGGTGGGGACGGGATCGGTGACCTGGACGGCTTCCAGGACTCCGACGGGGACGGCGTCGGCGACTTCCCGGGGCTGACGAGCAGGCTCGACTACCTGGCCCGGCTGGGCGTGACCTGCGTGTGGCTCCACCCCATCCACCCCGGGCCCAACCTCGACGACGGCTCCGACGTGTCCGACTTCGACAACGTCGATCCCCGGCTCGGCACGCTCGGCGACTTCTGTGAGTTCGTGCACCAGGCGTCCAACCGGGGGCTGCGGGTCATGATCGACCTGGTCGTGAACCACAGGCCCGACCTGCACTCGTGGTTCCAGGAGGCCCGGTCCGACCCCAACTCGAAGCATCGGGACTGGTACGTCTGTCGACTGACGAGCCGTCCGACCGCCACCAGGGGATGGTGTTCCCGGGCCACCAGCACGAGACGTGGACGTGGGACGACCAGGCCGGCGCCTGGTACTACCACCGGTTCTACGACTTCCAGCCCGACCTCAACATGGGCAACCCGGCGGTGCGTTCATCATCGAGCTGACCCGGCCGAGCGAGCCCGAGGCCCGCAAGCAGTTCGGCTACCTCCAGGAGTTCCGGGCGCTGCTGTCATGGCGCCAGGGCGACGCCGTCATCCTGGCCGAGGCCAACGCCGAGCGGGAGGAGCTGCTCGACTACTTCGGCACCGGCGACCGGCTGCCCATGCTGTTCAACTTCCTGCTCAACCAGCGCCAGTTCCTGGCCCTGGCCCGGGGCGATGCCACGTCGATCGTGTCGGCCCTGGAGGCCACGCCGTTCGGCGTCGGGACGTGCACGCCGGTGGGCACCGGCGACAGCGCCGTGCTGGCCCTGCACTACGAGGCGCCGGGCGGGGTGATGCTGGCGGTCCACAACCTGGGGGCTCGGGCCCGCACCGTCGACCTCGGCGAGCAGCCGGGCCAGCAGGGCGACCCCGTCGAGATGTTCGCCGACCGGTCCTACGACGCCGTCGGCCCCGAGCTGAAGGGCGTGGAGGTCGCCGGCTACGGCTACCGCTGGCTTCGGCTGCGGGAGACGCCTGGGCGCTAAGGGGTGGGCTCGGCGTAGGTCGTGGCCCAGTCCCGCTCGTCGACGTCCCAGTCCACGGAGTCGGCGCCGGGCACCTGGACGGTGACGTGGGTCATGGTGGAGCCGGGCGTGGCGCCGTGCCAGTGCCACTCGTGCGGCTGCACGGCCACCACATCGCCCTCGGTCACCAGGCGAGGGCCGGCCTCGGTGCCGATCAGGCCGCGGCCGGCAGTGATCAGGAGCAGCTGGCCGTTGCGGTGGACGTGGGGCTTGGTGCGTCCTCCGGCGGCGAAGTGGACGGCGAAGACGGCCGGGCCGCCGCCGGGGAAGGGCAGCGGCAGGCGCTGGAGCCGGGCCTGGCCCTGGAAGTGGTCGGCCAGCTCGGCCGGCGGCTCGCCTGCGGTGTTGTCGAGATGGGCGAAGTCCATGCCCGACGACGCTAGATGGACGCGGGGCGGGTCAGGACGTCGAACGAGAAACCGGCGTCGCCGGACGGCACGAGGCTGTAGTCGACCTCGGGAGGGACCGGTTGGGACGAACCCGCCTCCAGGACCACCTCGATTGGCGGCTCCGTCGCGAGGGTCACGCGCACCGGGCCGGCGTGGACTCGGACCAGCCCCCACGTCCCGCCCGGAAGACCAACTCCTTCCCCGTCGATCGTCCGCACCACCTCGAGGTCGCCGGGCAGCTCGGCCCGGTCGCACAGCGGGCACTCGAGGGGCTGGCCGATGCGGGCCTCCCGTTCGGCGGCGTCGAGGACCCACGGGGCGAGCTGGAAGGGCGGGCGGTGGCGGATGTGCTGGCCGTGCAGGCACGAAAGGCGGGCCGCCCACTCGCCCGCGTCGTCCTGCTGGAACCCGACGATCGCCCGCCTCACGGGTTCTTGAGCAGGCCGCGGAGCTTGAGGCCGAGCCAGGGCTTGCGCCCCCAGGCCAGGAGTTTGCCCTTGGGGATGGCGCTCCACTGGCTGATGCGGTTCCAGGAGACGAGGAGGAACGCCTCGGCGTCGACCGAGAGGTGGACATCGACCGGACGGGTCGGCGGGCCGGGATGGATCGAGAAGTCGCCGTTGTCGAAGTGGAACTGGTGGCGGCCGCCGCCCCGGAGGCGGACGTCGTAGGTGATCCGCTTGTTCCTGGCTGCGTCCTCGACGACCATCGACCGGCCAAGGCCGCTCAGCACGGGCAGGACGAACCCCTCCAGGATCAGCGTCGCGGTGCTGCGGTCGATGGGCCACGGCTGGCCGTCGGCCAGGGCGATGTCGCGGCCGTGCATGACCAGCTCGTTGAGGACGTGGCAGGTCAGCAGGGACAGGGGGACGTCCACACCCTTCACGAGCCACGTCTTGGCCGTGTCGCCCGGGGCGGCACCCATGAAGTCCAGCAACCCGGCCACGCTGGCGTCGATGCGGTCGGCCAGGGCCGGGAGGCTCCGTTCCGTCTCGGCTTTCACGAACATGTCGGTCACGTCGGTGAGGGCCCACACGTCGTCGACCAGGCCGCCACCCCCCTTGGCCGCGGCCGTGACGGCGTCCATGACGTGGGAGACGTGGACGGTCAGGTCGGTGAGGGTCCACGTGCCGATGGCGGGGGCGTCGGGGTTGCGGACGGAGCGCAGGAGCGCGGTGACGCGGGGGCAGGCTCGCGAGACCGCCGCCTGGGCCGCGGCCCAGTCCACGGAGGGCGAGGCGGTGGTTTGCACAGCGGACACGTTAGGTCACGCCGA
>JBOGID010000322.1:0-1650 GCA_050742295.1 Acidimicrobiales bacterium | reverse complement strand
GAGGACGCCCGCTCCGTCCTCGACACCGCCGAGCGGGAGATGGCGTCGGCCAACCAGGAGGCGGCCCGGTTGCGGGAGGCCGCCGACCGGCTGTGGGCCGAGGCCGAGCGTCAGGCGGCCCGGGTCCGGGACACGGCGGCGGGGGAGCTGGCGCTCGCGGAGCGGGTCCGCACCATGGCCGACGAGGAGAGCATCCGCGGCCGCGACACCGCCCAGCGCCTGCTCGATGCGACGCTCGACACCCGGGCTCAGGCCGAGCGGGAGGCAGCCGAATTGCTCATCACGTCCGATCGGGAAGCGACCAAGACAAGCGAGGCCGTCCGCCAGAACATGGACGCAGCGCGCGAGCTGCGGGCCCAGGCCGCCAAGGCGCTGGCGCGCGCCCAGGAGTCGTCCCAGCACGAGCTGCTGGCGCTGCAGAACCTCCACGAGGCGGCGGAGACCGAGGTCGCCCAGTGGCGTGCCAACGCCACAAGGGAACTCGAAGCCGCCACCCAATTGCGGGACGCGGCAGCCGGGGAAGCGGCCCACCTGCGGGAGGCGGCCCGGCGCGAGCTGGACGTGGCCCAGCAGGTCCGGGCCGCCGCCAACCGCAATGCCCAGGAACTGGTCGCCGCCGCCGAACGCCAAGCCGACGACCTGCGCGGTGAGGCCCGGCGCGAGCACGAGACCGCCGCCCGTGCCCGCCTCGAAGCGGCGCAGGAGCTCGAAGCGGCACGCGAGGTCTTCGCCACCGCCCGGCGCGAAACCGGGCCCCAACCATCCGCCGCCACCGACCCGGCCGAAGCTACGTAGTCGTGACCGGCAGCCAGTCCCGGCGGCACGCCTCGTAGGTGGCGATTGCGTCCTCGTGGCGCAGGGTCAGGCCGATGTCGTCGAGGCCTTCGAGCAGCCGCCACCTTGTGTGGTCGTCGAGGGGGAACGTGGTGGCGATGCCCGCGTCGGGCGCGGTGAGGGTGCGCGCCTCGACGTCGACGGTGATGACCAGCTTCGGGTTGGCGGTGACGGCGTCGAGCAGGGCCCGGCCCGTCTCGCCGTCCACCTGCACCGGCAGCAGGCCCGCCTTGGTGCTGTTCGAACGGAAGATGTCGGCGAAGCGGGGTGACACGACAGCCCGGAACCCGTGGTCGGTGAGGGCCCACACCGCGTGCTCGCGGGACGAGCCCGTCCCGAAGTTGGGACCGGCGACCAGGATCGAGGCGCCGTCGTACCGAGGCTGGTTGAGGACGAAGGCAGGGTCAGACCGCCAGTCCGAGAACAGGGCCTCGCCGAAGCCCGTGCGTTCCACCCGCTTCAGCCACTCGCTGGGGATGATCTGGTCGGTGTCGACGTCGGACCTGTCGAGGGGTGCCGCCGTCCCGGTGATGACTCGAACGGGCTCCATCTACAGATCCTCGGGGGTGGTGAACCGGCCGGCCACGGCGGTGGCGGCGGCGACAGCGGGGGAGACCAGGTGGGTGCGGCCGCCGCGGCCCTGGCGGCCTTCGAAGTTGCGGTTGGACGTGGACGCGCACCGTTCGCCGGGCTGGAGGATGTCGGGGTTCATGCCCAGGCACATCGAGCAGCCGGCGGCGCGCCATTCGAACCCGGCGTCGAGGAACACCCGGTCGATGCCCTCGGCCTCGGCCTCGGCCCGGACCTGCATGGAGC
>JBOGID010000321.1:0-4038 GCA_050742295.1 Acidimicrobiales bacterium | reverse complement strand
CCCCAGACGACGGCCGCCGGTGCTGCGACCACGGCTGCGGCCTCGGCCACGACGGTGGCGGCCGCGACGGGTGGGCCGTGCACGCAGATCCCCACCGGGACAGCCGGTCCGTACCCCGGGGACGGGTCTCAGGGGGACCGCGGAGCCAACGTCCTCAACCAGAGCGGCGTGGTACGCAGCGACATCACGTCCAGCTTCAGGTCGTCGAGCGGCACCGCCACCGGGTCCCGCTGACGATCAACCTGACGGTCGTCGACGACCCGAAGAACTGCCCGGGTACGCCAGCGCCGCCGTCTATCTGTGGCAGTGCGACGCCGGGGGCTCTACTCGCTGTACTCCCAGGGCGCCACCAACCAGAACTACCTGCGGGGCGTGCAGCAGGCCGACAGCCGGGGCGTCGTGACGTTCAAGAGCATGTTCCCGGGGGCCCCCCTCCGGGCGCTACCCGCACATCCACTTCGAGGTGCACCCAACCTCTCGGGCGCGACGGCCGTGACCAACAAGATCGCGACGTCGCAGCTGGCCCTCCCCGACGCGGCGTGCACGGCCGTCTACGCCACCTCGGGCTACACCCAGAGCGCCCGCAACTTCACCCAGACCCCGCTGGCGCGCGACATGGTGTTCAGCGACGGGTCGACCCAGCAGGTGGCCGAGATCACCGGCGACGTGAGCAACGGGTTCGTGGCCTCGTTGCGGGTGCCGGCGTAGGGCCGAGCCCGGCTACCCGTCCTCCTGGCCGTAGAACAGCCGCTCGACGACACGCCGGGCGCGCCGGGTGACGCGGCGGTAGTTCTCGCGTAGCTCGGTCGGGTCGGTGTCGAGGGAACGGGCCAGGCGGCCCAGCTGGTCGGGCTGGCGGGGCAGCGAGTCGTCGGGCGCCCCCTTGATGAGGAACCACCGGTTGCGGGTGCGTTCGCAGAACCGGTAGGCCTCGGCCAGGATGTCGTGGTCCTCGGCGTCGAGGAGCCCGGCCCCGGCCAGGGCGTCGAGGGCGGCCATGGTGCTCGTCTCCCGGACCCCGTGCTGGAGCTGGAGGAGCTGGGCCGTCCACTCCACGTCGGACAGCGAGCCACGGCCGAGCTTGAGGTGGAACTGGGGGTCCTCGCCGGGGGGGATGCGCTCCCGTTCGACACGGGCCTTCATGCGACGGATCTCCCGGATGTCGGCCTCGGGCAGAGGCTCCCGCCACACGTGGGGCTCGACCAGTTCGAGGAAGCGGCGGGCGAGGTCACGGTCGCCGGCCACGACCCGGGCCCGGGTCAGCGACTGCAGCTCCCACGTCTGCGCCCACCGCTCGTAGTACTTGCGGTAGCCGTCGAGGCTTCGGGCGAGGGGCCCGTCCTTGCCCTCGGGCCGCAGGTCGAGGTCGAGGGGGTACACCTGGGTCGCCGGGGTGGAGCCGGCGATGAAGCGCAGCAGGGACTCGCCCGTCTTCTCGGCGGCGGCGAAGTCCTCGGGGGTCGAGCCGTCGTAGGCGAACAGCACGTCGAGGTCGCTGGCGTAGGAGAGCTCGGCGCCGCCGAAGCGTCCCATGGCGATGACGGCGAACGGGAGGGGGCAGCCGATGGCGGCCAGGGCAGCTTCGAGGCTCGCCTCCGCCAGTCCCGTGAGCTGGCGGGCGGTGGCGACGACGGCCTCGTCGCCGGACGGGTCGGTGGCCGCGGCCAGGCCCAGGACGTCGGCCGCCGCGATGCGCAGTTCCTCGCGGCGGCGGAACCGCTGGAGGCCGCGCTGGCGGTCGTCGAGGTCGGAACGCCACGAGAACGAGGCGGTGGCCCCTTCGAGCATGTCCTCCGCCGTGCGGGCCGCGACGCCGTCGGGGCTGCCGAGCAGGGGGATGAGGTCGGGCTCCCGTTCGAGGGTGGCGGAGAGGCGGTTGCTCGTCCCCAGCAGCAGGCACAGGCGCCGGGCCGACTCGGGCGAGTCCCGGAAGGCGACGGCCAGCTCGGTGGCGCGCTGCTGTCCCGACGCCAGCTTGCGCAGCCCGAGAAGGCCGAGGTCGGGGTCGGGGGCCTCGGACAGCCAGCCCAGCAGCAGGGGCAGCATCTGCTGCATCAGGCGGGACGAGCGGGTCAGGCCCCGGGTCAGCTCCTGCAGGGCGACGCGGGTGCGCTTGGCGTCGGTGAACCCGAACGCAGCCAGGCGGTCGAGGACGGCCTCGGAGGACATCGGGTTGGCGGGCTCCACCGACAGGGCGTCGAGGAGGGGGCGGAAGAAGAGGTGCTCGTGGATGCTGCGCACGCCCGCCTGGAGCCGGCGCAGGTAGCGGTGCAACAGCTCGCCGGCGGTGGCGTCGGCGGTGTCGCGGTAGCCGAGCACCCGGGCCAGGCGTTCCTGGGCCGCCTTGTCGGTGGGGATGGCGTGGACCTGCTGCTCCCGTTCGAGCTGGAGGCGGTGTTCGACGGTGCGCAGGAGGTGGTACGCCTCGTCGAGGGCGCGGGCGTCGGCGGCGTCGATGTACCCGGCCCGGCCCAGTTCGCCGAGGGCCTCGAGGGTGGACGGCGAGCGCAGGGCGGCGTCGTGGCGGCCGTGGACGAGCTGGAGCAGCTGCACCGCGAACTCGATGTCGCGGATGCCGCCCCGACCCCGCTTGACCTCGCGGTCGGTGAGCCCCTTGCGGGCCAGTTCCGCCTCGGCCCTCGCCTTCATGGTGCGGACGGCCCGCAGGTCGTCGGCCGTGAACGGGCGGTCCCAGATCCGTTCCTGGGCCGCGTCGAGGAAGGCCTGGCCGATGCGGGGGTCGCCCGCCACCGGGCGGGCCTTGAGGAGGGCCTGGAACTCCCACGTCTGGGCCCAGCGCTCCCAGTACGCCTCGTAGGACTCGAGGGTGCGGGCCAGGGGGCCGTCGCGCCCCTCGGGACGGAGGTTGGCGTCGACCCGGAACGAGGCGTCGCGGGCCGCGGCCATGATGGCGCGGGCGGCGCGGTCGTCGTTGCCGTTGCCATTGCCGTCCTGGCCCACGAACATGACGTCGATGTCGCTGGCGTAGTTGAGCTCGCAGCCGCCGAGCTTGCCCATGCCGATGACGGCGAGGGGCGGGTCGCCGGCCAGGTGGTAGGCGGCCTGGAGGACGTCCGAGGCGAGCGCCGCCAGGTCGCGCCCGACCTGAGGCAGGTCGTCGATGCCCGTGAGGTCGCGGGTGGCGATGCGCAGCAGTTCCAGGTGTTTCCAGCGGCGGAGGTCGGCGGCGGTGGCCACGTCGCCGAGGGGGTAGCGGTAGTGGGGGTCCTCGACGACGTTGGCGATGACGTCCAGCGCCGCTGGCTCGGCGATGAGGAACTCGGTCAACGACCGGCTGGCCCCGGTGACGCCCACGACCGCCTGCCGGAGCCGGTCGTTGGCGTTGAGCCGGTCGGTGAGGCCGTCGTGGATCTCGGCCAGCCGTTCGACAGCCACGGCCACCGCAGCGGGCACGGCCGACCGTTCGATGGCCTCCTGGAGGGCCGAGGACGTCACGCCACGAAGTCTGGCCGCAGCGGGACCGGGCCGGACGCGCCGGCGGGGTTAGGCGGCGCAGCGCAGGCCGAGGCTGGCGCTGGTTGTGGAGGTGTTGCCGGCGCCGTCGGTCGCCCGGACGATGACCGCGCCGGCCGGCACTTCGAAGCCCGGTGGGACGGGGCTTTCGAACGGTCCGAGGGTCGCGGTGTAGGTGGCGCCTCCCGAGGAGCCCATCGGGAACGTCCCGCCGCCGATGCCCGCGTAGGTGGCGGTGATGGACGAGATGCCGGAAGGGTCGGTCGCCGTGATCCTCACGGTGGCCGTCGTGGGGTCGCCGTTCGAGCACCCACCGCCGCCGGGGCGCACGGTCGAGGGGCTGACCGTCAGGCCGGTCAGGGTCGGGCCGCTCGTGTCCGGCGCCGCCGTGGTCGGCGGCACCGTCGTCGCCGTGGTCACCGTCGTGTCGCTCGAGCTCGAGCCGGGCCCCGTGCCCGTCCCGGTGCCGGTGCCACCCCCGCCGGTGTTCCCGGCCGGGGTCCCACCGCCTCCGCCCGTGCCGCCCGTGGGCGTCGCCGCCGCCCGCACCGTCGTGGCCGGGCC
>JBOGID010000320.1:0-1544 GCA_050742295.1 Acidimicrobiales bacterium | reverse complement strand
CTGGCGGCGGTGTTTGCTGCCATGGCCCGACGCATCCGCGCCGCGGTCGGGTCGACCGAGGTGGCCCTGCCGGCGCTGGTGGCCTACGACTACGGCGAGTGCGTCAACTCCGAACCGCTGCCGTTGCTGTTCCAGCGCACCGCCGGCCGGGGCTTCAAGGGCGCCACCCGGCCGATGCACAAGACCTACGTCGCCCGTGTCCTCGACAAGGTCGGGGCCGCCGCCGACCTGCGCGGCCCCGACGGGGCCCGGCTGGACTACACGGCGCACGACTTCCGGCGGATCTTCGCCACCGACGCCCTCGCCGCCGGGCTGCCACCGCATCTCATCCAGAAGCTCATGGGCCACCCTGGCCACCACTCAGGCTTACGCCGCCGTGTTCCCGACGACGTCATCCGCGCCCACCGGGCGTTCAGCCACAACCGCCGATCGCTGCGACCGTCCGACGAGTACCGCGACGTCTCCGCCGCCGAATGGGACGAGTTCGAGGGAGCACTTCGCCAAACGCAAGATCGCGATCGGCGACTGCATGCGCGCCTCGGCACCAGTTGCGTCCACGAGTACGCATGCGAGCAATGCAAGCTCGCCCGCCCCGATGCCGCCGCCCGGCCACGGCTGCAGCGCACCCGCGACGGGCTGGTCGAACAACTCGACGAAGCCCGCCAGCGGGGCTGGCTCGGCGAGATCGAACGCCTCGAACACATCCTCGCCGCCGTCGACGGCAAGCTCGCCGAGATCGAACGTGCGCATCGGCGGCTCAGCGTCGCCGTCGAGCCGCCGTTCCCAGGCCAGAGGCGATCGGCGACCTGAGCGCCGTCGTCGCCGGGTCTTCGGCCCGGCCGCGACAGGATGGAGGCGTGCACGACGATGAGGATCTCGACCGCTCCGACGCCGACGCGGTGGCAGCCCTGGTGCTCGGCGCGCTACGGGCGGCCGATGACGAGCTGGGCTCCAACGCCGAGGCGGCGTGGAACACGCTGACCTGGGGCGGGGGGATCGGGTCGATCACCCAGGAGGCGGTCCAGAACTTCCTGTGGCACGAGCTGCCGCGGAAGTGGCTGGCGCCGCCCGAGGACGACATCTGCGCCACGATGGCCGCGGCCGCCGCCGCGTTGCTCGACGGGCTGGGCCTGGAACGCTACGCGGCGATCTGCCGCTCGCCGGCGACCGTCGAGGTGCACGCCGCCTACCGCCGCTCCGACGACGAGGGCCGGCGGGCCTTCCGTCGGGCGGTGGACCGCTCCGGGATCGACCCACCGGATCTCGACGGCTTGGCGTGGGGTTCGATGATGGGCCCCGACGAGGCTTGTGCCCGCAGCGCCGTCGCCGTGGCCCTGGAGCAGGCCATCGCCGCGGGTGAGCTCGTGCCCGGTGGGCGGGGCTGGCGGGACCGCCAACGGGCGGTGACCGCCGCCACGCTGGACCGCCCCCATCCCAGCCTGCCCACCCAGACCTGGCGCAGCGCCGTCCTCACCGAGCGCCTCGAGCACTGGGTGTCGTTCGGGCGGGGCCGCAGCCCGGCGCTGGGCGCGCTGCGTGCCCGC
>JBOGID010000319.1:0-15067 GCA_050742295.1 Acidimicrobiales bacterium | reverse complement strand
GGCCCACCCTCCCCCTCCCGTGGCCGGCACCGGGGCGGGCGGCCCCCGAGCTCAGCCCGCCGACGGCAGCTGGAACGCCATCAGCGCCTCCACGATGGTGCGCACCCCGAACCCCGTCCCGCCCTTGCTCACGTAGCCCTCGTCGTCCTCGCTGCGGGCGGGGCCGGCGATGTCCAGGTGGGCCCACGGCACGCTGCCCACGAACTCCTTCAGGAACAGTCCGGCGGTCAGCGCCCCGCCCCACCGTCCGCCGATGTTCTTGATGTCGGCGACGTCGGAGTCGATCGACGGGCGGTAGTCGCTCGGCAGGGGCAGGGGCCACACCGGCTCGCCGGCCCGGCCGGCCGCCTCCCGCACCTGTGCCAGCCAGCCGTCGTGGTTGCCCATGAGCCCGGCGATGCGGGTGCCGAGGGCGACCTTGCAGGCGCCGGTCAGCGTGGCCAGGTCCAAGATGGCGTCGACGCCCGCCTCCACGGCCAGCGACAGGGCGTCGGCCAGCACGAGCCTGCCCTCGGCATCGGTGTTCAGGACCTCGACGGTCTTGCCGTTGCGGATGCGCAGGACGTCGCCCGGCTTGGTGGCGCTCCCGCTCACCATGTTCTCGGTGGCGGGGATGATGCCGATCACCTTCACCTTGGGGCCGAACGCGGGCAGGGTCGACATGGCCGCCAGCACCGCCGCCGCCCCCGACATGTCGGTCTTCATCGTCTCCATGCCGTCCGCGGGCTTGATCGACAGCCCTCCCGAGTCGAACGTGATCCCCTTGCCGACCAGCGCCACCGTGCCAACGGGGTCGGGCGGCTCGTAGACCAGCTCGATCAGGCGTGGAGGCTGGTCCGAACCGGCGGCCACGCCCAGCAGCCCGCCCAGCCGTTCGGCGACGATGGCCGCCTCGTCCAGCACGGTGAGGGTCATCGAACCCTCCAGCTCGACGATCTCAGCTGCCACCTCGGCCAGGCGCGACGGCGTCATCGCCCCCCCCGGTTCGTTGATGAGGTCCCGGGCCAGCCTGACCGCCGCCGCCAGGCGGGCACCGCGCTCCAGCCCGGCCGCCGTGTCAGGTGTGTCGCCGTCGGCCGACGGGCCCACCACGGCCGCCGGGGCCACCACGGCCAGCGACTCCAGGCGGCAGGCCTTGGGATCGGCCTTGTAGGGGGTGAACCGGTAGGCGGCCAGGCCCGCCCCCTCGGCCACGGCCCGCGCCGCCTCGGCCGGCGCCACCGGGGTTCCGGCCGCCGCCGCCAGCAGGGTGGTGGCGCCCGACGTGTCCTTCCAGGCCGCCTTTACGAACGCGGCCGCCGCTCGCCGGAGCGACTCGGCCGTCACCTCGTCGTGCTTGCCCACGCCGACCGCCACCACGGCTGTGCCGTTCGTGGACCCAGAGGAGGGCACGACCATGGTCTCGCCCACCTTGCCCTCGAACCCCCGCCGGGCCAGGTAGGCGAGGTCGACGTCCACACCGGCGCCGTCGGGCACCGTCCGCCCCGCGTACACCGGCACGCCGACCACCGACACGTCATCGGGGAGGCGGTCGGACAGGGTGAAGTCGATGGTCACGGCTGCTCCTCGGTACGAGCGGGAAGGGCGCGGCCCTCCTGCCAGCGGGCCAGCGTCCACAGCAGGTCGGAGAGGCGGTTGAGGTAGGGCACCACAAAGGAGTCGGACGGCGCCACACTCAGCGCCCGCCGTTCGGCCCGGCGGGCGGCGGTGCGGGCCACGTCGAGGGCGGCCGCGGTCACCGACTGGCCGGGCAGCACGAACTCGGTCGGCGCCTCGAACCGCCCCGTCACCTCGTCGACGATCGGCTCCAGCCGTTCCACCATGGCCGCCGTCACGGCCGTCTGGCCGCCCACCAGCCGGTCCCGGTTCTCCGGAGCGGTCGCCACCTCGGCCATGAGCACCCACAGGTCGCGTTCGAGGCCGATCAGCAACCCGTCGAGCTCCGATCCGGGCTCGGTCGAGGCCCGGGCCACGCCGACGGCGGCCTGGGCCTCGTCCACCGCGCCGCACGCCTCGACGGCTGCGTCGTCCTTGCGCACCCGCCCGCCGAACAGCAGCCCGGTGGTGCCGTCGTCGCCCCGGCGCGTGTAGATCCTCACCGGACGGAGCCTACGAGGAGCGGCTGGGAGACTGCCGATTAAACCCTCATCCGGCGCCCCGACGGCGTGTTCATTGCCAGCCGGTGACTGTAAACAACCTGGCCAGCGGCCGTCGGGCGCCTCGGCGCGTAGCGACGAAAGCGAAAATCAGCAGTCTCCTAGCGGGTCGAATCGAGGGCAGGCGCCAGGGGAGCCCTCGCCCGCGCCGGCGCTGGCGCCACCCGAGCGGTCCGCACACGCTGCATCCGGCGTCGGCGGGCCAGGTTGCGCTGGTGGGCGAGGAGGGCGACGTACCCGAGGAACAGGTTCAGGAGGAACAGGAACAGCACCCACACCAGCCGCAGCGACGGGAACGCCCCCAGCACGAGCGCACCGAGCATGGCCCCGACCAGCCCACCCAGCACGTCACGGCGGCGCTTGGCCGGGCTCACCCTGCGGCGGGCGACGCGGTGGTCGTTCAGGGCCGCAGCCTCCCGACGGCCCTTGCGCAGCGCGCCCATCTGCTCCTGGAAGCTGTCGATGAACTCGGCCCGCCGTTCCGCCCGGGCGCGCAGCACCGGAGGTATGAGCACCGCAGCCCAGATCAGCCCCAGCACGACGAACACCGACATCCTGCGCGGTTCCCCCCGGTCGACGCGGTGGGAGTTCCTAGCATGTTTTCCACCGCTGTTGCACACCCTCCCCACAACGCACAATCCGGAGAGGCTCGGCGGCGACCTCGGTAACCTGGGGTGATGCACCCCTATCTCGCCGCCGTGCGCGAGCGCGTGGTGATCTACGACGGCGCGACGGGCACCAATCTGCAGCTCCGCAACCTGACCGCCGACGACTTCGGCGGGCCCGCCCTGGAGGGTTGCAACGAGGTCCTGGTCGACACCCGGCCCGACGTCATCGCCGACCTCCACCGGTCGTTCTTCGACGTCGGCTGCGAGGTGGTCGAGACCAACACCTTCGGGGCGTCGTCGATCACCCTGGCCGAGTACGGCATGGCCGAACGGTCCCACGAGCTGAACTTCAAGGGCGCCCGCATCGCCCGCGAGGTGGCCGACGGTTACGGCGGCTGGGTCGCGGGCTCGATCGGGCCGGGCACGAAGTTCCCGTCGCTGGGCCAGATCCGGTTCGCCGAGCTGCGCGACGTCTACCAGGTCCAGGCCCGGGGCCTGCTCGATGGCGGCGTCGACCTGCTGATCATCGAGACGTGCTTCGACCTGCTGCAGTGCAAGGCGGCCATCATCGGGTCGCGGCGGGCGATGGCGGCGACGGGACGCACCGATGTGCCCATCCAGGTCCAGGTCACGATGGAGCTGACCGGGCGCATGCTGCCCGGCACCGAGATCGGCGCCGCCCTGACGACGCTGGAAGCCATGCGGCCCGACGTCATCGGCCTCAACTGCGCCACCGGTCCCGAGGAGATGCACGAGCACCTGCGACACCTGTCCCAGCACTGCCGCGTCCCGATCTCGTGCCTGCCCAACGCCGGCCTGCCGTCGGTCGTCGACGGGAAGATGCACTACGACCTCACACCTTCGCAGCTGGCTGACCACCACGCCCGCTTTGTGGGCGAACTGGGCGTCAGGGTGATCGGCGGCTGCTGCGGCACGACGCCCGAGCACCTTCGGGCGGTGGTCGAGCGGTGTCGCGGGATGGAGCCGGCCGTTCGTCACCCCGCCCACGAGGCGGGCGCCGCCTCCATCTACACCTCTGTCCCGTTCGAGCAGGACGTGTCGTTCCTTGTCATCGGCGAGCGCACCAACGCCAACGGTTCCAAGAAGTTCCGCGAGGCGATGCTGGCCGACGACTGGGACACATGCGTGACCATGGGCCGCGAGCAGGTCAAAGAGGGCGCCCACCTGGTCGACGTCTGCGTCGACTACACGGGTGAGGACGGCGTGTCCGACATGGACGAGATCGCACGCCGGTTCGCCACGGCCGTCAGCGTGCCGCTCGTCATCGACTCCACCGAGGCGCCGGTGGTCGAGGCGGCGCTGCAGTGGATCGGCGGCCGCCCGGTCCTGAACTCGGTCAACCTGGAAGAGGGGTCGGAGCCGGGCACGAGGCTCGACAAGTTCCTGTCGCTGGCCCGCGAGTACGGGGCCGCCGTCGTGTGCACGACCATCGACGAGGTGGGCCAGGCCCGCACGGCGGAGTGGAAGGTGCGCGCCGCCCGGGCGATCCACGACCTGGCCGTCGAGCGGTACGGCCTGGAGCCGGCCGACCTGCTGTTCGACGCCCTGGCCCTGCCCCTGACCACGGGTATGGAGGAGAGCCGGCGCGACGGCATCGAGACCATCGAGGGCATCCGCCGCATCAAGTCGGAGCTGCCCGGGGTCCACACCGTGCTGGGCCTCTCGAACGTGTCGTTCGGCGTCAACCCGGCCGCCCGGCATGTGTTGAACTCGGTGTTCCTCCACGAGTGCGTGGAGGCGGGCCTCGACGCCGCCATCGTCCACGCCGGCCGCATCATGCCCCTGTCCAAGATCCCCGAGCGCCAGCGCGAGGTCTGCCTCGACCTGGTCTACGACCGGCGGCGGCCGGGCTACGACCCGCTGCAGGAGCTGATCGGGATGTTCGAGGGGGTCTCGGCGGCGGCCTCGACCAAGGAGGACCGCAGCGGCTGGCCCGTCGAGGAACGGTTGAAGCAGCGCATCATCGACGGCGACCGCGACGGGTTGGAGGCCGACCTCGAGGAGGCGCTGTCGACGACGGCGGCCTTGGACATCGTCAACGACACGCTGCTGGCGGGGATGAAGGTCGTCGGCGACCTGTTCGCGTCGGGCGAGATGCAGCTCCCGTTCGTGCTCCAGTCGGCCGAGTGCATGAAGACGTCGGTGGCCTACCTGGAACCGCACATGGAGAAGTCGGGCGATGCTGGCTCAAACAGCGGCGGCAAGGGCCGCATCGTGCTGGCCACGGTCAAGGGCGACGTCCACGACATCGGCAAGAACTTGGTCGACATCATCCTCACCAACAACGGCTACGAGGTGCACAACCTCGGCATCAAGGTATCCATGGCCGAGATGCTGGCTAAGCGGGAGGAGGTGGACGCCGACGTCATCGGCATGAGCGGCCTGCTCGTCAAGAGCACGCTGATCATGCGCGAGAACCTGGAGGAGCTGAACCGTCGGGGCTTGTCTTCGGACGTGCCTGTGATCCTCGGTGGCGCGGCGCTGACCCGCCGCTACGTGGAGCACGACCTGCGCTCGGTCTACGAGGGACGGGTCTTCTACGGCAAGGACGCCTTCGAGGGCCTCCGGACGATGGACCGGCTCATGGAGCTGAAGAAATCGGGCGTCGACGACCCGACGTTCGGCCGCGAGCTGATGGCCGCGAGATCGACCGGCTCCAAGGTCGAGGCGGCCGTGGCCGAGGTCCCACGGCCGGATGTCGACGTCAGCAACGAGGTGTTCGTCCCCCCGTTCATCGGGCACCGGGTGGTCAAGGGGATTGCCATCGACGAGATCGCGGGGTGGCTCAACGAGACGGCGCTGTTCCGCAACCAGTGGCAGTTCCGCCCCCAGGGCGGCGAGCCCGACGCCGACTTCAAGGCTCGGCTGCGCCCGACGCTGCGCGACGAGCTGGCCAAGGCCACCGCCGCCGGCATCCTCGTGCCCCAGGTCGTCTACGGCTACTTCCACGCCAACGGCGAGGGCAACGACCTGATCATCTGGAAGGACGAGACACGGTCGGGCGAGTGGCTCCGCTTTTCGTTCCCCCGCGAGCCCCGCCCGCCCTACCGCTGCATCGCCGACTTCTTCCGGCCCGTCGAGTCGGGCGAGGGCGACTACGCCGCCTTCCACGTCGTGACCATGGGCGGCTCGGTATCGGAGGCGACGGCCAAGCTGTTCGCCGAAGACCGCTACCAGGAGTACCTCCTCCTCCACGGCCTCGGCGTCGAGATGGCCGAGGCCCTGGCCGAGTACTGGCACCTCCGCATCCGACAGGAGTGGGGCTTCGCCGAACAGGACGGCTCCAAGACCGACGTCCTCATCCACCAGGGCTACCGCGGCGGCCGCTACTCATGGGGCTACCCCGCCTGCCCCGACCTCGAGGACAACCTCAAGGTCGCCGAGCTCCTGGGCGCCGACCGAATCGGCGTCGCCGTGAGCGAAGACTTCCAGTACCACCCCGAACAGACCACGTCGGCCCTCATTTGCCACCACCCCAAGGCCAAATACTTCGTGGCGCGTTAGTTGAGTGAGAACCCTCGGGAACCTCCTTTGGCTGGTGCTGGCCGGAGTCTGGCTGGCGATCGGCTACGTCGTGGCTGGCATCGTCAACTGCGTCTTCATCATCACCATCCCCTTTGGGATCCAGTCCTTCAAGCTCGCCGGCTATGCCCTTTGGCCATTCGGCCGGATGGTGGTGCATCGCCCCGATCGCGACGTCGCTCTTGGATGCCTGGGCAACGCCATCTGGTTCCTCTTCGGCGGCATATGGCTCGCAACGGGCCACCTCGTCGCGGGTATCCTCCTCTGCATCACGGTGATCGGTATCCCCATGGGAATCGCCAGCTTCAAGATGGCGGGTCTCGCTCTGGCGCCGTTCGGCAAGATGATCGTTCCGGTCGGCACACTCCCTCCCGGCGCTCCAGGCTCGTTCCCGCCGCCGCCTCGGCTTGGCTAAAGGCGGGGCGTGTTGAAGTAGAGGCACGCGGCATCGAGGTTCTCCCCAGGCGGATGTGACCAGTTGCCGGTTGGAATCGCCATGCGCGCGGCCGTTTCACGTAGTGAAGTGGTCGGTGGATCGGGGCGGCTGCATGGGTCGAGTCGGCGACCACGGTGATCGGTGAACTTGATCCCGTCCGGGTCGTCGGCGTCGCCCGCGATGCCGAGATGGCCGAGGTGGTGCAGGCGGGTGGTGTTTCGAGCACAGGGTGATGAGATTGGGCGTGTCGGTCGTGCCCCCGTTTTCCCAATGCCGGATGTGGTGGACGTGGAGCCACTTGGTTCGTGAGCAGCCCGGGACCCGGCAGCCCCGGTCACGCTCCTCGACGGCGATGCGGGTGCGCTCGGGCACGGTGCGGAACGCCCGGCCCACGCTCACCGCTTTCCCGCCGTGCTCGTAGACGACTCGGGCGCGGCTGTCACAGGTCAGGTAGGTGCGGAGACCGTCGGGCACGGCCGGACCGAGGTGGAGGTGGCTGCCCTTGTTGTCGATGTGGAGCAGGATGGTGGCCCTGTCGCCCCTCTCGGCCCGCACGATCGCAACGAAGGCGTCGGCCCACGAGACGTCGGTCTCGCCCGCACGCACGAGCGCCTCGCGTGACTCGGTCAGCGCCCGCTCCCACAGGGCGCCCTCATCGGGGGGGAGCAGGGCGGAGAGTCGCCATGAGCCGTCGTCGGTGTAGTTGAAGGTGACCTGGCGCCGTTCCTCGGCCGGCTTGGCAGCCTCGGCCTCGGCCTCGAAGGAGTACCCGCCCAGGACCCGCCGCAGCTGGGTCACTGTCGCCGATCGGGCCAGCTCGGCGGCCTCGGCGTCGACTGACTCGGGCGCATGCCGGCACACGACCGCGACCTGGTCTTCGCTAAGCTCGCCGGCATCGAACGCGGCCTTGGTCTCCGGCAGCACCCGCAGCCGGCGAGCTATCGCCACCAGCGACCGAGCCCGGCCCGGCGAGACCCCGCACTTCCATGCGACCCAGTGCTCTGGAGAGCGGGTGCGCCATCCCTGCCAGGACTCCGTCGCCAACACGTCCGCGATCAGCCCCACCAGCCGTGCGTTGGCGGCGTTCAGGAGCCCACAGACCTCGGCGATCTCACGTTCGAGTCGGGCCGCTTCCGCTTCGGCCTCCGTGCGTTCCATACGTCTTCATTGTATCGAACACACGTTCGTAATGCAAGAAGGCCACACAGAACGAAGCCGAGAGCATGGCGAGGCCGTGCGTGCGGGCCATGTCGGGGATGGACAGGACCGGGATGCCCCAGTGCGTGACCATCCGGCTGCCGGGCAGGAAGAGCCTCGCGCCTGGCCCGGGCCGCACCCGAACCCGCGGCGAGACCTCGCCCGCGACCGCCGACGAACCTCAGCGCCCCCAGTAACGGAGGTGCGTCCTGACCGACAAGGCCTCGATTCTCGGCCGGTGCGGCCCCGCCCGGAACGACTCGTCGGCGGCCAGCTTCTCCAGCTCCCTGTCCAGCCACAGGGCCCGTTCCCGCCAGTCGTCAAACGCCACCTTACAGCGCCCCACCGCCCGTAGGCAGTCGGCGGCCTCGCCTTTGATGGGCAGCCGCAGCGCGCCGGTTGTCAGCAGCTCGATGCCCTGGTTAGCCCAGGCGGGCAGAGTGCATGGCGCACTTGGTGTCGTAGCGTGGGTGCTGACCAGCTCCTCCCGCTCCCCAGCGCCCCGACGGCTCCAGCTCGTCGTGGTCCTCACCGCCGGGCAGGCCGGTGCCGTGAGCGGTCGAGCCCACCTCCACGAGCAGGATCGTCGATTCGGGCAGCGGCGGGATCTCAAGGGGCTCATGCGGCGGGACCACCCGTCCACGATGCCAGGCGGGTGAGAGGTCGGCCCCGTGGGGGTACGTTCCCCCCGGCTCCCTAACTTACCGGAGGTACGTACACGTGGCACCCACCCGTCTCCGACCGGCCCTCGCCGCCCTCCTGGCAGCACTGGCAGCACTCGCAGCCCTCGCAGCAACCGCCGCCGTCACGGGCACCACGGCCACCGCCGGCGCCCAGTCCACCCAGTTCCCGGCCCACATCGACCTGCCCGACGGCTGGCTGCCCGAAGGCATCGCCGCCGGCCGGGGCACGACCATGTACTCCGGTTCCCGGGCCACCGGCGACGTCGTCGCCGTCGACATCCGCACCGGCGAGCGCACGCTGGTCGTCGACGCTCCGCCCGGCCGCACCGCCACGGGCCTCGAGCTCGACCGCCTCGGACGCGTGTGGGTCTCCGGGGGCGCCACCGGCCAGGCCTACGTCTACGACGCCGCGACCGGCGAGCCCCTCGAAACATTCCAGCTGGCGCCCGAAGGCCAAGCCGCCTTCATCAACGACGTCGTCATCACGCGCCAGGCGGCGTGGTTCACGGACTCGCGCGACGACGTCCTCTACCGCATCCCCATCGCTCCCAACGGCACGGTCGGCGAGCCCGAGGCGGTGCCCCTCACCGGCGACTTCGAGCTGGCGGCCGGGTTCAACGTGAACGGCATCGACGCCACGCCCAATGACCGCTGGCTGGTCATCGTGCAGTCCAACACCGGCAACCTCTACCGTGTCGACCCCGGCACCGGCGAGGCCGTGCTGATCGACCTCGGCGGTGCGTCCATGATGGCGGGCGACGGCATCCTGCTCATCGGCCGCGCCCTCTACGTCGTCCGCAACAACCTCAACACCATCGCTGTGGTCCGCCTCGACGCCACGTTCACCGAAGGCGAAGTGGTCGACAACCTCACGTCCGACGACTTCGACATCCCGACCACGGTGGCGGCGTTCGGCAACACGCTGTACCTGGTCAACGCCCGGTTCACGACGCCGGCCACGCCCACCACGCCGTACTGGATCACCGCCGTTCGTCGCTGACCCCTGCGGCCCCGCAGAATAGGGGCCATGGAAAGGCGAACGAAGATCGTCGCGACAATCGGGCCAGCGTCGGATGACCCGGCGACGCTGACCCGCATGATCGCGGCGGGCATGAGCATGGCCCGCCTGTCGCTGGCCCACGGGCCGCCGCAGGAGACCCTCGACCGCATCAAGCGGGTCCGGGACGCCGCGGCCGACGCCAAGGAGACGGTCGGCATCCTCGCCGACCTGCCGGGCCCCAAGGTCCGGGCCGCCCGCTTCCCCGACAACGGCGTCTACCTCAACGAGAACGACACCGTCGAGCTGGTGGCGGCCGAGCCGGGCTTGAGCGCCACCTCCGACTGGCGGCGCATCGCCGTCGACCTGCCCGACGTCGCCCACCACATCCGCCCGGGCGACACCGTGGCCCTGGGCGACGGCGGCATCCGCCTCACGGTCGAGTCGGTGGACGGCGACCGCGCCGTCGCTCGCATCGTCACCGGGGGACGCGTCCGGGGCCGTCCCGGCGTCGCCCTTCCCGCCGGACGGTTCGCATTCAAGACCCCCACGTCCGAGGACCTCCGCCTGCTCGAGATCGTGTGCGAGGCGGGCGTGGACGCCGTCGCCATCTCGTTCGTCCGCGGCCCGGCCGACATCGATCGGGTTCGCTCGGCCGCCGGCCCCGACTCGCCCATGCTCGTGGCCAAGATCGAGACCCAGGAGGCGGTGGACGCCCTCGAGGAGGTCATCCCCGCGTCCGACGGCGTGATGGTGGCGAGAGGCGACCTCGGCATCCGGTGCTCGCTGGAGGACGTCCCTCACTACCAGAAGCGCATCATCCGCACGGGCGTGGCCTTCGGACGGCCGGTGATCACTGCCACCCAGATGCTGGAGTCGATGGTGACGGCGCCAACGCCAACCCGGGCCGAGGTCAGCGACGTGGCCAACGCCGTGTTCGACGGCACCAGCGCCCTCATGCTGTCGGGCGAGACGGCCATCGGCCACGACCCCGTCGCCGCCGTGCTGGCCATGTCGTCGATCGCCCAGCGGGCCGAGAAGGAGTTCGACTACTACCGGTGGGGCAGCAACCTGGGCGCCCAGCAGGTGGCCGAGACCCAGGGCGCCCCCGCCCCCGTCCGCGTCACGGCCGCCCTCTCGGCGGCCGCGTGGCGGGCCGCCACCGACGCCCAGGCGGCCGCCATCATCGCCTGCACCAACACCGGCGCCACGGCCCGGGCCATCTCCCGGTTCCGGCCCACCATGCCGATCCTGGCCGCCACGCCGTCGGAACGGGCCGCCCGCCAGCTGTCGGTGGCCTGGGGCATCACCCCGCTCCTCGTGGCCCACCAGTCGACCACGGACGACATCGTCTGGTTCGCCATCAAGGCCGCCGTCGACCAGGGCATCGTCCACACCAACGATGTGGTCGCGGTCCTCGTCGGCTCGCCCCTCGACCCCGACCCCGCCTCGGACGTCCTGCGGTTGGTGCGCATCCGTTGACCGCCCCGACCGGCCTGCCGGTCGAGGACGTCATTGGCGCGCTCAACGACGCGCTCGGGGACAAGGGCAGAGCCGTCCTCCAGGCCCCGCCCGGCGCAGGCAAGACCACGATCGTCCCGTTGCGGCTGCTGGACGAGCCGTGGCTCCTCGGGCGCATCCTCGTCCTGGAACCGCGCCGCCTGGCGACCCGCGCCGCCGCCCGCCGCATGGCCTCCCTGCTGGACGAACCGGTCGGCGCCACCGTCGGCTACACCACCCGGGACGAACGCCACGTCAGCGCCGCCACCCGCATCGAGGTCGTCACCGAGGGGATCCTCACCCGGCGCCTGCAGCACGACCGCACCCTGCCGGGCGTCGCCCTCGTCGTCTTCGACGAGATCCACGAACGCAACCTCCACACCGACCTGGCCCTCGCCCTGACGCTGCACGTAGGACGGGACGACCTCCGCCTGCTGGCCATGTCGGCCACCATCGAGAGCGACCGCGTCTCGGCCCTGCTCAACGACGCCCCCATCATCACCAGCGAGGGACGGCAGTTCCCGGTGGACGTCCGCTGGGTCCCGCCCCGGCCCCGCCAGCGGCTGGCCGAGGCGGCGGCCGCAACCATCCACCGGGCCCTGCGGGAGCAGGACGGGGACGTGCTCGTGTTCCTGCCCGGCGCCGGCGACATCCGCCGGGTGGAGCGCCTGCTGGCCGACCTCGACCGGGCCGATGTCGTCGTGCGCCCGCTGTTCGGCGCCCTGCCCGTCGCCGAGCAGGACCTGGCTCTGGCGCCGTCGGCGCCCGGCACCCGGCGGGTCGTCCTCTCCACCGACATCGCCGAGACCAGCCTCACCGTGCAGGGCGTGCGCACCGTGGTCGACGCCGGCCAGGCCCGCATCCCGCGCTACGACGCCCGCACCGGCCTGAGCCGGCTCCAGACGGTGACCGCGTCGCGGGCGTCGGCCGACCAGCGGACGGGCCGGGCCGGTCGCACCGGGCCCGGGACCGCCTACCGGCTGTGGTCGAGGATGGAGCACGCCGCCCGCCGGCCGTTCGCCGCGCCCGAGATCGAACTGGTCGACCTCACCGGCCTGGCTCTGGAACTGGCGGTGTGGGGTGCCGCCGCCGCCGACCTCGCCTTCCTCGACCCGCCTCCCGGCCGGGCCCTGGACGAGGCCGCCGACCTCCTCGGGGCTTTGGGCGCCATCGACGAGAACGGCAAGCCGACCGACGAGGGCCGGGCCATGTCCGAACTGCCGCTCCACCCCCGCCTGGCCCGCATGGTCACCGGCGCGCGCAACGCCACCGCCTGCACGATCGCCGCCCTCCTCGAGGACCGGGACGTCCTGCGCGGCACGCCCGACGAGGTGCCGGTGGACCTGGTCGAGCGGGTGCGGCTGATCAGCGACCGGCGTGCGTCGCACCCCCTGATGGACGGGGCCGCATTGTCATCGGCCCGACGACGCGCCGCCGAACTGGCGCGCCGCATCGGTGCCCGCGACGACGACGGCGACGTCGACCTGCGGTCGTGCGGCCGGGTGCTGGCCCTGGCCTATCCCGACCGCATCGCCCAGGCCCGGGGCGGCGCCCGGTTCCGGCTGCGCAACGGCGCCGGGGCGTGGGTCCCCAAGGACGACCCGCTGGCGAGCGAGGCGTTCCTCGTCGTCGCCGAACTCGACGCCGACCGGCGGGACAGCCGGGTCCGCATGGCGGCGGCCCTCGACGGCGCGGACCTGGAAGCCGCGGCCGGCGCGCCGGTCGAGACGGCCGACGACGTGGCGTGGGACCCGGCCACCGGCGAGTTCCGGCGCACGGTCACGACGCGGATCGACGGCCTCGTCCTCGGCTCGGCGGCCCAGACGGTGGCGGCCGCCGACGCCAGCGCCCTCGTCGAGCAGGTGCGGGCCAACGGCATCGGTGTCCTGCCGTGGACCGACGCCGCCCGTTCCCTCCAGCAGCGCGCCGGCTTCCTGCGCCGCACGTTCGGCGACGCGTGGCCCGACCTGTCCGACGCCGCCCTGCTGGGCACGGTCGACACGTGGTTCACCGCCGGCTCCCTGAAGGAGGTCGACGTCCTCCGGGTGCTGGGCGACCTGATCCACAACCGGCCCGACCTCGACCGCCTGGCCCCCACTGCACTGACCGTCGCCACCGGCCGCAACCTTCGCATCGACTACAGCGGAGAACACCCCAAGGCGGCGGGGCGGGTGCAGGACTTCTATGGCACCACCGCCCATCCCACCATCGCCGGCGGACGGGTGCCGCTCGTCCTCGAACTGCTGTCGCCTGCCAACCGGCCCGTGCAGGTCACGTCCGACCTGCCCGGCTTCTGGGCCGGCAGCTACGCGGCCGTGCGTAAGGAGATGGCGGGCCGATACCCCAAGCACCCGTGGCCCGAGGACCCGGCGCAGGCTACGGCTACCCACGGCCGCAAACCGTCCAAGCCCGGCCAACCGGGCCGGCAGGCCAAGCCGCACCGGCGACGGCGGTGATGCGTTGATCCTCGTCGACCTCAGCGGCGTGGCCGTGCGCCGGCCTGACCGCCCGCTGTTCGAGGACCTGTCGCTGACGATCCAGTCCGGCGACCGCATCGGCGTGATGGGGCGCAACGGTGGCGGCAAGTCCACACTGCTGCGGGTCCTCGCCGGCGACGCCGGGCCCGAGGAGGGGATCGTCCGCCGGGGGAGAGGGGTGCGCACCGCGTTGCTCAGCCAGCGGCCGGTCCTGCCGCCCGGCACCGTGCAGGCGGCGGTGGGCGAGCACTGGGAGGCGGCCGCCATCCTCGACCGCCTGGGCATGGGGTCGTTGCGCGACGCCGACGTGGCCACCCTCTCGGGCGGGCAGGCCAAGCGAGTGGCCCTGGCCCGGGCCCTGGTCGCCGACGTCGACCTCCTGGTGCTCGACGAGCCGACCAACCACCTCGACCTCGACGCCATCGCTTGGCTGGAGGACAGGCTGGGCACGTTCACGGGCGGGCTGGTGCTGGTGACCCACGACCGCCACGTCCTCGACCGGCTCACCACTCGGGTCCTGGAGCTCGACCGAGGGACAGCCCACACCTACGAGGGCGGCTACGCCGCCTACCTCGCGGCCCGCAGCCAACGGGCCGAGCGGGAGGCGACAGCCGAGGCCGTCCGCCGCAACCTGGCAAGGGCCGAGCTGGCGTGGCTGCGGCGGGGTGCCCCGGCCCGCACCCGCAAGCCCAAGGCCCGCACCGCCTCGGCCACCGCCATCGTCGAGGGGCGGCCCCCCGCACCCGACCGGGCCACGCCCCTCGAACTGGCGACGGCTCGCCGGCCCGGCCCGGCCACGCCCCGCCTCGGCGACAAGGTCCTCCTCCTCCACGGCGTCGGGCACCGCTTCGAAGACGAGCGACGGTGGCTCTTCCACGGCCTCGACCTCGACCTGGAGCCGGGTGGGCGCCTGGCCGTCGTCGGGCCCAACGGTGCCGGCAAGTCCACGCTGCTCGACATCCTGGCCGGACGATTGACCGCGGCCGAAGGGACCGTCGATGTCGGGCCCACCGTCCGCACCGGCTACTACGACCAGCAGGGCCGGGAGCTGGACCCCACCCTGCGGGTCCGCGACGCCGTCGCCGGCCGCGGCAATTCGCCCTCGTGGGACCAGCTCAAGCTCATGGAGCGGTTCTGGTTCGACGACGACGCCCAGTGGGCCACGATCGACACCCTGTCGGGCGGCGAGCAGCGGCGGCTGCAACTGCTGCTGGTGCTGGCCGAACTGCCCAACGTGTTGCTCCTCGACGAGCCCACCAACGACCTCGACCTCGACACCCTCCGGGCCCTGGAGGACTTCCTGGAGGACTGGCCCGGGTCGGCCGTCATCGTGAGCCACGACCGCGCCCACCTCGAACGCACGGCCGAGGACGTGCTGCTCCTCGACGGCCACGGCCACGCCACGACGCCCGCCGGCGGTTTCGCCGGCTACGACGCCGCCCGCCGCCGCCCGCCCACGCTCGCCTCGCC
>JBOGID010000318.1:0-14215 GCA_050742295.1 Acidimicrobiales bacterium | reverse complement strand
GTGGCGCCCGTGGCACGTCGCTCGCCGCCGTGCTGTCGCAGGCGGTCGCGCACCGGCCCCGGGTCGCCGTTCAGATTGAGAGCGCCTCGATCACGGGCGCCCTGCGCTCAGTCGGTGTCGACGTGATCGTGCTGCAGACCGCAGGCGAGCCGCCCGGCCTCGCCTACGTGCGGCTCCGCTCGATCTACGAGATTTCCTTCCTCGACTCGGGATAGAGGTGCTCGAGGGACCCCGGTTGGATCCGTGACGACTCGATGAAGGCCTCGACCTGCGACTCCTGCAACCGGATGACGCGGCCGAACTTGTACGCCGGTAGCTGACTCTCGTCGATGAGCCGGTAGAGGGTGCGGACAGTCACACCCAGCCGCTTGGCCGCCTCGCCCGTGCTCATCCAACTGATCTCGTCCTCTGCCATGCCAGGATGATAGCCTACAGCCGTCTCCTCCTGTGGGATCTCATGGCGTTTCAGCCCTGCCCAACGCCGGAGGCCCGCGAGCAGCCAACTGCTAGCGTGGAGCCCACTCGGGGCTGTAGCTCAGTTGGCTAGAGCGCTTGCATGGCATGCAAGAGGTCGTCGGTTCGAATCCGATCAGCTCCACTCCGACTGCGACGTGACGGGACGACGTTCGAACCACCCTCCTGCATTGCGTTACGCTATGCTGAGTGTATGACGCAGTTCGTGACCCGGGTCGATGATGACCTGGCCCGTGCGGTTGACGGCCTCGTTGCCTCTGGCGTCGTCGGTAGTCGTTCCGAGGCCGTTCGTGTCGGTTTGACCACACTGGTCGATCGGAACCGTCGCCGGCTGGTCGGGAATCAGATCGCTCTCGGGTACAAGACGACTCCCCAGACTGACGACGAGCTCGCCGGTCTCGACGAAATGACCCGTGCCCTCATCGCCGGGGAGCCGTGGTAGCGGTCCCGGAGCAAGGCGAGATCTGGTGGGCGGAGATCGAAGGCATGCGACGACCGGTTCTCGTCGTAACCCGGTCGGAGGCCGTTGCGGTGCTCAGTGCAATCGTGGTTGCCCCGGTGACCCGGACGGTGCGGGGCATCCCGACTGAGATCCCATTGGGTCCTCACGAGGGCCTCTCGGACCAGTGCGCCGCGACGTTCGACAACCTACAGCGCATCCGGCGGTCAGCGCTATCAACTCGTCTGGGGGCCCTCGGTGCTCGACGCGACGAACTCTGCGCCGCTCTGAGCGCTCTTTCCGACTGCTGAGCCGAGCAAGGCGGCGACGGGGTGTTCGGGGTTGGAAGGCCTGCACCACCTCTACGCTGACCTGAGGCAGCGGCGACGGTCCCTCCTACGCTGCTGGGGATGGCGGCTGTCCGGCGAGTGGTGGGAGCGGGGCCGCGATCGGTGGCAGCGGGCCCTGTGGCCCTCCCGCCGGTCAGGGACAAACGAGAGCGCGATACTCGACACGACCCGAATGTCCTCGAGCGATGTGGCGGCGCTGCGGTCGGCCGTCGGCCAGGAACCTGGGTGGACGGCCCGGGTTGATCTGGTGGCCGCTGAGTACGGCCCATGGCGGTCGACTCGGATCTGGACCTCCTCGGGGGCGTACTTGCAGGAGGTTCCGACCTGCAATCGTGCTCGCTTCGAGGGGCGGCGGTCGACCGTTTCTCGTCTGGGAAGCAGCGTTCAAGGATCTCGAGGCCGCCGCTACGACCGGCACGCTGATGCGTGACTCTGCCTACCTCGACTCGGGCAGTGGCAGAACGCCGCCCGATCCAGACCAGTTGCTCGCCTACTTCCAGGCGGCGGTGGCGGAAGTCTCAATTTTGTTTGGACCGTTGGCCCCCCATGGGCCCGGGCGGCGGCGCGGGAGACGGTCCATCTCAACTCGCTGGCGGCCATCGAGTGGGCTTCGACAAGTGCTGCCTGCGGGAGTTGGCGGACGCCGGCATCCCGATCGTGTCGACGCAGTGGGTATCCGCCCCAGACCAGATGATTCCAGGAGTACGTGGCCGGTGCGGAGGGGGACGGCGAGACGAGGCTGGTGTTCATCGACGGGGCGTACCGCCATGCCGTCCGGGTCGGTCCGCTCCTTCATCGGGGCGGACGCCGACGGAACGGCCGTGGGAGGAGCCGGTCTCGGTGGACCTGATGCTCCGGTTCGCCCCCGGGGCGGCGAAACGCCTCGCACTCGCGCTGCTGGCGCCTCGGACGGGCTGACGCGCGCGAGGCTGGCAGCGTGAACCGGCAGCGGAACGTGGCACTGGCCGTCATCGGGGTCCTGGTCGTGGCCGGGTTCCTGGTCGGCCAGTTGACGGGCGACGACGGGGCAGGCGACCGCCTGCTGGCGTCGGGCCCGTCGACGACCGTCCGCCCGCCTGCCGCCCGGGGCGGCGTCACCACGACCGTCGCCGGTGCGCCGACCAGCCAAGGCCAAGGCCAGGGCCAAGGCGTGGGCAGTAGCACGCCGGGGTCGACGGCGGCCGGGGACGCCGGGCCCACGACCACGGGCGCGGGCTCGACCACGGCTCCCGCGGGGACACCGGGCGTCACGTCCGGGGCCGGGGCCAGCGGGCGGACCAGCGGCGTTTCCGGCGGCGGGGGGGTGTCCGGCGGCCTCATCGAGGAGGGCGCCAGCACCGAGACCGTCCCGTCGGGACGCGGCGGCGACTCATCGACGACCACCACCACGAGCCCCGTGCCGCCCAACCCGGGCCCCCTCAACCACAGCCTCAGCCAGGACGACGACGGCAAGACGATCGCCGTCAAGGTGAGCGACCTCATCGTCCTGCGACTGGATCCCGTCCCCGGCGTGTACTGGTCGGACCCCGTCTCCGACGCCCCGGCCGTCACACGCGAGGCCATCTCCACACTGGAGGGAGTGATCCTGGCGTCGTTCACCGCCACCTCGGCGGGGACGGCCAGCCTCACGGCCATGTCGGCCCAGACGTGCACCACGGCCAGCCCCCAGTGCATCGCCACACCCCAGAAGTCGGTCAAGGTGACGATCACCGTGACGGCCTGAAGGCCGGGCGTTACCGGGGAGGTCGGAGCGCGCCGTACGCAATGGCGAGGCTCGGCCGGCGCTGTATCAGGATGCGTCGGGCCCCGAAGAAGGCGAACGCCACAACGCCGCCGACGTAGAAGCCGGCCACGAGCGTGACCAGCGCCACCAGCCACGACCAGCCGGCAGTCAGAACCATCTCGGCACGAGCGTCTTCCTGCATCGCTCCGTAGGCAACCAAACGTCGCTCGTGCTTGCGAGAAAGGGCGACCGCGGTGGCCACGACCGTCCCCGGCAACAGGATCAAGAAGTAGACGACATCGGCGCTCATGGAACGTCGACAACGGTACCGTCGGCGGTTGTGAATGCCGAGCGGGCCCGCCTCGCAGAGGCCCGCCAGCCGGGGAACCGGTGGCGGTGGTGGGGCCCGCACCTGCCGTCCCGCCAGTGGGGAACGGTGCGGGAGGACTACAGCCCCGACGGCTCGGCCTGGTCGTCCTTCCCCCACGACCACGCAAGGTCGCGCGCCTACCGGTGGGGGGAGGACGGGCTGGCCGGCATCTGCGACCGGTGGCAGCACATCTGCGTCGCCCTCGCCCTCTGGAACGGGCGCGACCCGATCCTCAAGGAACGGTTGTTCGGCCTGACGAACGACGAGGGCAACCACGGAGAGGACGTCAAGGAGTACTGGTGGCCGCTTGACTCCACGCCCACCCACTCGTGGATGACGCTGCTCTACAAGTACCCGCAGGCCGAGTTCCCCTACGGGCGGCTGGTGGACGAGAACCGGCGCCGCTCGCGCGACGAGCCCGAGTTCGAGCTGATCGACACGGGCGTGTTCGACGGGGACAGGTACTTCGACGTCACCGTGACCTACGCCAAGGCGTCCCCCGACGACATCCTCATGCAGATCGACTCCGCCAACCGGGGGCCCGACGCTGCGCCCCTCCACGTCCTCCCCCTCGTGTGGTTCCGCAACACGTGGTCGTGGGGGCGGGACGACCGGCGACCACACCTGCGGGCCGACGGGGACCGGGCCGTCCTGCTCGAGCACAAGGCCCATCCCCGGTTCTGGCTGGCGGCCGACGGCGACGCCCGGCTCCTCTTCTGCGAGAACGAGTCGAACACGGAGCGGCTCTGGGGCGTCCGCGGCAGCACGCCGTACCCCAAGGACGGCATCAACGACCACGTGATCTCGGGCGCGTCCACCGTGGGCCCCGACCGCACCGGCACCAAGGCCGCCGCCTGGTACCGGCTCGACGTGCCCGCGGGCGAAACAGCGACCGTCCGGCTGCGGCTGTCGACGGCGGCGGGGGCAGCGTTCGGTGACGAGTTCGACGAGGTCCTCGCCGCTCGCCGCCGCGAAGCGGACGAGTTCTACGCCGACCTGTCGCCACCGCGAGTCCCCGACGAGCAGCGACGCGTCCAGCGACGTGCCGTCGCGGGCCTGCTGTGGGGCAAGAAGCACTACCGCTACGACGTGGGGGAGTGGCTGGAGGGGGACCCCACCTCTGCTCCGCCCGCCCATGAGCGGCTGCACGGGCGCAACTCCCAGTGGGCCCACCTGTACAACGCCGACGTCATCTCCATGCCCGACGAGTGGGAGTACCCCTGGTACGCGGCGTGGGACCTGGCCTTCCACATGATCCCCCTGGCCAACGTCGACCCCGACTTCGCCAAGGACCAGCTGATCCTGTTCTGCCGGGAGTGGTTCATGCACCCCAACGGGCAGCTGCCGGCCTACGAGTGGGCGTTCGGGGACGTGAACCCGCCCGTTCACGCCTGGGCCGCCTGGCGCGTCTACAAGATCGACGCCGCCCACTCCGGCACCAAGGACTACGAGTTCCTGGAGCGGATCTTCCACAAGCTGCTCATCAACTTCAGCTGGTGGGTCAACCGCAAGGACGCCCAGGGCAGCAACCTGTTCGAAGGCGGGTTCCTGGGCCTGGACAACGTGGGCGTTTTCGACCGTTCGGCGCCCTTGCCAAGCGGGGCCCGGCTGGAGCAGTCCGACGCCACCAGCTGGATGGCCATGTTCTGCCTCAACATGCTGGCCATCGCCATGGAGCTGGCCGAGCGGGACCCCGTCTACGAGGACACGGCCACGAAGTTCTTCGAGCACTTCCTGGCCATCGCCCATGCCATGAACAACCTGGGCCACGACCGCAACCTCGGCCTGTGGGACGAGGAGGACGGGTTCTTCTACGACCTGCTGTCGGTGAACGGCGAGCAGGTCCCCATGCGGATCCGCTCGATCGTGGGGCTCATCCCGCTGTTCGCGGTCGAGACGATGGAGCAGTCGGTGCTCGACCGGCTGCCGGATTTCGCCGACCGCATGCGCTGGTTCACGAAGAACCGGCCCGGCCTGTGCGACAACATCTTCGAGCTGGACGTGGCCGGGATGGAAAAACGCCGGCTCCTGGCCATCCTGGACCCGGACCGGCTGCGGCGGGTGCTGCGCTACATGCTCGACGAGTCGGAGTTCCTGTCGCCGTACGGCATCCGGTCGTTGTCGAGATTCCACGCCGACCACCCGGTGCGGCTGGACCTCGACGGGCAGGAGCACGAGATCAGCTACCAGCCGGGCGAGTCGACGACGGGCCTGTTCGGCGGCAACTCCAACTGGCGGGGCCCGGTGTGGTTCCCCATCAACTACCTGCTGATCGAGTCGCTCCAGAAGTTCCACCACTACTTCGGGGACGGGTTCACGGTGGAGTTCCCGACCGGGTCAGGCCGGGAGCTGAACCTGTGGGACGTGGCGGCGGAGCTGTCCCGCCGGCTGATCGCCCTGTTCGTGCCCGACGAGGCCGCGGGCGGGGGCGGGGGCGGGGGGCGGCCGGTCAACGCCGGCCACCCAGTGCACGACTCGGACCCGTGGTGGCGCGAGCAGGTCGCGTTCCACGAGTACTTCCATGGGGACACGGGCGCCGGCCTGGGCGCCAGACACCAGACGGGCTGGACCGCCCTGGTGGCCAAACTCATCCGCCAGAGCGGCCGGTAGCCGGAGCCGGGCGAGGGCTATGCGCAGCCCAGGTTGTTGTAGGCCTCGAGGCGGACGGTGGCGAACTCGCCCGACGCGACGTCGATCTCGGGGTACTTGGCTGCCATCGTGGCGGCGTCGTTCACCCCGCTCACCGTCTGGAGGAACTTGTTGTAGGAGTTCCGTAGGTCGCCGATCTGGTAGGAGGTGACGTCCATCGACGCCTCCTCGACCTCGGCCCACTGCCCGGGCAGCCTGTCCCGGAGGGCGCGGAACCTGGCGAAGGCCTCCGGCGTCCCCGTCGCCGCGTGCGCCGTCATCTGGGTGATCGTGCCGTCGATCTCCCCCATTTCGACGCAGAGCTTGTCGGACTTGTTCTGGGGCGTCGACCGGTCGCGACAGCCGACCAGTAGGAGCATCCCGATGCATGCCAACGCTGCCAACCGCCTCATCGCGCAGTCCCCCCTACGTACCGCCACCAGTGACGTTGCGCACACTAAACCCCCGGCGCAGGTATGTGCTCGATCACCCCAGGATTTGGGGCAGTAGCAGGCGGCGTTCAGGCTGTGGCCGCCCGCACGAGGATGTCTGTGCCCCCGGCCCACGCGTTACGGGTCGTGACCGAGGTGATGCTGCGGAGGAGGGCGGTGGGCTCGGACTCCTCGCGGGACCAGCTGGCGCCGCCGTCGGGGGTGCTGAGGATGACGCCCTCCTGCGTGGCGAGGTCGATGCCCGCCACCCACCCCGTGTCGGGCCCGCTGAAGGTCGTGCTGAGGAGCGAGAGGTCACCGGGTGGGAGGGGCATGTCGGTCCAGGTGCGGCCCCCGTCGGTGGTGGCGAGGACGGTGTTGAGGCCCACGGCCCAGCCCCGCTGGACGTCGACGAAGTGCAGGTCGTAGAGGCCCTTGCCGGGCGGCACGGGCTGGGGCGACCACGTGCGGCCGCCGTCAGTGGTGGCGAGCATGGTGTCGGCACCGGCCGCCCAGCCGTGGCTCGCGTCGACGAAGGCCACGTCGGGTCAGCGTGGTGCGCTCGCAAGGGAGGGGCGCGGGCGGCGGGATCTGGCTCGTCCACGTCGCCCCGCCGTCGACGGTGGCCGAGATGGCGCCGCAGTTGCCGACGGCCCAGCCCCGGTTGCGGTCGACGAACCACACGGCCAGGTAGTCGGCCGGGGGTGGGCGCTGGGCCTGCCAGCGCGCGCCGCCGTCGGTGGTGGCCAGAATGGTCCCGCCGAACCCGACGGCCCAGCCCCGGTTGCGGTCAACAAACGCGACGCCGGTCAGCTCGGCCTGCGTGCCCGAGGTCTGGCGAGCCCACGTCCGCCCGCCGTCGGTGGTCGAGAGGATGAGCCCGTTCCAGCCCCCGACAGCCCAGCCGCGAGACGAGTCGGCGAACGACAGGTCGTTGACATAGTCGCCCCCGAGGCTGGCGGGCTGTCTGGTCCAGGCCGCCGAGGCGACCGTGGTCGTGGTCGTGGTCGTCGTGGTCGTCGTGGTGCTGGTCGTCGTGGTCGTGGTCGTCGTGGTGCTGGTCGGCGGGGCCTCGGTGGTGGTGGTCGTCGTGGTGGATGTGGGCGAGGTCACCGCTGCGGCCGTCGTGGGCGGTGTCGCGGTGGTGGTTGTCGTGCTGTCGACGGTGCGGGCGGCGAGGGGCGAGTCGGGCCCGTCGGGCCGGCTTGCCGCCCACACCACCAGGCCGGCGACGAGCACGATGGCCACCGCCACTCCTACGATCGATCGCCTCATCGGGCCGCCTCCTGACGATTCGTTCATAAGACCGACCCTGGCGGATTCAGGTAACTCGCGCTTCGCCGCTCGGTAACCGATCTGTCACAGGACCGCCTCAGGCCGCGTCGCTGCCGCCTTCGGGGAACCAGATGCAGGCGGGGTCGAGGAACTCGCCGGGCGGGTGGGTCCACCGAGGGCGAGGGATGCCGAGATCGGTCGCCGTCTCGTCCGGGGGTCTCGTCGGGGGCGCGGGGCAGCCGGCGTCGGCCAGAGGACGCCCCCGGTGGTCGGAGAAGACCACCCCGTCGGGCTCGTCGGCGTCACCTTGTATGCGGAGGTGGCCGAGGTGGAGGAGCCGGTGATGCTTGGAGCACAGGGCCAGGAGGTTGGAGGTGTCGGTGCGGCCGCCGGTGTGCCACGGATCGATGTGGTGGACGTGCAGCCATCTCGTGCGGGAGCACCCCGGCACCCGACAGCCCCGGTCACGCTCTTCGACGACGATCCGGGTGCGGTCGGGCACGGTGCGGGAGGCACGGCCGACGCTGACCGGCTTGCCGCCGTCGTCCCACACGTGCCGCACCCGGCTGTCGCAGGCCAGGTAGTCGCGGACTCCCTCGGGCACGGTTGGGCCCAGGTGGAGGTGGCTGCCGTGGACATCGAGGTGGAGCAGGACGGTCGTGCCGCGGCCCGCACCCTGGCTGCCGAGCGACCGCTCGGCGACGGCGATGAGGGCATCGGCCCAGCTCGCGTCTTTGTCGCCGGCCTTCACGAGGGCGTTGCGCGCCTCGGTCAGAGCCCGCTCGACCAGGGCGCCTTCGTCGGCGGGGAGCAGGGCCGACAGCTGCCACGAACCGGTGTCGGTGTAGCCGAAGGCCATCCGGCGGGGCTCCTCGGGCGGGGGCTGGGGGCCGCCGTCGTCGTCGGCTGACGGCTGCGCCTCGAACGTGTAGCCGCCCAGGGCCCGCCGCAGCTGGGGAACGGTGGCGACACGCGCCAATTCGGCCGCCTCGCCGTCGACGGAGGCAGGGATGTGCCGGCACACGACCGCCACCTGGTCTTCGGTCACCTCCCCGGCCTCGAACGCCTTCTTCGTCTCGGGCAGCTCGCCGAGCCGGCGGGCCATGGCCACGAGCGAGCGGGCACGACCGGGCGAGACCCCGCACTTCCAGGCCACCCAATGCTCGGGCGACCGGATGCGCCATCCCTCCCACGCGCCGGTGGCCAGTACCTCGGCGATCAGCGCGACCAGCCGGCCGGCCGTGGCGTTGAGGAAGCCGCAGACCTCGGCGATCTCCGTCTCCAGGCGGGACGCAGCCGCCTCGGACTCGGTCGTATGGGCCACGCCCCTATCCTACCCGAACATACGTTCGCTATGCAACAGAAAGGCACGAAAACACCGGCTGCGTCACATGGACGATCCGCCACGACTCGCCCCCGTCGCCGCTGCGCAGGAGCGAGTACGCAACCCGGGGCTCGACCGAACTCGCGACCCGCGACAGATGGCGTTCGTCCACCCGGTGGAAGGCCTCGACCAGTCGAAGTCCGGTTGCCGCTGACGGCCGGCCGGCAAAACACCTGACGGCTCGTGGCGCCTCCGTCCTCGCTGAGCCGCAGTCCTTCGGCGTCGTCCAGGTCGAGGAGGATCGTGTCATCGGCGACGCCGAAGGGGCGGCTGGCGTACTTCCCGCCGAACGAGGCCGGCGTCCACGTGCGGCGCCGTCACGCGACACCCCTTTGTGTGCGGATAGGGATAGAACCAGCAGGTCGCCCACAGGTGACCGGGCGTGAGCGCCTCCATGCGGCCGCCGGTGGAGGGGTTCGGGGACTCGCTCATCGGCCGCCGCCAGGGACACGCGGTCCCGGGCGACGGCCACCACTTGGACGGCCAGCTCGACCCCCGGCGGCTGCCGTTCCCATGCCAAGAGGGGCCCGGTCGCCGACCCCTCCAGGAGGCGCGTCCGCGGCACGCACGGCCGGCCCGCCGGGCACGCCGGTTTCTCCAGGGCCCAGGCCTGGCCTCCGTTGGCCACAAGCTGGGTGATGCGGCCTTCGTGGGGCTCCTCGGTCCATGTGGCGCGGTCGGGCGGTTGCTCCCAGCCGTCGCCCGGAACAGGCGCCGCCTGCCAGGTCTCGCCGCCGTCCGCCGTGTGCCACAGCTCGTTGCGGCGCCGGTGGGCGCGATTGCAGCGCCTGTCCGGGTCGGGGAACGACACGGCGTAGGGGATGAACGGGTCAAGCGGCTCGTCGTCCCCGGCGGCGGCTCCGCGACCGGCCTGGGCGCCACGGTGCCCGGCGTTGCTGCGCGAGGGACCGGCAACCGGGTGTCGCCTGGGCGGCGACCAGCAGCAGGACGACCAGGACGCTCATCCACGTCCGTCTCGCCGGCACGTCGTCCATGCTGCACTCAAGTTCTCGGCCACATGTGCCGATGGGGATGGACTATGGCAAAGGACGAGCTGGAAGAGGTCGCCGAGAACGTCCGCATCCTGATCCGGGAGGAGCTGGAGACCCAGCACCGGATGGAGGGCCATGCCGAGCCGCTCGACGACTGCCCCGTCTGCCGCGCCCACCGGTGCGCCTGACAGGCTGACCCGACATGATGAGGCGGCGGAGCTGGAGCCGTTCCTCCGGCCGGGCGCGCGGCTGCTGTTCTCGCTGATGTGGTGGTGGTCGGCGGCCGGTCAGTGAGGGACGCGCCGCTGGGCCTGGTCCCGACGAGCCTCGACCTGTCGCGTGACAGCCGGCACGTGTCGGTCACATTCGGCGCTTCCACGACCGGGCCGTGGGGCGGCTGGGGCGGGGCGTTCGTCGCCAACACGGGATGGCCGGGGATGGGAACGCCGGTCGGGTTCTACGACGCGGCCGATCCCGAGGGCCTGCGGGCCGCCCTCAACCAGGCGCGGCGCGTGTGAACATGAAGCCATGGACCGCACCGCCCTCCGGGCCCGGCAGGAGCCCCTGAAAGAGCAGTACCGGGCCGACCCCGAGTCGGCGGTGGTCACGCTGCGGGCGCAGGGGTCGCTGGGCGAAGGCATCACGTGCTCGGTGCAGACGGGCCGGGCCTTGGCCGAGGCTGGCCTGCACCCGGCATCGGGCGGCGACGGGCTCTCGCTCTGCTCGGGCGACATGCTCCTCGAAGCCCTGGCCGCCTGCGCGGGGGTGACGCTGCGGGCCGTCGCCACGTCGCTCGAGATCCCTGTCGAGGGCGGCACCGTCCACGCCGAGGGCGACCTCGACTTCCGCGGCACCCTGGCCGTGTCCAAGGACGCGCCGGTCGGGTTCCGGGCCATCCGGCTGCGGTTCGTCCTCGACGCGCCCGAGGCGACACCAGACCAACTCGACACGCTCCTCAAACTGACCGAGCGGTACTGCGTCGTCCTCCAGACCATCCGGCAGGGGCCCGAGGTGGCCACGAAATGGGAAACTCCCTGACCATGTCCGAGGGGTACGACGTCCAGGAAGTCGAGAAGAAGTGGCAGGCCCGGTGGCGGGAGATGGGCGCCTACCAGGTCGAGAACGACGACCCCCGGCCCCATTTCTACTGCCTGTGCATGTACCCCTACCCGAGCGGTCCGGCCCACATGGGCCACGTGCGGAACTACACGTTCGGCGACCTGATCGTCCGCCACCGCACGATGCAGGGCCACGCCGTCCTGTCCCCCATCGGCTTCGACTCGTTCGGGCTGCCGGCCGAGAACGCGGCCATCAAGTCGGGCGTCCACCCCCGTGCGTTCACCGACGCCCGCATCGAGGAGCTGAAGGCGTCGCTGGAGCGGCTGGGGTCGATGTACGACTGGCGGCGGGAGGTGCGCAGCCACGACCCCGAGTACATGAAGTGGGGCCAGTGGATCTTCCTGCGCCTGTGGGAGAACGGGCTGGCCTACCGCAGGGACGCCCCCGTCAACTGGTGCCCCGGCTGCCAGACGGTGCTGGCCAACGAGCAGGTGCTGGCGGACGGGACGTGCGAGCGTTCGGGCGACATCGTGCAGCGGCGCCAGCTCGAGCAGTGGTTCTTCAAGATCACCGAGTACGCCGACCAGCTGCTCGACGACATGGAGGCGCTGGACTGGCCCGAGCGGGTCAAGGTCATGCAACGCAACTGGATCGGCCGGTCGGAGGGGGCCGGGTTCGATCTGGAGGTCTCCGGCCGGGACGACGGCACGGCGATCACCGTCTTCACCACCCGGCCCGACACCAGCTTTGGGATGACCTATGTCGTGCTGGCGCCCGAGCACCCGCTGGTGCCGGAGCTGACCACGCCTGACCAGGAGGCCACCGTCGCCGACTTTGTGGCCCAGGTCTCACAGGAGTCCGACCTGGAGCGGATGTCCTCGGAGGGGCCGCTGGCCAAGCGGGGCGTGTTCACCGGGTCATTTGCCGTCAACCCGTTCAACGACCAGCCCGTGCCCATCTACCTGGCCGACTACGTGCTGATGACATACGGGACGGGCGCCATCATGGCCGTGCCCGGTGAGGACCAGCGGGACTGGGATTTCGCCAAGGCCTACGACCTGCCCATCATCCGGACGGTCCAGCCGCCCGCCGACTGGTCCGACGACGACGGCGCTTACACGGGCGAGGGCGAGTCGATCAACAGCGAGTGGCTGAACGGGCTCGGTAAGCGAGAGGCCATCGACAAGGCCATCGAGTTCCTGGAGTCGCGCGGCATCGGGCGGCGGACGGTCAACTACCGGCTGCGTGACTGGCTGCTGTCACGCCAGCGCTACTGGGGCTGCCCCATCCCGATCGTGAACTGCCCCGACCACGGCGCCGTCGGCGTGCCCGACGACCAGCTACCCGTGTCGCTGCCCGACGACGTCGAGTTCCGGCCGACGGGCGAGTCGCCCCTGCGGTTCCACGAAGGGTTCCTGAACACCGTGTGCCCCCAGTGCGGCGGTCCGGCGGTGCGGGAGACCGACACCATGGACACGTTCGTGGACTCGTCCTGGTACTTCCTGCGGTTCTGCGACCCGTTCAACACCGAGGCGCCGTTCGACGCCGCGGCGGTCGAGAAGTGGATGGCGGTCGACCAGTACATCGGGGGGATCGAGCACGCCATCCTCCACCTGATGTACGCCCGGTTCTTCACCAAGGCCCTGGCCGACCTGGGGGTGGCGCCCAAGGACCTGCGCGAGCCGTTCGCGCGGCTGTTCACGCAGGGGATGATCCGCATGGGCGGGTCGAAGATGTCCAAGTCCAAGGGCAACCTGGTGGCGCCCTCCAAGTACTTCGAGAGCGTCGGCGCCGATGCGCTGCGGCTGTTCCACCTGTTCGTCGGCCCGCCGGCCGACAACGTGGACTGGTCGGACCAGTCCGACGAGGTCATCGAGGGTTGCCGGAAGTTCCTGCAGCGGGTATGGCGGCTGGCAACGTCGGGTGACGCCGAGGGGGACGGGGGCCTGGAGCGGGCCACGCACCGGCTGATCGAGCGGGTGTCGGGCGACTACGAGAGGTGGTCGTACAACACGGCCGTGGCCGCGTGCATGGAGTTCACCAACCTGCTCTCGAAGCGGGGCGGCGGGGACGCCTTCGCCCTCGACTCGCTGCTGCTGGTGATGGCGCCCATGGTGCCGCACGTGACGGCAGAACTGTGGGCCCGGCGCCACGACGGCGAACAGATCCACGACCAGCCGTGGCCGCAGTTCGATTCGGAACTGGCCAAGGCCGAGACGGTGACGATGATCGTGCAGGTGAACGGCAGGGTGCGGGACCGGGTCGAGGTCGACGCCGGCGTGGCCGCCGCCGACATGGAGGCGATGGCCCGGGCCTCGGACAAGGTGCGGGCGGCGCTGGAGGGACGGGAGCCGCGCAAGGTCGTCACCGTGCCGCCCAAGCTGGTCAACCTCGTCGTTTAGGCCGCTACGGGCGGAGGCGGCGGCCGTCGGAGGCGGAGCGGATGGGCGCGACGCGGGGCGTGGACGGGCCGTCGGGCTCGGTGCCGCCCCACACCAATAACTCCGAACCGGTCCAGATGCCGAGGGGTGCCAGCCGTCCCGACCACCGGGGCAGGGGGCGCCAGCGGTCGGTGGCGGGGTCGTAGGCCGCCCCGTCGCCGAAGAAGCTCAGGAACGTGCCGTTGCTCCCACCCCACAGCAGCGCCTCGTGGCCGGTCCAGACCGAGGTGGCGCTGACCCGTCCGCTGAGGGGCGACTGCGCCAGCGGGCGCCACGTGTTGGCGGCCGGGTCGTAGGCGGCGCCGTCGGCGAAGACCTGGCGGAAGTCCTCGCCGCCCCAGACGACGACCTCCTTGTCCGTCCACACGATGCGGGCGAAGCGGGCGTCGAGGGGCGACGGGGCGAGGCTGCGCCACGTGTTGGCGGCGGGGTCGTAGGCGGCCCCGTCGGGGAACGCCTCGTCGCTGGTGCCGCCGCCCCAGACGACCATCTCCCTGCCCGTCCACACGGCGGCGCCGCGGAGGTCGCGGGCTCGTAGCGGGGACGGGGGGAGGAGCCGCCACCGGTCGGCGACCGGGTCGTAGGCGGCGCCGTCGTCGAGGAACTGGCGATCCACGGTGCGGGCACCCCAGAGGATGAGCTCCTTGCC
>JBOGID010000317.1:0-6066 GCA_050742295.1 Acidimicrobiales bacterium | reverse complement strand
GGTAGGTGTAGGCCGCCTCGATGCGTGGGAGCGTCTGGTTGTGATCGATGATGTAATTGCCGTTGCGCTCGCCAAAGATGTACCGCTTCTTCTTCGGGTTCGAGCGCCGCGTCTGGTGGCCGAAATGGACCCCGGCCTCGAGCAACTGCTTCATCGTGACGACTGCCACGAGTGCCTCCTCCCATCGGTTGCAAAGGCTTGGCGCCGCGCCCCTGAGAGGGCGACCGTTGGGATGCGACCAAGCCGAGCGTTGCCTCGCGAGCTGCGAGGTCGGCCGAGTTTACCGTGCCCGACGGCCGACCACGCCGGACTCGTCACCAGCCCGTCAGGGTGCGGACTGCGTTCTGCCGGGCCTTGGCCGTCGTGAGCACGAGGATGCCACCAGGGCCCACCGCCACCCCCATCGCCGGCTCAGGCGGCTGGCGCACATCGGGTTCGCGGTCGGGGCCGCCGAGCACGAACCGCCCGTCATCGAGCGCCAGCGCCACCCACCCGTTGGGCCCCGGCCCCGCGGGCGACGCCCGCACCGCGATCCCATTGGTGCGCAAGCCCCAGGTGGCCACGCCGCTGGTGTCGATCTGGACCAGACCGCCGAGGCGGTGGGCCACCAGGACGCTCCCGTCGGGTAGGGGGACCGGCGCCACCTCGGGCGATCCGCGGCCCTGCACGCCCCGTCGCCACCGGGTCGAGCCGTCGTCGAGTGACAACCCGTGGGCGGCGATGTCGCCCGCCACCACCACGACCACGCCGCCTGTCGTCACGGCGGGCGCGCTCACGCCTCCCTCCGGAAGCTTGACCGACCACTTCTGCCTCCCGGTGGCGACATCGACAGCGGTGGCACCGGCCGTGCGCCCGTCGTCGAAGGTGGCCACGGCCGTGCCGCGGCTGGCCGTCGCGGGCCCAAGCGACGGTGCCCCCAAAGCATGGCGCCACGCCACTTTGCCGTCGGCCAGATCGACCGCCGCCATGACGCCGTCCCACGTCGTGATCACCGCCCGCCCGCCGACCACGACTGGCGTGTTGGCTTCGTCGCCGACGACGGCCTGCCACCGCTGCTGCCCGGTGGCCCGGTCGTAGGCCACCGCTCCATCCTCGGTCGCGGCGACCACCAGGTCGACCGTCAAGGCGGGCGCGACCTCGCGCAGCCCGTTTCGGTCGGCCTGCCACCGGACTTTGCCCTTGCCGTCCAGGAGCACCAGCAGGTGGTGGCCGGCCGTCACCGCGATGGCGTCGCGGTCGGCCGCCGGCACCCCGACCGACGCTGGCGAGGGCGCCATCCACGTCCACGCCTCCTCGAGAAACAGGGCCCGGTCGGGCCGCTCGCCGGGCACCGTGCCCACCGTCGTCGCGACGGCCGGGTCGACGGTGGGCTCCGCCACCGCGGCGCCGCCTTCGGCTTCGCCCCCGGCACCCGCGCTGCCCTTGCCCTCGCCCGTGCACGATGCGTTGGCCAGGAGGACGAGGGCCAGGGCCAGCGCGAACGGCAACTTACGAGGCTGGTGACGAAGCCCTCGCTCGGCGGCCGACCGCCCTGCTGGCGGCGACTCGGTATCGCAAAGGTGCTGGTCAGAGGCAGGTCGTTCGCCTCGGCCCGAAGGCCCCAAAGGGCCCGAAGCGAAGGGCATCAGCCGCCTACGGCACACTCGACGGCGGCGTGGAGCGGGGCGGGGACCGGGATGGGTCGGGGTCATGGCGTGTGGGCTCCTCTCCTTCGAGCTTCTTGTCGAGACGTTTGGCGCCGAGGTACGCGGCCAGGCCGGCCAGGTCTTCACCCGTCGAGATCAACGTGGCCACGTAGTGGTCAGCGAGCATGTCGGTGAAGGTCTGGCACGTGGGTGGCATGCCGGCAACGGCCAGGGCGATCTCGCGGCGGCCCTCGGCCGAGCCCGGGAGGTTGCTGTGGTCGCTCCACACGCCGTCGAGGGAAACAATGACGTTGCGGCCGCCGGGGACGCGGGTCTGGACACCCGGCACCAGCAGGTCACCCCGGCTGCCGATCGACGTGAGCCGGACGCCTTCCGGCAGCGGCGTGCGGTTCAGATCGCGCAGGAAGGTCGAATGCTCCGCAAGCTGTGCGACGGACTCGCCCTGCAGGTCGGTGCTGAGCAGTCTCGTGGCGTCGACCGCCTTCTGTGCGGCGTCGCCGATGTCGGTGTGCCCGAGCATGGTGAGGGCCGTCGCCACGTCGGTGCCCTGGTGGGGGCTGGCGAGGGTGACGATGTTCCTGACCGGTGGCAGCGTGCGATCGTCGGTGTCCCACCCGTGGGCCAGGGCCTCCCGAGCGATGATGCCGCCCTGGGAGTGGGCGATGATGTCGATTGGGACGCCCGGGTGGCGGCGCTCCATCTCCACCAGCAGGTCTCGCAGCCGCTCACCCTGCGCCCGCAGGTCGGTGGTCGTGTCCCGCTTCTCGTAGGGGTTCTCGGTCACGGTGCCGCCGCGGTAGGAGAAGCGGACGGAGCCCGCGTAGCCCAGCTCGGGCGGCTCCACGTCGTCGACGGCGTCGTTGCCCTTGCCGTTCGATCCGAGGCCGCCGACGAGCACCGCCACCCGCTTCTCGGGCAGGGGACGCGCCGCGACGTCACCCGGCGTGCAGTCTCTGAGCTGGCGCTCGTACTCGGCCCGGACCCGCCACAGGTCGAAGGCCTGCGTCACCGGGTTGAGGTCCTGGGCATATTCGATGAGGCCCCGGCCCTCATCGATCAAGCCGCCGATCTCATCTTTGGCGGCGTCGATGACGTGTTCGATCGTGCGTTTGGGAACGTCGAGCAGGTAGTCGATGAGGCCCTTGCGCTCCTCGGCTTCGGTGCCCGGGTGGCGCAGCTCGTCGGGGACGAGGAAGACCTGGGGCGGGCCCTCGTCGAAGAGGGTGCGGGGGTCGATGTAGGCCTTGCCGATGCGAGCCCCGAAGTGGAAGCCGTCGGGGCCCGAGTGGCCCACCACCTGCCCTTGGCGCACCTTGTCGCCCCGGTGGACGGCGATGGAGTCGAGGAAAGCGTAGGTGGTGCGGATGCCGTCGGAGTGGAGGAGGACGACGTGCAGCTCCCCGCCGACCTGGCCCGCGAAGGAGACCTCGCCGTCGGCGGAGGCCTTGATCGGCGTGCCGGCGGCGGTGGCGTAGTCGATGCCCCGGTTGCCGGCGCCCCACTTCTCCGGAGGCGGGCGGAACTCGTCGTAAACCGGGGCGTCGGCGGGCGGTCGGTAGGAGACCTTGCGCCCGGTGACGTCGATCGAGGCAGCGATGGCAGGACTGGGCGCGACGGCACCGACGGTGAACGCAGTGATCGTGCAGACCACGACCAGGGCCAGGCGGCGCACGGCGACCCCCCAAGGCGGAACTCAGCCAGTAGGGGGAAGGCGGGCGGCCCGGAGGCGCCAGGGATGAAACTACATCAGAGATACAAGAGAAGCAAGGAGATTACGCAGATTCGCGCTGCGGTTCGCCCAGCTTGGCCCGGAGCTGCAGCACCGCCTTGGTGTGGATCTGGCACACCCGGCTTTCGGTGATGTGCAGCACCTCGCCGATCTGGCCGAGCGTCAGTCCCTCGTAGTAGTAGAGGGTGAGCACGAACTTCTCCCGTTCCGGCAGGCGGTTGATGGCCGAGGCCAGCATCTGCTTGGTCTCCTCCACCTCGAAGGCGCCCACCGGCCCGGGGTCGCGGTCGGGGATGGTGTCGCCCACCGTGACCGTCTCGCTGCGGTCGGACCCCACCGACACCGTCTCCTCCAGGGCGACGATGCCGAAGAACGAGATCTGGCCGAACAGGTTCTGCAGCTCGGGCTCCGACATGTGCAGCTCTTCGGCCACCTCGGCGTCGCTGGGGGTGCGGTGCAGCTCGTTCTCGAGCTTGACGTAGGCCTTCTCGACCGACCGGGACTTGGCCCGCATCGACCGGGGCACCCAGTCGATCGAACGCAGCTCGTCGATGATCGAGCCCCGGATCCGGGAGATGGCGTAGGTCTCGAACTTGTAGCCCCGCCCGAGGTCGAACTTGTCGATGGCGTCGATCAGCCCGAACATCCCGTAGCTCACCAGGTCCGCCTGCTCGATGGTCTGGGGCAGGCCGGCGGACACCCGGCCGGCCACGTACTTGACCAGCGGGGCGTAGTGCAGGATCAGCCGGTTGCGGGCGTCGATCGAGCCCGTGCCCTTGTAGCTGTCCCAGAGGTCGGCGACGCCTCGCTCGAACCGCTCGGTCGTCGGTGTTTCGTCGGTCATGCCCGGGGGTGGGTCGCCTGGTAGACGGAGCGGAGCCGCTCCTTGCTGACATGGGTGTAGATCTGGGTCGTGGCCAGGTCGGCGTGGCCCAGCAGCTCCTGCACGGCCCGCAGGTCGGCGCCGCCGTCGAGCAGGTGGGTGGCGTAGGTGTGGCGCAGGGCGTGGGGATGGGTCGGCACCGGCGAGCGCCGGTCGAGGATGCGCCGGACGTCACGGGGCGTCAGGGGACGGCCATGGGAGTTCAGGAACAGCCGGTCCGCGGGCGAGCCGTCGTTGGCCAGGGCGACCCGGCCCGCGGGCTCGCCCAGCCAGGACCGGACGGCGTCGGCCGACGGTTCGCTCATCGGCACCTGCCGTTGCTTGCCGCCCTTGCCCCACACCATGAGCCGGCATCGTCGCAGGTCGACGTCCGATGTGCGAAGACCGCACAATTCGGACACGCGCAGCCCGCTGCCGTAGAGCAGCTCGACGACGGCGCCGTCGCGCAGGTCGGTTGGACGGGAGACGGCCGGCTGGAGGAGGACACCGAGCTCGTGGGCCTTGAGGATGCGGGGGAGCCGCGCGTCGCCCTTGGGCGCCGAAAGCCGGCGGGCCGGGTCGGTGGCGATGACACCGCGCCGGCGGAGCCAGTCGAAGTAGCGGCGGAGAGCGGCCGCCTTGCGGGCGATCGTGCGGCGTGCGAACCGGCGGGTGGACAGGTAGGCGAGGTAGCGCCGCAGCGTGAGCGGACGGACGTCGGCCGGACCGTGCACGCCGGCGCGCTCCGCCCACTCGACGAACTGGGCCACATCCCGCCGGTAGGCCTCCACGGTGTTGGGGGCGGCGGACACCAGTGAAAGCCCGAAGTCACCCTGCTTCCAGGTCACACCGCTAAAGGTACCGTCGCCGTACGGCTAGCCGGTGGGAAGGGCCTCACCTCCCCGCTCCCACCAGCCTCCGCTGCCCACGACCCAGCCGTCTCGCTCCAGGTGGGCCAGGGCCACGCCCACCTCGCCCGGTGCGCGGCCGGTGGCCACCACCAGCTGCTCGAACGTGGCCGGCTGCCAGCCGAGGGCGTCTAGGACACCCTGGCCGGCGGCGTCGGGCGGCGGTCGGGGGTCGGCCCCCACGGCGGGCCCGCTCGCCCTCACCGGCGTGGCCAGGTTGAGGGCGACGAGGACGTCGACCACGTCGCGCGCCGGGTGGCAGCCCTCGGCCAGGAGGGCGTTGGGCAGCTCGGAAGCGGGGCTGCGCACGGGTCCGGGGACGGCCAGGACGGGCCGGTCTCGGGCCATGGCCGCCTCCACGGTGTGCCGGGAGCCCCCGCGATGGCGGGACTCCACCACGACGACCACCTCGGCCAGGGCGGCGATGATCCGGTTGCGGACGGGGAACCGCCACGGCTCGGGCGCGGCACCCAGCGGCGCCTCGGACAGGACGACGCCCGTGGCCGCCACGTCGCGCCACAGGTGGGCGTTGCGGCGGGGGTAGACGACGTCGAGCCCGCTCCCGACGACGGCGACGGCCGGCGCCCCGGCCGCCTTGAGGGCCCCGGCGTGGGCCGCCCCGTCGACGCCCAGGGCCAGCCCCGACACCACGCCCACCCCGGCCGCGGCCAGGTCGCGTCCTAGGCTGAAGGCGATCTCCCGGCCGTAGCGGGTGCAGTCACGGCTACCGACGATGGCGACCCGGCGGCCGTCGATGGCGGCGACGTCTCCCCGGGAGAAGACCACGCCCGGCGCCTCGTGGTCGGAGGTCAGGGCCGGGGGATAGCCGGCGTCGCCCCGCACGTGCACGCCCACGCCGGCCGCCACCAGCGCCGCCCACGCCGCGCCAACGTCGGTCGAACGGGCATGCTGGCGCCACAC
>JBOGID010000316.1:0-8188 GCA_050742295.1 Acidimicrobiales bacterium | reverse complement strand
GATCGACGCCATAGCGGCTCCTCGGCCCGACGGCGCGCGCCCTGCACAGCGCCGTGATCAGGGGTCGGCCGTGAGGGGTGCCCCGGCCGTCGAGGAGCGACTACCAGGGTACCCGCGGGCCTTGCCGATGCTCGGCTCCGCGGCTGAGCGACTCGGTCCAGGCGGCGATCGCCGATTGCCGATACCGGATATGGCGGCCGACCCGCAGGTAGGCGGGGCCGCGGCCCATGTAGCGCCAGTTCGCAAGCGTCCCGACTGGAACTCCGAGGTACGCGCTCACGCCGTCAGGAGTAAGCAGGCAATCCAGCTGACCGTTCGCAGTCACGTCGAACTAGGCCGAGTGCGACACCCGGATCTCGCATCCCGCGCCCATCCCGCGCCCGTCCCGCGCCCATCCCGCGCCCATCCCGCGCCCATCCCGCGCCCACTCGATGCCGTCCCGCGAGCAAATACCTCGCCACGGAAAGCGCGATCCCCAGCGACGGATCCCCGGACAGACCCTGGCAGGTTCCCAGACGGGGAACCTGCTGCCCGTCCCGCGCCCCACCCAGCGCGGTCAGCAGGATTGCCCGCCCCGTAGAGTCGAGGGCGTGTCCTCAGCGACCCATGCCGACGCCGAGTCCCCGATCGACCCGGCGCTCGCCGTCCGGCTCGTTCTCGGCGTCGCCCGGCTCGGGGAGAAGGATCTCGCTGGCTGGTGGTCGAGTCAGGGCCTCAACCCGGATGTTCGGCCCGCTCTCGCCGGGTTCCGCCGCACGGGGCAGGTTGTGGGGGCCGAACTGGCGCTGCTGTCAGCCGAGCGTCGGCATCGGCAGCTACTTCCCCGGGCGAATGCCCTGCACCTCTTCTCGCCCCTGCGGCCCTACCTCGGCTGGGCGAAGGCCGAGCTGGGGGAGCTGAAGTCGGCTGGCTCCAGCGCGTTGCTCGCCGAGCTCGAGGGTTGGTCCACCGTCGAGGAGGCGATCACTGGCATGAGGCCGTGGATGCCCGCGGGCACGACCACCCGACCCGCTGCACATGACGACCAGAGTGAGGTCGCCCGGTTGGTCCAGCCGTACCTGGTCGTCGCGTCCGCTGGCAGGCAGCTCGAAGCGGAGGACATCGACCATGGCGAGCGTGTGCCGTGAAGACGGCCCGCTACACCTCCAACCTCCAGAAGGGCGGCGCGCTCCTCGACATCACTGCCCGCCTCGTCATGGCCTGGGACCCGGTGCGCTCGGCCGACGACAACCTTGCGGCCGTCGTGGATAGCAATGCCCTTGGTGCTGCCTCGACGATTCGGCGATGGGACCTCGTCGGGCGCATCCTCCGACCCCGGTTCGTTGACCCTGGCCCGCACGTGATCCCAGCCCTCCAAGTTCTCCTCGGCGCCGACCACCTGGCTTTCCGCGACGCCTGCTACTTCGAGACGAGCAGGACCGAGCCGCTGCTGGCCGACTTCGCCCAAGGCCCGCTGTTCGACTTTCGCGCTGCCGGCCGGAGCACGGTCGCGGTGAGTGACGGTGAGGAATGGCTCAGCCGCCTCGCCGCCTCCGGTGATGCCCCCTTCTGGTCGGACGCGGTGCGCACGCGCGTGGCGCGGGCGTTGCTCGCCGCCCTCCGCGACTTCGGCGTCCTGTCGGGCGTAGCGAGCAGCCCGCGCAAGGAGATCGGCCACCCGTACCCCTCGACCGCCGGGTTCGCCTACGTGTGTTGGCGGCTCCTCGAGCTTGGGGCGACCGCCGCCACCATCGAGGCGTCTCCCGTGTGGCGACGCTGGTTGCTCAGTCCAGACGACGCCCGCTCCCTCATGGCCGACTTGGCGAGCCACGGCCTGATCCTGCTGAACCGTGCGGGCTCGGTGACGAGGATCGAATGGCGAGTCGCGACCCTCGTCGAGGCGGTGCATGCCGCGGCGTGACGACGGCGTGGACCCGGCGCTCCTCGACATTGCCAGCAAGATCGTCGAGTACCACGACCACGACGGCGGGTCCTCAGTGCCGTGCTGGGTCTACGTCTACGCTCCCGGCGACGAGTTCCAAGTGCGAGCCGAGGTCGTACGAATGGCGGCCTGGCTCCGATCGCCCGGCCGCGATGTCCAGTGCACCTCTGTGTCGCTGGCTGAAGTCTGCTGGGAGGCTATCGACGAGTCAGGCATGTACGACGAGTTGGTCCGCCAGGAGCGAGAGGCCGACGGCGATGCCGCCACCCAGGCCGAGGTCCACCGGTCAGTGGGGCAGCTCCTGCGCCTGCCTCCGTCGCTCACGGCACGAGTCGCCAGGCGGATGCCGTCGCCGCCCGGCCGTTGGGCATGCGTGCTCTACCGGTCAGGTGCGCTCTACCCCGGTTATCGAACCTCGGCCCTCCTCGACGACCTCAAGCTCCGCATCGGCCTCCGCGTCCCGGTCGTGCTCCTCTACCCCGGGACTATCGAGGGGAACTATGGGCTGCGCTTCATGGGGAAGACGGAGCCGGCCTACGGCTACCGCGCCATGATCGTGGCCCGAGGCGAGCGAAGGAAGACGCGGTGACGCGGATCGGCGACATATTCCGCCGCGACATCGACCGCACGATCGAAGAGGTCGTCAAGGTCGACGTCGATGACGATGTCGTCGTCGCCGGCGAGATCGAAGAGTACGTCGTCACAGAGCGGATCCGAGCGCAGCTGGAGGACGTCGTCCGCGAGTACGTCGACTGCTTCGACGACCGCTCGGACCGGACGAACGTGTGGGTCTCGGGCTTCTTCGGCTCGGGGAAGTCCAGCTTCGCCAAGGTGCTCGGGTGCCTGCTGGAGAACCGGCAGGTGGCGGGCCGGTCCGTCGTCGACCGCTTCTTCGAGCGGGTGGACTCCCCGACGCTGCGGGCGCTCCTCGGCCGGGCTCTCGACCCGAAGAACCGGGCCACGGCGATCACGACCCTGCTCGACCTCTCCAGCGCGCACGATGTGGAGACGGAGGAGCACGTCGTACTTCCCATCTACCGTGCTGTCCTGCAGCGGATGGGTTACGCCCGGGAGCCGGCGGTAGCCGCGCTGGAGTTCGACCTTGAGACCGATGGCCGCCTCGACACCTTCGTCTCCAGGTTCGAGGAGGTGCACAGGCGCCCATGGGAGCTCGTGCGGCACACGACGCTGGCGCCCAACATGGCGTCGCGGGTGCTGCACGACCTTGATCCCGCCACCTTCCCCTTGGCCGACTCGTGGGCCAGGGGCCGGACCTCGCCCACCGTTGACGCCAACTGGTTCGCCAAGCGGGCAGTCGACCTCCTCGACCGCCGCGGCGGCGGCGCCCGTCGCCTCGTCATGGTCGTGGACGAGGCCGGCCAGTACGTGGCCCGGTCCCGGGTCCGCATGCTCGCCCTCCAGGGGCTGGCCGAGGCCGTGCAGAAGCAGCAGGGTCGCCTGTTCCTCATCACGACCAGCCAGGAGCGCATGGAGGAGGTAGTCGACTCCCTGGAGGGCAAAGGCGTCGAGCTGGCCAGGGTGCGGGACCGGTTCCCGATCCGCGTGGACCTCACCGCGTCCGACATCCGGGAAGTCGTCGGCCTCCGGGTGCTCGACAAGTCCGACGCTGGGCGACGGGAGATCGAGGCGCTCGTGGCGCCAACCCGCGAGCGCCTCGCCGCCAACCTCCGCCTCGCCTCCGACCGGCGTTCCGACGAGTTCTCCGTCGATGACCTGGTTCGCCTCTATCCCCTGCTGCCCTATCAGGTGCAGCTCCTGATCGACGCCGTGACCCAGCGGAGGAGCCAGTTGCGGGCCGGCGCACCCCTCGGTGGTTCCAACCGGACGATCATCCAGCACGCCCAGCAGCTGCTGGCCAATCCCCGGGTCGGGTTGGGCGACGACAAGATCGGCGCACTGGTCACGCTTGACCGCTCCTATGACCTGCTGATCGACGTGATCGACTCGAGCCTCCGCCACCAGGTCGATCAGGTGATCGACGACTTCGGCGGGGCGAGCGCCGAGGCCCACGTCATGAAGGTGATCGCTCTGGTGCACGGCGTGCGCTCGCTGCCCCTCACCGCGCAGAACCTGGCCGTGCTGCTCCACCCTGCCATCAGCGCCGAGAGCAGACGGGCTGAGATCGCGGACGCAGCCGAGCGGTTGGTCGCCGCTGGCTGGCTTCGTGAGACGGAGGCCGGCTACCAGCTGCAGTCAGCCGAGCAGAAGCAGTGGGATGAGAAGCGCCAGCTCGACTTCCGCCCCGGCGATGAGGTTCGCGAGCGGCGTCGCATCCTCCGGGAGGAGCTGAGTGCCCGACTGGCTGTCACGGAAGGGCGGCTCTTCAAGATCGGGCTCGCGGTCGATGGCGAGCAGCTCGCTGACGGCGACGTGGTCGTCGAGCTGCATGCTCTGGGCGATGGGGATCAACCTGACGAGCTCGTCCCTGCGACTCGTGAACGGGCGGCCTCCAACCGCGTCGTCTGGTGGTTCCGGCCGGGTGACGACTCGTGGTTGGCACTGCGGGAGGTCTTCCGCAGCCGCACCATGGTCGAGCGGCACTCGTCGAGCTCCGCCTCCGACGCAACACGGGAGCTGGTTGCTGAGGAACGGTCCAGGCAGCGCCGCCACGAGGGACAGTACGTCGAGCGGCTGCGGGCCGATCTGGACGAGGGCGGCCTGGTTTTCCAGGGCCTCCTCGGCGACCCCCCGTCCGGCACGCTCGTGGAAGCCGTGCAGGCGGCGGTAAAGGGCCGCCTGCCGGCCATGTACCCCCATCTCGCGACATTCGCCGCCAAGATCGACTCGAAAACCCCTTTGGAAGTCGCCCGCACCGACGACCTTTCCCTGCTCCCCGCATCGCTCGGCGACTCCGGGATCGGCCTGTTCACGATCACCCCGTCGGGCCCTGAGCTGGTCACCGACCGCGGGGCGGTCCAGGCCGTGGTCGCCGAGGTCCGCCGTCGCGACGACTATGGCCAGCCCGCGACCGGCCAGTACCTTGAGCGCCACTTCGGCGCGGCGCCCTACGGCGCTTCCGTTGAAGTGGTGCAGGCGGTCGTGGCCGGCGCGCTCCGGGCCGGGCTGGCCGAGATCACCTACCAGGGCCAGCGCATCACCTCGGTGAGCGATCGCCGGCTCGACAGCGTGTTCCGTGGCGTCGCGCCGTTCCGCTCGGTCGTCGTGCGGCCACCGGTCGACACCGGGCCCGACCTGCCTACGCGTTCCCGCCTGGCGCAACGAGTCTCCGAGCTCACCGGCCAGACCTGCCCGGTGTCCCTCGACGAGCTCGCCAACCGGGCCCGGGCCACGTTCGGGGCCGAGCGCCAGCCCGTGGCCGAAGTGGTGAGCTTCCTCAACGGAGCCGGCGTCCCGGTACCGACGGCCATCGAGTCGGCCCGGCGCGTGCTGGGCGCACTGGACGAGGACGATGCGTACCTCGTCACCGAGCTGGCCGCCTCCTGGGACGACCTCCAGGCTGGCCTGCGAGCCGTACGCCCTGTACGCGACGTCATCGCCGAGGATCCTGGCCTCTTCAGCCGGGCCCGGGCCGCCGCAGCCCTCCCCGAACAGGAGCTGCCCGAGCAAGCTCGACCGGCACGTGCTCGCTTGGCGGACCTGCTGGGAGCGGGCGACCTGGTCGATCACCTCCCTCAGGTCCGGTCACTGACCGGCGAGCTGGAGTCGGCGCGCCAGGACCACATCGAGGGTGCCCGCGCCACCGCGGCAACCGATCTGGCTGCCCTCCGGGCCGAGCTCGCGGCCGAGGCCGGCGACCTGGACCCGGTCTCGACGGAAGCCGCCCTCGCGGCCCGACTGGCTTCCCTCGACCCGTCGGGCGCGACCACGGTCGAGCAGGTGCTGGCCCGTCGGGCTCGCTATGGGGAGGCGGCCGACCTCGTGCGCGCTGACCTCGACGCGCTTCGGTCGGCCGGGCGTGTTGTCCGGGTTGATGTGGCCGCCATCGCCACCGAGGTTGTGCCCGGCCCCATCCGTTCCGTCGAGGAGCTCGACACGACGCTCGACGCCGTGCGGGCGCACGCCCTCGCCTTGCTCGATGACGGCAGGGAGGTGCGGCTCACGTGAGCGGCGGGCCGCGCCACGATGCCCTAAGCGTTGACGAGCGGGAGGCGCTCCGCCGGGTCGTCGGCAAGCTGCGCGCTCTTCTTGACCGGGAGTTGCGTCGCACCCTCGAGGGCGCCTACGGCATCCGGGTGGGGGCGAACGCGCCTGAGGACGCGTCCCGCCTCAAGCTGGAGCCTGATCACGTCGCCGTCCGGGCCGAGCTGGTGGGGCTGTGGGAAGCGCTGGGTCGGGATGCCGGCCGCCTGGTGCGGGAGGCCGCCTTCACCCACACCAACCGGTTGGTGGCTGTCCGGGTGGCCGAGGCCCTCGGCCTGTTGCCCGAGTCCCTCGCGGCCGGACGGCGTTCTACCGGGTTCCGCGACGTGCTCGAGGTAGCACCCCTCCTTGGCGCCGATGACGACGCCGGCTACTGGGCCTACCTCCAGCTCTGCGGCGACGAGCTGGCGGCCGACGTCCCGCGCCTGTTCGACCCGAGGAGCCCCCTGCTGCGCCTCCGGCCGCCGCCGCCGGCTGTCGACGAGCTGGTAGCCCTGGTCAACGACGGCGCGCTGGCTGGCGCCTGGGCCGCGCCCGACACGCTGGGTTGGACCTACCAGTTCTTCAACCGCGACGAGGAGCGCTCGGAGATGCGCCGGGCCAACCCGCAACCGCAGGACTCGTACGAGCTGGCGGTACGCAACCAGTTCTTCACCCCCGACTACGTCGTGGGCTTCCTGGTCCACAACTCACTGGGCCGCCGGCTGGTCGAGGGCGGGTTCGGCGAACTGGCTGGCGAGCTCGCCTACCTGGTCGACTCGCCGTCGCCGGAGGGTCAGCCGCTCGATCTGGGCGAGGTGCGGGTCCTCGACCCGGCGGTCGGCTCCGGGCACTTCCTGCTTGGCGCCTACGACGTGCTGGAGCGAGCCTGGGCGCTGCGAGGGGTCCCTGCTGGCGATGCCGCGCCGATGATCGTCGAGGCGCTGTGGGGGATCGACATCGACGCTCGGGCCGTCCAAGTCGCGGCCGCTGCCGTTGTCTTCCGTGCCCGCCGCCACCGGCCTGACGCACCTCTTCCCGTACCCAACGTGGTGTGCGCCCGGGCCGTGCCTGGCGGTCCGGCGGTGAGGGCTGAGCTGCTGGCGTCGGTCGATGCGTCCCGCCGTACGTTCCTGGAAGAGCTGGTCGAACAGCTCGACGCCGCACCTGAGGTGGGAAGTCTCCTCAAGGTGGACGAGTTGCTCAGCGGCGATCTGGCTCGCCGCATGACCTATGGCGGTGGGCGCGGAGGCTGTCGCCAGCGCCAGGACACGTCGCTGATGGACGCTGCGATCGAGGCCGGCGCGGCTTCCGTCGAGGCGCTGGTAAGCGAGGTTCTTGCCCAGGCGCAGGCCGCGGCCGACCAGGTCACCTCCACGCCGGCCGAACGAGTGCTGGCGGCCGAGGGGGGCGATGCGCTGCGGCTCGTGACCGCGCTGGCCCAGCGGTACGACGCCGTGCTCATGAACCCTCCGTTCGGGGAGCCCATCCCGCGGACCAAGGCATACCTCAAGGCCGCCTACCCGTGGCTGCCGACCAAGGACTCCAACCTGTTCGCCGCCTTCGTAGGGCGCGGGCTCGAGCTGTGCAAGCCCGAAGGGTGCGTGGGCGCCATCACCTCCCGAGCCGGGATGTTCCTCACAACCTTCGAGCGTTGGCGGGAGGAGGTGCTGCTCGGTAACGACCTCACGGTGCTGGCCGACCTTGGCCACAAGGTCATGCACGAAGCACTGGTGGAGGCTGCGGCCTACGTCGTGCGGCGCGGCTCAGGGGGGAGGGACCGGGACGCCACCTTCATCCGACTTCTTCGCGAACCGCCCGAGCGCCGGCCCGAGGCATTGGCCGAGGCGTGTGCGCATGTCCGCAAGGGCGAGTCGGACGACCGAGTCTTCCGAGTCGCGCCCTCCGCCTTCGACGCCGTACCCGGCTCACCCATGGCCTACTGGGTGAGCCCCGACATCCGCCGCCTGTTCACCGACTTCCCGTCGTTGGAGGGTCACGGGGCTGCTGTGCGCCAGGGTTTGGCGACTGGGGACGACTTCCGGTTCGTCCGTGCCTTCTGGGAGGTCGACCCGGCCCGCATCGCTCGAACCCGTGAGGAGACCTTCGCCGGCATGCGGTGGGTCCCGTTCGCCAAGGGCGGCGAGTACTCCCCGTTCTGGTCCG
>JBOGID010000315.1:0-2520 GCA_050742295.1 Acidimicrobiales bacterium | reverse complement strand
GCACTCATCCTTGACAGGCCGTTCCACAACAGTTAGGGGCTATCCCAGCAGCGTCTTCTGGACCACCTTGGAGGCGGTCCGGGCCGTGTGCATGACCACGCGGCCCTGGGGCGGTAACTGCTTCTCCACCTTGTCCAGGACAGGGTCGACGACGGCCTCGACGCGGCGGACGGCCTGGGCCACGCCCGCCTTGCCGCCGATGCGCCGGCCGACCTCCTTCTGGACCTCCCGCCGCTTCACCTGGAGGCGCTGGACGGCCAGCACGCCGAAGCCGACGGCCGTGTAGCCGGCGTCGCGGGCCCGAATACGCAGGTCGTCGTCCATGCCGCCAGTGTACGGACGGCCGCGCGCAAGCTGGGAGCAGTGCCCCGATCCACGACAACTGGCGCTGTAACGTCGTCATCCGGCATGGATCGCCCGCCTTCCGCACCTCCCGTTGTGGCGGTGATCGTGGCGAGCGAGCCGGGCCCGTGGTTCGAGGAGGCCCTGGCCTGCTTCGGCAGCCAGGATTACCCGAACCTCTCGGTCTTGGTCATCGATGGGTGCCGCAGCGCCGACCCCACGCCGAGGGTCGCGTCGGTGCTCCCCGAGGCTTACGTCCGGCGGGTCGACGGCGGCGGCACGTTCGCGACGCTCGCCAACGACGCCCTGCAGACCGTGCAGGGCGCCTCCTTCCTCGCGTTCTGCCACGACGACGTGGCGCCCGACTCCGACGCCATCCGCCGCATGGTCGAAGAGGCGTTCCGGTCGAACGCCGCCGTCGTGGCCCCCAAGGTCGTCGAGTGGGACCGGCCCGAGCGGCTGCTCGACGTAGGCCTGGTGGTGGACAAGACGGGGACCACCGCGCCGGTCGTCGACAAGGGTGAGCTCGACCAGGAGCAGCACGACGCCGTCCGGGACGTCTTCGCCGTGACCAACACGTGCATGCTCGTACGCAGCGACCTGTTCTCGGCCCTGGGCGGGTTCGACTCGACCATGGGCGACAACGGCGTGGACGTGGACTTCTGCTGGCGCGCCCAGATCGCGGGCGGACGGGTACTGGTGGCGCCGGCGGCGCGGGTGCGCCACCGCCTGGGCGGCCCGGAGGCCCAGCCGCCCGACGCCGACCACCTGAAGCTCGACCGCCGCCACCACCTGCGGGCGATGCTGAAGAGCTACTCGTTCCTCCACCTGCTGCGGGTCGTGCCCCAGGCCTTCCTCGTGACCCTCGTGGAACTGATCCTGGCCCTCGTGGGGCGCCGGTGGTCGGAGGTGGGCCAGATCCCGTCGGCGTGGTGGTGGAACCTGCGCCACCCCGGCGACCTTCGCCAGCTGCGAAAGGCCACCCAGAAGGCAAGGGCCGTCCCCGACTCGGACGTGCGCCGCCTCCAGGTCAGGGGCAGCGTCCGTCTCACCAACTACCTGCGGCGGCGGCTGCACGCCGACGACCGGGCCGAGGCCATCGTGGCCGCCGGCCACCGGCTGGCGGGCTCCGTGGGACGGGGGCCGGGCCAGGCCGCGGCCGTCGTCCTGGGCGTCCTGGCCCTGGCCGTGCTTGCCGGGAGCCGCAACCTGATCTCCGGACGCCTACCTGCCGTCGGGGAACTGGCCCCGTTCTCGTCGGTCTCGACATTCCTGGGCCACTGGGTGAGCGGCTGGCGCCTGACAGGGCTGGGCTCGGCCGCCCCCGCGCCGACCGCCTTCGGGCTGCTGGGAGTGTCGGGGTTCCTGTTCCTGGGCAAGGTGGCGGTGCTCCAAAAGCTGCTCATCGTGGGTGCGTGGCCTTTGGCCGCCCTCGGCACGTGGCGGCTCACCCGGCGGTTCGGGTCGTCTCTGGCCCGGCTGGCGGCGGTCGTCGCCTACCTCGCCATCCCCGTGTCCTACGGCGCCCTGGCGAGGGGGCGGTGGACGGGCCTGGTGGCGTGGGCGGCCATGCCCTGGCTCCTCACGATCGTGGCCCGCCTCAGCGGGCTGGCGCCGTTCGGCGCAGACCTGGAGGAGTCGGAGGCGCCGGCCGCCACCCGGGCCCGGGCCGAGGCGGTGAAACTCGGCCTCATCCTGGCCGTGGCGGCCGCCTTCGCCCCGTCGGTCGCCGTTGCCCTGGCGGTGGCCGTGCTGGGCCTGCTCCTGGGGTCGCTGCTGGTCGGCGGCGTGCCGGGCATGGCCCGGGCCCTGGCGGGGAGCCTGGCCGCCCTGCTCGTCGCCCTCGTCCTGCACGTCCCCTGGTCAGTCGACCTGTTCACCCCCGGCGGCTGGGCCACGGTCGCAGGTGTGGCGCCCGACCCGTCCCGGGCGCCGGCGTTGTCGACGCTGCTGCGGTTCGAGCTGGGCCCCATGGGCGCCGCCCCCCTGGGATGGGCGTTCCTCGTGGCCGCCGTCCTGCCGCTCGCGATCGGCCGTTCGTGGCGGCTGGCGTGGGCCGTCCGCTGCTGGGCGATGTCGCTCACGTGCATCCTGGTGGCGTGGGCCGGCGCCCGCGGCTGGCTGCCCGTGCGCCTGGAGACGCCCGACGTGCTGCTGGCCCCCGCCGCCCTCGGGCTG
>JBOGID010000314.1:0-2672 GCA_050742295.1 Acidimicrobiales bacterium | reverse complement strand
CTGGCGCAGCGCCACGTTGAGCGAGCGGATGCCCCCGCCCACGGGCGTCGTGAGCGGCCCCTTGATGCCCACCACGTGCTGCCGGAACGCAACCACCGTCTCCTCCGGCAGCCAGTTCCCGGTCTCTTCATAAGCCTGCTGGCCGGCCAGCACCGGCATCCACGAGATGCGGCTGCCGTGCTTCGCGACGGCGGCATCGAGCACGGCCTGGGCCGCGGGCCAGATGTCGATCCCGATCCCGTCGCCGCGGATGTAGGGGATGATCGGCTCGTCGGGGACACGAAGCCGGCCGCCTGGCTCGACCGTGATCTTCTGGGCCATTGCGGCAGGTTAGTGAGGCCCGGATAGCCCCAGGTTCTCGTAGATCTCGCGCGTCGCCGGCGAGCGATTCAGGGTGTAGAAGTGCAGGCCCGGCGCGCCGGCGTCGAGCAGGCCCTGGCACAGCTCGGTGCCCATGTCGACGCCCATCCGCCACACCGCGTCGGTGTCGTCGCCCGCCGACTCCAGCCGGGCCACGACCTCGGGCGGCACGTCGCAGCCCGACAGCTGGGCCATACGCCGCACCGACTTGAGGTTGGTGATGGGCATGATCCCCGGGATCACGGGCTTGTCCACGCCCCGCTCAGCCAGGTCCTCGGCCAGGCCCGTGTAGTCAGAGACCCGGAAGAAGAACTGGGTGATGGCGAAGTCGGCCAGCTCCATCTTGGCCGCCAGGTGGTCGCGGTCGGCGGCCCGGTCGCCACCCGAGTTGGGGTGGAGCTCGGGGTGGGCGGCCACGCCGATGGAGAACCCCCCGATGGCCCGGGCCAGCTCCACCAGCTCGGACGCGTGCTTCAGCTCCCCGGCCCCCGCCTCGTCGTCGGGCGGCGGGTCCCCACCCAGAGCTAGGACGTTCTCCAGGCCCGCCTTGCGGAAGTTCACCAGGATCTCGGCCAGTTCGAGCCGCGAGTGCACCACGCAGGTCAGATGGGCCATGGGCGTCAGGGTCGTGGTGCGGAGCATGCCCGCCACCAGGTCGTGGGTCCGCATGCGGGACGAGGCGCCGCCCCGGTAGGTCACCGACACGAAGGACGGCTCCAGCGGCTCCAGCTCCCGGAGGGTACGGACCAGCGTCGCCTGCTCGGCGTCGTTCTTGGGCGGGAAGAACTCGAACGAGAACGTCCGCCCCGCCATCAGGAGGTCGGCGATATGGGCCATCAGCGGCTTGCCGCATCGACGGCGTTGCGGAGCAGCATGGCGACCGTGGTGGGACCGACGCCGCCGACACGAGGCGTAATCCAGCCCGCCACCTCGCCGACGGACTCGTCCACGTCGCTGAGCGCCCGCTTGCCCTCGTAGGACTGGCCGCCGCCCACGACGGCCGCGCCCGGCTTCACCATGTCGGGCTGGATCATGTTGGCCACGCCCGCAGCCGCCACCACGATGTCGGCCTCCCGCGTGAACGAGCCGATGTCGCTGACCCCGGTGTGCACCACCGTCACCGCGGCGTTGGCCCCCGGCTCCTTCAGCGACAGCAGCATGGACAGCGGCCTACCCAGGGTGACCCCACGGCCCACGATCACGACGTGCCGCCCCGCCACCGGCACCTCGTAGTGCGCCAACAGAGCCTGGATCCCCATGGGCGTGCACGGGCGGGGTGCCCCCTGCACGCCCAGCCCCAGCAGGCCGAGGTTGACGGGATGGAGCCCGTCGGCGTCCTTGGACGGGTCGATGGCCTGCATGGCCTCGTTGAAGTCGAACCCCGCCGGCACCGGGTTCTGGATCAGGAAGGCGTGCACCCCCGGGTCCTCGTTGAACCGGCGCACGGCGTCGAGCAACTCTGATTGGGACCCGGACGCGTCGAGGTGGACGTGCGGTGCGGCGATCCCCAGCTCCTCGCACGCCTTCTGCTTCATGGCGATGTAGCGGGCGCTGGCGGAGTCATCCCCCACCAGGATCGTGCCCAGGCCGACGGTGACGGCGTCGGCCGCCAGCTTGGCCACCCGCTCGGCGATGTCGGCCTTGACCGCGTCCACCACCGGCGCGCCGAGCATGAGGACGGCGGCCATCAGTGGCGGAACTGGCGCTCGCCCGTGAACACCAGGGCGATGCCGTGCTCGTCGGCGGCGGCGATCACCTCGGGGTCGCGCATCGACCCACCGGGCTCGATGACGGCCCCCACACCGGCTGCGGCCACCATGTCGAGGCCGTCCCGGAACGGGAAGAAGGCGTCGGACGCGCACGCCCCACCCTTGGCCCGGCCTGCGGCCTTGCGCACCGCGATCTCGCCCGGGTCGACCCGGTTCTGCTGGCCGGCGCCGATCCCCACCGCCATCCCTCCTGCGGCCAGCACGATGGCGTTGGACTTCACGTGGGCGCACACCGTCCAGGCCAGCTCCAGGTCGTCCCACTGGTCGTCGGTGGGCTCGGCGGCCGAGACCACCCGCCAGTCGGCCCGTCCCGCGGCGAACCGGTACGGCTCCTGCACGAGCCACCCGTCCCCCACCTGGCGGAGGTGCAGGCCCGGCGCGGGCGGCGCCGCGGCCTCCAGCAACCGGCAGTTCTTGCGCTTGGCCGCGAACAGCTCCAGGGCTCCTGGCGACCAGGAGGGGGCGATGACCACGTCGGCCTTGGGGTTGGCCACCATCTCGGCCGCCAGCGCGTCGTCCACGCCCCTGGTCAGGGCCACGATC
>JBOGID010000313.1:0-5023 GCA_050742295.1 Acidimicrobiales bacterium | reverse complement strand
CCTCGGGGCCTCGGGCTGCGCCGCCGCGGCGCTGGCGGCAGGGGCGCGCTCGGGCGCGCCCGGCTCGGGTCGCAGGGCGTCAACGGCCCCTTCGGCCGGGACCGCCGGGCGGGTCGGGTTGATGCGGCTCTTGGCCTGGATGCCGGTCTTCTCGTCCACCGACCACACCAGGGCGTTCTCCGGAGGGTCCAGGTACAGCCCGCACACGTCGCCCGCCTTCTCCCAGAAGTCGGGGTCGTGGCTGGTCATCCAGGACTGGACCTGCCAGGGCTTGAGGTCGAGGGCCCGGCAGATCCTCCACGCCTGCGACGCCGAGATCGCCACCCCCTCGGCGGCCATGCGCTCGGCCAGCGCCGCCATCGTCCAGCGGGTCGCCTCGTCGGGCGGGTTCTCGGTGACGGTCTTCACGAGCAGCAGCACGTCGTCGTGGCCGTACACGGGTGGCCGGCCGGGCCGGTCGCCGTCCAGCAGCCCGGCGAGCCCGTCGGCGGCGAAGCGCTGCCGCCACACGCCGACCTGGTTGTAGTGCATCCCCACCAGCTCGCCTATGGCCCGGTTCGACATCCCGTCCGCGGCCAACAGGACGATCCTGGCCCGCTGGGCGGATCGGGCCTCGACGGTGTTGGACCGGACTCGGCGCTCCAACTCGGCCCGGTCCTCGTTACTGATCACAAGCGGAGGTAGTCGCATGCCCACATCAAATCACATCCGTGTGATTTCCGCGAGGACCTACTAGGTGCGGGTCGGCGCAGTGTCGCCCTTGGTCAGCTGCACAGGTTCGGTGATGGACGGGGCGGCACGCTGGGCGTTCGCGCCCACAGGCCCCACGAGTACAGCGGCGGCCGCGAGGACGAGCACGGAGGGGCCGCGCCTCACGCCGCCACCCTCGCCCCGTCGGGGGCGCGCTTCACCGAGAGCACGAGCATGATCCCGACGAGCACCATGGCAACGCCCGCGCCCGCGATGGCGGCGAGCGCCAACGACCTCCTCGACGTCCAAACTCGACGTCGCCGGGTGCGGGCGGCCAGTCGTTAGCGAGCCGTAAGTGTCCCGATAGCGGGACGGTGCACCTTGCCTTCGAGCGACGGCCGGAGGGCCACGCCGGAAGGAGACAGGGATGTTCACGACCCGCAGAGCCAACCGCAGCTTTCTGGCGGCGACCATGGCGGCGGCGGCGTTCGGCACGGTCGCGGGGCCGGCGGCGGCCCAGACCGCAGGAGGGCCCAAGCCCAGCACCGAGGAGATCGTCGTGCAGGGCATCTTCGGGGCGGCGCACGCCGACCCCACCGACGAACGGTCGGAGGGCTACCTCGCGACGTTCGTCAGCAACGAACGCGCCCCGTCGCAGTCGACGGCGATCAGCTTCCCGCCCGCCCTGGTCCAACGCCTCGGCGGGCTCGACGTCCTCGCCGGCAAGCGCGTCGCGGTCCGGGCGACCTCGCCGACGCGCGGCCGGGACCGGGGCACCCTCACCGCCGCGGCCGTCGACGTGCAGGGCGACGCCTCCAAGGGGCTCCCGCTGAGCGTGCCGCCCGGTACGACGGGCACCCCCAAGCCCGTGCTGACGGTGCTGTGCCGGTTCAAGGACAAGGCCGCCCAGCCCCAGATGCAACCGTACTTCGAGGGGCTGGCCGGTTCGAACAGCATCATGGACACCTACTTCCGCCAGACGTCGTACGACCAGATCAACCTGGGCGGGTCGAAGATCGCGCCCGCGGCGGGGAACTGGTACGAGCTGCCGAACAACCAGGCCGACTACATCAACGATGAGGACGGCAAGATGCTCCTGGGCAAGCTGTACGAGGAGTGCAGCGCCAAGGCCGCCGCCGACTTCAACCTTGACGACTTCGCCATCCTCAACCTGGCCTTCAACAACAACCTGGTGACGTACTCCTTCGGCGGGTTCCTGGACGGGCGAAAGGTCACGTGGCTTCCGCCCAAGGGCTGGATGGCGGGCGGCACCGTCGCCCACGAACTGGGGCACGCCATGTACATGGACCACACCGGCCTGGCCGGCTCCTACGACAACCAGTGGGACGTGCTGAGCAGCTCCGGTTCGGCCTGCACTCCCATCGCCACCTACGCCTGCATGCAAAAGCACCAGAGCGCCTACAACAAGAACGAGGCGGGGTGGCTGAACGGCCGGATCGTGAACGTGCCCGAGCAGGCCACCACCACGGTCGACCTCCAGCCCCTCGACAGCCCCGGCACGGGGCCCGTCCTGGCCCGCATCGCCCCCACCGACCCGGTGGCCAAGCACGCCTACCTGGTCGAGTTCCGCCGCCCTGTGGGCCTCGACGCCAAGCTTCCCTTCGCCGGAGCCCCCGGAGCGGTGATCATCTACGAGACCTGGGAGGAGCCAGCTCCCACCGATGACAACCCTGACAAGATCGCCAAGCGGATCCGGCTCATGGGCTCCGACGGCGGAGCAGGGGCCCGCTGGCTGGCGGGCATGGTGTTCGACCGGGAGAAGATGTTCACCGGCAACTTCTGCGACAACAACGACAACTGCACGAAGTCGCCGGTGCCGGAGGCGTTCGACTACGAGATCGACGGCATCCGCATCCGGGTCGACAGCATCAGCGCCACCAAGGCCATGGTGACGTTCACCCAGCTGCCCCGCATCGGCACCCTCCAGGCCGGCCCCAGCACGCCCTCGAGCTACGAGGTGCACTGGGTGGACAGCGCCAGCACCGAGACGTTCTTCAAGATCAGCTACTCGAACAACAAGACGTCAGGTGAGGTCATCGTCCCGGCCAACGCCACGTCCTACACCTTCCACAACGCCCCGGCGGGCGTGGACTTCGTCCACCAGATCCAGGCCTGCAACGGCCTGGCCTGCGGCCCCGGCGGCAACTCCCTCTCGGCCGGGGCCGACCCGCTGCCGCTCAAGAACAAGTAACCCACCCGGTACGCCGCGTATCCCGCTGCCGCCTTCCTCACCGAGGGCGGCAGCGGCGCGCACTCGCTGGCATCAGGCCCGACGCCTGGCGCGTACAACCTGGTCCTGGGTGTGATGGGGGTCTCCGCCGGCGAGAGAGTCCCGCGGCCGGGTCTCGTTGACCTCGATGGTCCAGCCGTCGTCGAGCATCGCCAGCACGTCCTCGGAGGCGACGTAGTCGGCGGGGTCGAAGCCGTGCTCCTTGGCCCGTTCGGGATCGAGATCGGCGTGGTGCACGACCAGCAGCGTCCCGCCAGGGGCCACCGCCGCGAGCAGCGCCCGTTCGGCACCGCGCCCGGGCGTGCTCAGGAGGGCGGGGTACTGCGCGTTCACCAGGTCGAAACCCCCGGGCGCCAACGGGGCGTCGAGGAGCCCGGTGTTGTGCCACTCCACGTCGACCCCTGCGCCGCTCGCCGCCTCCCGGGCGCGATCGAGTGCGACCTCGGAGACATCCAGCGCCATCACGCGCCAGCCGCGGACGGCGAGCCAGACGGCATCCGCGCCCTCGCCGCAGCCGACATCGAGCGCGCTCCCGGGCGACTGGTCGGCGATCTCCGCCACCAGCGCGCCGTTGGGGCGACCGCTCCAGATCTGCTCGCGTGCGCGGTAGCGGTCGTCCCAAGACCCCTCGCCACTCGACGCATCATGGGAATGGTGGCCGAGCCCCTCGTTCGTCATGGTTCGAGTCTGCCGCAGACGGGCGCGGTGCAGTCCGGACGCGCTAGTACCGCGGACATGGACGGCCTCCCGTTCGTCGGTCGCGACCGGGAACTCTCGGCGGGCGAGGCCACGCTCCTCGCGGCTGCGAGCGGCGCAGGCGGGGTGCTCGTGATCGAGGGCGAGGCCGGCATCGGCAAGACCCGACTCGTCGCCGAACTGGTGGGGATTGCGCAGCGCCAAGGCTTTCGGGTGTTATCGGGAGGGGCGGACGAGCTCGGCGTCGACCGGCCGTTCGGTCCCCTCGTCGAGGCGCTCGGCCCAGTGGCGGAGACCGCCGGGGTGCAGGACGAAGCAGCGACCGTGCCGGGCAGCGACCTCGGGTTCGCCATCACGCACGCCATCGTCGCCACGGCGGAGGAGATGGCGGCGGACGGCGCGGTGCTGCTCGTCCTCGAGGATCTCCACTGGGCCGATCCGTCGACGGTCCGGTGTGTCGTCGCCCTGGGCCGGGCAGCGGGGGCGGTCCCGCTCGTCGTCGCACTGACAGCCCGGTCTTTTCCCCGGAGCGGGGCGCTCGACGGCGCCATCGAAGCCCTGGTCGGGGCGGGAGCCCGACACCTCACCCTGGCCGCCCTCGATGCCGATCACGCCGCCGACCTGGCGCACACCGCCGGACTGCCGAGTGGCGATCCGGTCGCGCCGGCGGGCGGGAACCCGTTGCTCATCATCGAGCTGGCCCGGGCCGGGACCGTCTTGGGGACGGCCGAGCTCCCGGCAACGCTCCGATCGGCCGTGAAACGCCGCCTGCGGTCGCTCCCGGCAGGGACCGTCGAGGTGCTGACGGTCGCATCGGTGCTGGGTCGTCGCTTCCGCCTCGACCACCTCGCCGCCGTCACCGGCCGCCGCCCCGCCCAGCTCGCTCCCCTCCTGTCGGACGCCCTGGCCGCCGGTGTGCTCGGCGACACCGGCGGGGAGCTCGCGTTCCGTCACGACCTCATCCGCGACGCCATCTACCTCGACCTCGCTGAGCCGTTGCGCCAAGGCCTCCACCGCGATGTCGCACGGGTCCTGGCCGCGCGCCGCTATCCCGCCCTCGTCGTGGCCGAGCACCTCGTCGCGGGCGCCGGACCGGGTGACGCCGAGGCCGTCGACTGGCTCGCCGGTGCCGCCGGCGGAGCCGCTTCCCGGTCGCCGCTGGTGGCCGTTCGCCTTCTCGAGCACGCGCTGGGGCTGGCCGACTCACCGTCCGCACGGGCCGACGAGCTGGCCGCCGAACTGGCGCCGCTGCTCGTGCAGGTCGGTCGGGCGGCGGACGCGTCCGCCTGGCTGCCCCTCTACCACTGCGTCCTGGCCATGCGCCGGCTCCTGGGCGGGGCCTGGGACGACGCCCTCGCCGACGTCGAGGCGGGCATGGCCCTCGCC
>JBOGID010000312.1:0-4953 GCA_050742295.1 Acidimicrobiales bacterium | reverse complement strand
GGCGGCGGCGTCGGGGCCGAGGGCCGAGGCCAGCCGCCCGCGCGGGTCGTCCGCCGCATCGGGCGGGACGCGCAGCACGAGCACGGCGAAGTCGTCCCCGAGGGTGCCGCCGGCGAAGGCGAGGGCCTGGTCCCGGATGGCACCGGCGAGCTCGGTGGCACTGCGGTCGGTCGCCTCCAGCAGGGCCTCGGCCAGGTACTCGTCGGCGAACTGCTCGCCCTCGTTGTTGCGGGCCTCGGCGATGCCGTCGGTGAACAGGACGAGAGCGTCGCCGGGGCCAAGGCCGACGCGGTCGACGCTGACGTCGAGCTCGTCCAGCACGCCCACGAGGGTGCCGGGCTGGCCCCGCACGTCGAGCCAGCCCGCCCGCCGCACGACGACGGGAAGGGGGTGGCCGGCGCAGGCCAGCGTGACCGACGCCCCACCGGCGTCGAGCTCGACGACGCCGAAGACGGTGGCGCAGAAGCGGTCGTCGGCGTCGGGCTCGGCCAGCATGGCGTCGTTGAGGCGGCGCAGGACGGCGAGGACGTCGTCCTCACCGGTGGCGACGGCCCGCAGGGTGTACCGCACCAGGGCGGTACGGGAGGCGGCCCGGGCGCCGCGACCGCACACGTCCCCCATGGCCACGCCCCACCGGTTGGGCCCGGTGGGGAACACGTCATAGAAGTCGCCGCCCACCGCCACCGACCGGTCCCCCGGCCGGTACACGGCCGCCACCTCCATGCCCGGGATCTCGGGGGTGCGGGGCGGGAGCAGGCTCTGCTGCAGCGTGCGGGCCGCCTCCCGCTCGACCTCGTACAGGCGGGCCCGCTCCAGGGCCTGGGCGCACTGGTCGGCCACCGCTTCGAGGAAGCGGGCGTCGTCGTCGCTGAAGGGGCGAGGGCCGTCCCAGCCGAACCCGGCCACCCCGAACACGTGGGGGCCGAGGGCGAGCGGGATCACGGCCAGGGCCACGCTGTGGGCGGGGGTGCCGGCGTGCTCGGGATACTGGGCGCGCCACTCCTCGTCCGACTGGAGCAGGACGAGCCGGCGCTCGCGCAGGGCGTCGGTCGTCGGCACCCGCTCTCGGGTGTCGATCCGGCCCCAGCGTTCGAGGAATTCACCTTCGTACCCGAACGAGTCGAGGAGCCGCAGGTTGGTGCCCCCGTCGGCCAGCACGAACAGCGACGCCCGCACGCAGCCCATGGCGTACGCCGCGCCGGTGACGATGACGCCCGCCACCTCGTCGACGGTGCGGGCCCCGGCCAGCCGGGCGCTCACGGCGTGCATGTGGGCCACCCGCTCGGCCAGCCGCAGCGCGTCCTGGCGGTCCCGCTCGGCGTTCAGGAACAGCCGGGCGTTCTCGATGGCGATGGCCGCGGGCGTAGCGAAGGCGGCCAGCAGCCTCTCGTGCTGCTCGGTGAAGACGCCGGGCCGGCTGTGGCCGAAGAAGAGGGCGCCCAGCGGGTCACCGGCGCGGGACACGACCGGGAAGGCGAGGTAGCTGCGGACCGACGGGCTGGCGGGCGGCGTGCCGTTGAACGGCGGGTTGGCGGCGTAGCGGGGGTCCTGGGTGGCATCGGCCAGGCGCACGACCTCGGCGCCCAGGAACGTGGGCTGGAGCAGGGGCGTGGTGCGGGGCGACGGGAGGCCCTCGAGCGCATCGCGGACCGGGCCGGCGACGGCGTGCAGGAGGACGGAGCTGTCGTCGGCCGCCCCGTGGAAGAAAGCCCCGTACTCGGCGCCGATCAGTTCGGTGGAGGCGTCGGTGACGAGCTGCACCAGCCGTTCGAGATCGAGCTCGGAGACGAGGGCGGTGGTGAGGTCGAGGAGACGGCCGGCGGTGCGGGCCTCGAGCAGCACGGCCGGGTCGGTGTCGGTCGGGATCGCGCCGTCAGACCGGGGTGCAGCCACGCCGGCCAAGCGTAGAGGCGCACCGCCGCGGCCGCCGCGGCGGGCGGTCAGTCAGGCGGCGTGGGGTCAGACGCCGGGGGCGTACTGGGGGCCGCCGCCGCCTCGCACCAGTTCGTTCAGCTCGGCGGCGGTGACCGTCTCGCGCTCGAACAGTTCCTCCGCGATGCGGTTCAGGTCGGCCTCGTTGTCCCGCAGGATGGTGCGGGCCGCCTGCTCGGCCCGGACCAGCAGCTCGCGCACCTCGGTGTTGGTGGCGCTGTCGCTCCCGTTGGAGGACCCGTGCCTGCCGTCTGACCGGTTGTCGGAGGCCAGCTCGAAGCGGCCCGTCATGGCCAGCTTCTCCACCATGCGACGGGACAGGGCGGCGGCGTGCTCCAAGTCGTCCTCCGACCGGGTGCTGGGCTGGCCGAACAGGTTGATCTCGGCCGCCCGCCCGCCCAGGAGGACGATCAGCTGGGCCATCAGCTCCCGCTTGGTGATCACCTCGCGGTCTTCGGCCGTCGACCATGGCGAGCGGCCGAAGGCGTTGGCCCGGCTCACGATGGACACTCGCTGCGGCGGGTTCACGCCCTTGAGCAGCAGCGACAGGAGGGCGTGGCCGGCCTCGTGCACCGAGACCAGCTGCTTCTCGTCCTCGCCCATGAGGCGGGCAGTGTGGGTGCCGGAGAGCACCCGGGCCATCGCCTCCTCGACGTCGTCGGACCCGACGCGGTCGCGGTGGCGCCGGGCAGCGAGCAGGCAGGCCTCGTTGACGATGCTGGCCAGCTCGGCCGCGGTCAGACCGGCGGTGCTGGAGGCTACGTCGGACCAGTCCACCCGCTGGGAGATCGGCCGGTGCACGGCGTGCAGCATAAGGATCTTCTCGCGGGCGTCGCGGTCGGGACGGTCGACCCGGATACGCCGGTCGAACCGTCCCGGGCGCAGCAGGGCGGGGTCGATGAGCTCGGGGCGGTTGGTGGCCCCCAGGATGAGGACGCCGGTCGCGCCCAGGAACCCGTCCAGCTCGACCAGCAGCTGGTTGAGGGTGTTGTCGAACTCCCGCTCACCCGACACGTCTGCGTTGCGGTGGCGGCCGATGGCGTCGAGCTCGTCGACGAAGATGATGCAGGGGGCGTCGCGCTTGGCCGACTCGAACAGCTGGCGCACGCGGGCCGCGCCCAGGCCGACGAACTTCTCCACGAAGCTGGTGGCCGACACGAAGTAGAAGGGCACGCCCGTCTCGCCCGCCAGGGCCCGGGCCAGCAGCGTCTTGCCGCAGCCCGGTATGCCGTAGAGCAGGATGCCGCGCGGCAACTCGGCGCCCAGGGCCTGGAAGCGTGTCGGGTTGGACAGGTACTCGGTGACGTCGCGCAGCTCGGCCTTGGCCTCTTCGAGCCCGGCCACGTCGGAGAACGTGACCTGGCGCCCTGTGCCGTCGGCCTTGTCGACCTGGAAGGGCGACTCGCCGCTGCCGCCACCGGCGGTCGTGGCCCGCATCTTGCCCGCCGAGCTGTTGCGCAGCCTGAACGGGTTGCGTGACGGCCGCGTCATCCGAAGGGCGACGATAGTCGTCAGCAGGATGATGGCCGCGCCGCCCATGACATCGGGACGGGTGAAGATGTTGGCTGCTACAAGCAAGACGCGCTCCGTCCGGTGGGGAAGTGTGCCGGAGTGATGCGGACCGAGGATTGTCGCGCCTTTTGAGGGCGCGCGCCACTGCGGCTTTGGGAAACGTTCGGTGGTAGACCGGTTGTGATGGCTGTCGGCACGACGTCCTCCGCCGGCCTGCGTGGCCCAAACGCCGCGGAAGGCATCGAGTTGTTCATCCGGTACGCCTTCATGCCCAACCACCTGGGGTACTGCGGCGGCAAGGAGAACGAGCTGCTCCTCGAGCGCGCCGCCACCGGCACCGCCGACCCGCGCTTGACTCCCCTGCTCACCCAATTCACCGGGGCCATGCCCTACTTACGGTCGATAGCCGCAGCGAACGGCCTGGGCGATCCGTTCGACCGCCGGGTCGTGGAGGCGTACTGGCTGGGCAACGAGCTGCTGGCCGGGGTAGAGGCGGGTGACCTCTACAAGACGATCGAGGAACGCTTCGGACGTCAGCTTCCGCCAAAGATCCGCGAGCAGGTCCTCCGTAAGCCCCCGCAGGGAGCGAAGCCGTTCCATCTCTTCCATGTCGTCGACGTGTACCGGCATCTTGAGCGCGAAACCGTCGGAATGGCTGCCATGGAAAACTGCCGGATTTCATGGGGGCAGGTGACAGGGGTCGACGGGGCGTCGGTCATGGTGGCCCGCGAGCCGCTGGTGTGGCGGGACGGCAAGCTGGCGCTGGGCGACGCCCAGCCGGAGCGGGTCCTGCGCTCGGTGGACGGCCTGGGCTTCGCCGACGAGGTCTCGGTCGGGGACTGGGTGTCGATCCACTGGGGCTGGGCCTGCGAGGTGCTCCCGGCCGCGGCGCTGGCCAACCTCCGCCGCTGGACCGACTGGCACCTCCGGCTGGCGAACCAGACGATCTGAGTGTGCAGCGGCGGGGAGGCACCGCCGGGCGTATCCTCTTGTTGCGCTCTTCGGGGGAGCGCCGAGACTCGCCGGAAGGCTGGAAGCCGCCCCGAGGAAGCGGGACACGAGCGACGTCAGCCCGTTCCTCGATTCGGCCGTGCGAGTCCGGGCGAGAAGCGAGGCGAGCCATGAGGACGTTGCCCGATTCCCCGAACCTTGAGCACCTGCGCCAGCAAGCCAAGGACCTCCTTGCCCAACTACGGGCCGTGCAGCCCGGGGCCACCCTGTCCGACGCCCAGACGGCGGTGGCCGAGCAGTACGGCTACCGCACGTGGCCCGACCTGAAGGCCGAGGTCGACCGTCGGTGTGCGGCGGTGCCGACGGTGGACGCTTCTGCGGCGAGCGCCGTGGCCGCTGCATACGGCCTCGGGACGGCTGCCGGCCCACTCGTGGCCCACGAGCGGCAGTGGGCGGGCCAGGCCTGGGTCCTGACCACCGACCGGGGCCGCTGGCTGGCCCGCCAGCTGTTCGACTGGTTCGACGACGGCACGGTCGAGGCCGAGGTCCTCCTGGCCG
>JBOGID010000311.1:0-1837 GCA_050742295.1 Acidimicrobiales bacterium | reverse complement strand
GTTCTACGACGAGGCCGGCTACGCCGGGTTCTCGGACGTCGGCCGCTGGTACATCGGCGGGCTGCTGCAGCACGCCCCGGCGATCCTGGCCTTCTCCAACCCCACGACCAACTCGTACAAGCGGCTGGTGCCCGGCTACGAGGCCCCGGTCAACCTCGTCTACTCGCAGCGGAACCGTTCGGCCTCGTGCCGGATCCCGCTGGCCCAGACGAGCCCCAACGCCAAGCGCGTCGAGTTCCGCTGCCCCGACTCGTCCTCGAACGCCTACCTGGCCTTCGCGGCCATGCTCATGGCCGGCCTCGACGGCGTGCAGAACCGCATCGAGCCGCCCGACCCGGTCGACAAGGACCTCTACGACCTCCCGCCCGAGGAACTGGCCATGGTCCCGCAGGTGCCCGGTTCACTGGATGCAGCATTGGCCGCGCTCGAGGCCGACAGCGACTTCTTGCGGGCGGGCGGCGTCTTCACCGACGACATCGTCGACACCCACGTCGCCTACAAGCGAGCCCACGAAATCGACGCCCTCCGCCTGCGCCCCCACCCCTACGAATTCCACCTGTACTACGACATTTAAGCGGGTAGGGGCGCTGACCTGCGGTTTCACGCTCGGGAGGCCGCCCAGTGACACCGGAGTGACACACGGGGCGGCCTCCAGCGCCTCGGCGAACGCCTCGTCCACCGCCTGCCGGGCCCGACTCTCACTGGTCGGCATGAGGTGCGTGTACATGCGGAGGGCGAAGCCGGGATCGGCGTGACCGAGGTACTCGGCCAGGGCCCGGACGCTCGTACCGGCTTCGAGCTGCACGCTGGCGTAGAAGTGGCGTAGTGCGTGCATGCCGTTGGCCCTGCTGGGCTCCACGCCGGCCACCCGAAGCGCCGGCTTCCAAGCATGGGTTGAAGTAGTTCCGGTGCACGAGCTTGCGCTCCCGGCTCGTGAACACGAGGCCGTCGATCTTCGGCGTGGCGCGCAGGTGCTCGGCTCAAGCCGCCGCCACCATCTCCGGCCGCGGCACCTCGCGCGTCTTGCGCCCCTTGGGCGGAGCGACCATAGGCCGACCGGCGAGCAGCTTGACCTGCTGGCGGACATGGACTCGGCGGCGCAGGAAGTCGACGTCGTCCACCCGGAGACCGAACACCTCGCCCTGGCGCAGGCCACAGCCGGCGGCGACGAGCGGCAGCGCCCGCCAGCGGGCCGGATGGGCGGCTACGACGGCGACCACGCGACTGAGCGTCCATGGGACTATCCGATCCTGCTCAACGGCTGGTGCCCGGACTGCTTTCGATGCGCACGGGTTTCGGGCGATGAGCCCGTCCTCGACAGCGGCGCCGAGGATGCCGGAGAGGTTGGCGAGCGGGACCCGCACGGACCGGGGCGCGGCGCGCTCCTGCCGGTCCCGCAACCAGACCTGCACCATCGATGGCGCATGTGGCGGATCTCGACGTCGCCGAACGCAGGCAGCAGGTGGACGCGGAGCCGGCTCGCCACCGCCTCCCTGGTCGAGGCGTCGAAGGTCTGGGCGGCGAGCCAGGCGGTGGCGAAGGCGCCGAAGGTAACCCGGCCGGCGGCTGGGTCGATGTAGTTGGCGTCGAGCTTGCTCGCCTCGATTCTCGTCAGGAACCGCTCGGCGTCGGCCTTGCGGGGAAGTTCTTGCGCCGGCTGGCGCCCTCCGGCGTCCGCCACCGAGCCCGCCATCCGGTGCTCGTCCTGTCGATCGACGCCATAGCGGCTCCTCGGCCCGACGGCGCGCGCCCTGCACAGCGCCGTGATCAGGGGTCGGCCGTGAGGGGTGCCCCGGCCGTCGAGGAGCGACTACCAGGGTACCCGCGGGCCTTGCCG
>JBOGID010000310.1:0-2211 GCA_050742295.1 Acidimicrobiales bacterium | reverse complement strand
GCGCAGCCGTGCGGCGGGGGCGCAGCCCCCGAGGCGACTAGGCCGCTTCGGCTTCCGGTTCCAGGACGAGGCGGACGGTGCCGCAGGTGATCTCGACCTGCGGACCGCCGGGGGCGTCGAAGATCTGGACCTGCACGGTGGCGACCTGGGATGCCCATTCGTCGAGCAGGTCGATGGCGGCCCGGGCTCGGGCACGGCCGGGGAAGCGGGCCTCGAGGGTGACCGGCATGGAGGCGATGTCCGTCCCCACCCGGGTGAGCAGGCAGTCGATGGTGATCGTTCCCTCGCTCGCTTCGGCGAAGAGCAGTTGCCCGACGAGGGGGCCGCTGGTGAGGTGCTTACCCATGCTCGTTGTATCGGCAAAGGACGTCCCCGACTACAGCGAATCTCGCGATAGAAGGGCGGCCAGCGTCTCGATTCTGGGGAGGGGTGTGCCTGCGCTGAGGGCTGCGGCCGCGGGGGTGTCGAGGATGGCGGGGATTTCGAGGGGGCGGCCGGCGTCGTGGTCCAGCTTCATGCTGGTGAGGTAGGGCGTCATGGCCTCGGTCTCGGCCATGTTGGCCTCGAGGGCGCCGTATCTTGGTGCAGACGAGGGCCACGTCGACGGTGGGCAGGTGGCGCGGGTCAGCGTAGAGGTTCGGGTGGGGGAGGTGGATGTCGCCGAGGGGCGAGTCGACCCGCAGCCCGTGGCGGCGGACGTGGTCGAAGTCGCTGCGCAGCAGGAAGTGGACAGTCGTGGCCCGCCGCCGCCAGCCGGGCGCCGTAGAACCCGCCGACGGCCCCCGTCCCGAGAACGGCGTAGCTACGCAGGCAGCGACCCTACTAGGAGGCTGGTGTCAAAGCCCTCTTCCGGCGGCCGGCCGCCCAGTTGGGAGCCCTGCGGTGACGCAAAAGGGCTGGTCAGCGGCAGGTCGGCCGCCTCGGCGCGCAGCGCCGATCGCGAATGACACCAGCCTACTAGGCGTCTGACAACGCTTCCACCGTCATACATGAGTGAGATGCTCTCGATCCGGTTGCAGCCCGACGTTGCCACGCGGTTGCGATCGCGGCCGCCGCCGAGCAGGTCGGGGCCCACCCGTCTGCGATCCGGGACGCTTTGGCCTACTACGGCGAGTTCGGCGACGACATCGATCGCGAAGTGGCCGCCGACGACGCGGCACTCGAAAGAGCCCGAGCGTCGCTGGCCGCCAACAGCTACTCCTGAACGACCCGACCCCGACCCGGTAAGCCCGCCGCGGTGCGCCCCCTGCCGGATCCTGACCTCGAACCGGTCGCTTCCCCGCCACGACGACCGGTTCGTCGGCATGCTCGTCCGGGCCCTCGAGGGCCTTCCGGCCACTTACCCGAGCGATGCTGCGGACGGGCTCGTCCACTGGCTCCGCCCTGCGGAGCGGTGACCAACCCTTTCGACTACTCGGTGGCCAGCCCGATGGGGCAGCTGACGCCCGTGCCGCCGAGGCCGCAGTAGCCGCGGGGGTTCCGGGCCAGGTACTGCTGGTGGTAGTCCTCGGCGTAGTAGAAGGTGCCGATCTCGCGGATCTCGGTGGTGATCTGGCCGTAGCCGGCCTCGGTCAGCTTCTCCTGGTACATGTCGCGGGAGGCCTCGGCCGCCTTCTGCTGGACGTCGTCGCCGGCTCCGTGCCCGAACGGACTACTAGTTGTGTAGATGGCGCTGCGGTACTGGGTGCCGACGTCGTTGCCCTGGCGCATGCCCTGGGTGGGGTCGTGGTGCTCCCAGAAGACCTGGAGCAGCTCCTCGTAGCTCAGCTTGGCGGGGTCGAAGACGACCAGCACGACCTCGGCGTGGCCGGTACGCCCCGAGCAGACCTCCTCGTAGGTGGGGTTGGGGGTGCTGCCGCCGGCGTAGCCGACCGCGGTGGTGAACACGCCCTCGGTCTGCCAGAAGGTCTTCTCCTCGCCCCAGAAGCAGCCCATGGCGAACAGCGCCGTCTCCAGGCCGGCGGGGAATGGCGGCCGCAGCGGGGTGCCCAGCACGGCGTGGCGGTCGGGGACCGGCATGGCCTCCGCGCGGCCCGGCAGCGCCTCCGCCTCGGTCGGCATGCGGGTCTTCCTGAAGAGCATGTGCGTCTCAGCTCCCTCTCGTGGGGTGCGGCTGGCTTCCATCCCAGGCAACGTCCCGGAAGGCCCCGGCGTTCCGGACGGGCCTACGGCCAGCGTCGGCGGCCTAGGGCGGGACGGCTTGTGCAGGGT
>JBOGID010000309.1:0-1966 GCA_050742295.1 Acidimicrobiales bacterium | reverse complement strand
CCTCGTCGCCATCGACGAGGACGACGAGGACGAGGACGAGGAGACGCCCGACGCCGACGAGCGGGCCGAGGGCTCGACCAAGGTGCTGCCCAAGCGACCGGGCGAGTTCCGCTGCGAGTCGTGCTTCCTGCTGAAGCACCCCAGCCAACTCGCCGACCCCCAACGGATGCTGTGCCGTGACTGCGTCTGAGGGTCAGGCCCCGGGCGGGGGCGGCGCGGGACCGCTCGACCGCCTGCTCGACCTCGTCTTCTACGCCCCCCTGGGCCTGCTGCTGCGGGCCCGCGACGAGGTGCCCAAGCTCGCGTCGCACGGGCGTGACCGGGTGGCGACGCAAGCCCCCCTGGCCAAGATGGTGGGCCAGATCGCCGTGGCCCAGGGCCGCCGCCAGGTGGAGAGCCTCATCGAGCGCCTGCCCGGGTCCCCGCCCGCGCCCTCGCCCGAGGATGACCCGGGCCCGCCGGGCCCGTCCGGGGCCCGCGGCCCGGTGCTGGCGCCCGACGACGTCCGGCTGCCCGTCCCCGCCCCCGAGAACTCGCCGGAACCGATGGGCACGATCGACGTCGTCGAGACGCCGGAAGCGGCCGACCTGCCCATCCCCGGCTACGACACCCTCTCGGCGTCCCAGGTCGTGCAGCGGCTGCCGGGCCTGTCGGCCGACGAACTGGAGGCCGTCCGGGCCTACGAGCAGGCGGGCCGGGGCCGCAAGACCGTCCTCCTGCGGGTGGCCCAACTCCGGACGGCGTCGTAGCCGGCGCGTGGAGGACGCCCGCGAGGCCGGCGAGGCCGACGTCCCCGACCTGGCCAGGCTGGCCCGGGACGCCATCGGCGAGCTGGCCCCCATGCGGGGCGGCGCCGTGTGGAGGGTCCAGGAGGCCCGCCAGGAGCCCATCGAAGAGACGTTCCGGCGGGACCTGGCCGACGCCGCCGCCCGCATCCTGGTGGGGACGATCGACGCTGTGCCCGTCGGCTACGCCGTGGCCCGCATCGAGAACCTGTCCGACGGCTCACGGCTGGGCGTGGTCGAGGACATCTACGTCGACCCGGGGGCGCGTGAGGTCGGTCTCGGCGAGGCCATGATGGCCGACCTGGTGGCCTGGTGCACGCAACGGGGCTGCTTCGGCATGGACGCCATGGCCCTGCCCGGCCACCGCTCGACCAAGAACTTCTTCGAGGAGTCGGGCTTCACCGCCCGCAAGCTGGTGATGTACCACTCACTGCGGGACCAGTCGGCGGAGTAGGGCGGCGCACGTGAGGCCGGAAGTCTGCGTGGGGGCGATCGCCGTGCACGACGGCAAGCTGCTGCTCATACGGCGCGGCACCGGGCCGGCGGCCGGGAGCTGGTCGGTCCCGGGCGGGCGGGTCGAGGGCGGCGAGACCCTGGCCGAGGCCGTGGTGCGGGAACTGGCCGAGGAGACGGGGGTCGAGGGCGTGTGTGACCGGCTGGTCGGCTGGGTCGAACGCATCGACGGCGACCGCCACGACGTGATCTTGGACTTCGCCGTCACCGTGCTGGAGCCGGGGCAGTTGAGGGCCGGGAGCGACGCGGCCGAGGCGGAGTGGGTCCCGCTCGACGACGTGCCCCACCGCCGCCTGGTGGACGGGCTAGCCGAGTTCCTCCACGAGCACGGCATCGTCTCCGTCATCGCCTGAACCGTCATCCCCGGGCCCCCGCTTTGCGGCGGCATCGGAGGGCTCGGCGGGTGCGTCGGGGGTCTCGGACCCGGGCTCGACCGGCGCTTCGTCGCCACTGGCGGCCTCGCCGGTGGGCTCGCCGGTGGGCTCGAGGGCGGTGGCGGGCGTGGTTTCGGTGACGCCGTTGGCGGACTCGGCTACCTCGGGTGCGGCTATGTCCTCGCCCGGGGACGACGGGGGCGCAATCTCGCCAGCCGTCTCCGCCGCAGCCACGTCTTCGGCTGGCGCAGGCGGGCGCGCAACGGCGACGGCGGCGACGGCGGCGGCACCCGC
>JBOGID010000308.1:0-3893 GCA_050742295.1 Acidimicrobiales bacterium | reverse complement strand
GGCGTTGACCACGTGGAAGAACACCCCGGCGCCCTCGGCAGCGATGGGCAGAAGGCCCACGTCGTCGACCTATGCCGCGCGCGGGATAGCTCGACCTATGCCTACACGGGGACTATGCCGACCCTGCAGCAGCGGTGGCGCCGACCGCCTCGACGGAGGTGGTCCTCTTGCCAGGTCGGGCGACGCGGGCATCGGCATAGTTCCAAGGCTCGCTCCACCCTCCTGACTATGGGAGCACCGCGCTCCGATGCGAGGAGGAGATGCAATGGCAGGGACGAGAAGGAAGCCAGGCCGGATGGGCGGACACGTCCGCGGGTTCGAGCAGTGGCTGTTGGGGCGTGGCTACACGCCCGGCTCGGTCAGGAACATGTTGAAGGTGGTCGGCCAGCTCGGGCGGTGGATGACGAGCGTGGACCTCGACGTGGCGGGACTGAACGCCAGATCGATCGAGGCGTTCGTGAGCAGCTGCCAGGAACAGGGCGCCCGACGGGTCCCGGGGACTCGAAGCCTCGCGCCGTTGCTCGACTACCTCCGCGGCGAGTGCGTCCTGGTCGACGAGCGGCCGCCGCCGACACCGGTCGAGGAGCTGATCGGCGACTACCGGCACTGGCTCGTCGCCGACCGGGGCCTCGCAGCCCCCACCGTCCTCCGCTATGAGAACCTCGCACGTCGATTCCTCGGCGAGCGTGCCGCGCACGACGGTGATCGCTTCGTCGAGGTCCTCGCCGGTGACCACGTCGTGGACTTCCTGCTCCGTGAGTGCTCACGGGTGAGCGTCGGAGCGGCGAAGGGGCGGGTCGCCGAGCTGCGCTCGCTCCTGCGGTTCCTCTACGTGACGGGGCTCACCGCCACCCCCCTGGCATCCGGCGTCCCCCCGGTCGGGGGGTGGCGGGACACGGCTCTTCCCCGGGGCATCGCGGCCACCGACGTGGAGCGGCTCCTCGACAGCTGCGACCGCAGCGACCCCGGCGGACATCGGGACCTGGCCATCCTCACGGTGGTGGCCCGGCTGGGACTGCGCTCGGCGGAAGTCGCCCGCCTGGAACTCGGTGACCTCGACTGGCGGGCCGGGGAGATCGTCGTCCGGGGGAAGGCCCGACGCGTCGACCGGCTGCCCATGCCCCACGACGTTGGCGAGTCGCTCGCCGCCTACTTGTCCGAAGCCAGGCCCCCGAGCGCGATCCGAAGCGTCTTTCTCGCACTCAAGGCCCCGATGCGGGCCATCCGGCCCGACCTCGTCAGCGACGTCACCAGGCGCGCCTGCGACCGGGCGGGCCTGCCCCGCGTCGGCGCGCACCGTCTCCGCCACGCGCTCGCTACCGAGATGATGCAGCGTGGCGCCACCCTTGTGGCGGTGAGCCAGGTCCTGCGTCACCGCGACCTGGCCACCACCGCCATCTACGCCAAGGTCGACCTCGGCGCCCTGCGGGGCGTTGCCCAACCGTGGCCGGCGGTGACGCGGTGAGCGCGCTCGCCGGGGCGGCCGAGGACTACCTCCGCCTCCGTCGCTCCCTCGGCCATGACCTGGCCGAGGCCCGACGCCTCCTGCCGCGCTTCGTCGCCTACCTCGACGCCGCCGGGGCCGCGACGGTCACCATCGACGCCGCGCTGGCGTGGGCCCAGCAGCCCGACGTCGACCCCTCGACCAGCGTGTGGCCGCGGCGCATGACGGTCGCCCGCGGGTTCGCCCGCCACATGGCGGGAATCGACGCCCGCACCGAGGTGCCACCGCCGGGGATGATTCCGAGGCGACAGCGGTGGCGCCCGCCGTTCATCTACAGCCCCGAGGAAGTGACGTCGCTGATGGATGCAGCGCGGTCCATGCGCTGGCGGCTGCCGGCGGCGACCTACGGGACGGTGATCGGGCTGTTGGCTGCCACGGGCATGCGGGTCGGGGAGGCGCTGCGCCTCGACCGCTCCGACGTGGACTGGGCCCAGGGCGTGCTCCTGGTCCGGGAGTCCAAGTTCGGCAAGTCCCGGCAGGTGCCGGTGCTGGGGTGCACGCTCGCCGCCCTCGGGCGCTACGCCGACGCCCGCGCCCAGCTGTGCGAGACGCCCGCCACCAGCTTCTTCAGCTCGGTGCGCGGCACCAGGCCGACCTACCCCGTCTTCCAGCAGGTGTTCCGCCGCCTCTGCGACGTCGCCGGGGTGGGGGCGGGGTCTGCCGTGCGGCCGCGCATCCACGGCCTCCGGCACACCTTTGCGGTGCGAACGCTGCTCGGGTGGTATCGAGCGGGCGAGAACGTCGAGGCACTGCTGCCGACGCTGTCGACCTACCTCGGCCACCGCGACCCTCGATCGACGTACTGGTATTTGTCGGCTGCGCCCGAGCTGCTGGCTCTCGCCGCCGGTCGCCTCGAGCTCTCCCGGGGGGTGACTACGAGATGACGCTCGTCGCCCCGACCCTGCAGAGCTTCTTCACCGACCGCCTTGTCCGGCAACGCCGGGCCAGCCCCCGCACGATCGCCTCCTATCGCGACTCGCTCCGGCTGCTGATCGTCTTCGTCCATGCCCGGAGTGGCAAGGCACCGTCGGCCCTGGATTGGGGGGACCTCGACGCCGAAGTCGTGTCGGCGTTCCTCGACCACCTCGAGGCCGAGCGCCACAACAGCCCGAGGACCCGCAACCTCCGCCTCACGGCGGTTCGCTCGCTGTTCGCCTACGCGTCGTTGCGCCACCCCGAGCACGCCGCCCTCATTCAACGCGTCCTCGCCATCCCCGCCAAGCGGTTCGACAAGCCGGAGGTGTCGTTCCTCACCTCGACGGAGGTCCAGGCGCTCGTGGCCGCCCCCGACGCCGACCGGTGGGAAGGCCGGCGCGACCGGGCGATGATCCTCCTGGCGGTTCAGACCGGCCTCCGCGTCTCGGAGTTGACGGGGCTGGACTGCGGCGACGTCAGCCTCGGCACGGGAGCGAGCGTCCGATGCGAAGGGAAAGGTCGCCGGCACCGGGCCGTCCCCCTCACCGCCGCCACCGAGGCCGTCCTCGTCGTCTGGATCGCCGAGCGCGCCGGTCGGCGCGACGAGCCACTGTTCCCGACACGCATGGGTCGCCGGCTCAGCACCGACGCCGTCGAGCGCCTCGTCCGAAAGCACGCCACGACCGCCACCGCCAGCTGCCCCTCGGTCCGAGCCGAGCGCCTCCATCCCCACGTCCTGCGCCACAGCTGTGCAATGTCGCTACTGCAGGCGGGTGTCGACACCGCCGTGATCGCGCTCTGGCTCGGCCACGCCGACATCCGCTCCACGAACGCGTACCTCCACGCGGACATGACGATCAAGCAACGCGCCCTCGCCCTCACGACGCCGACGTCGATCCCTCCGGGGCACTTCCGACCATCCGACTCGCTCCTGGCGTTCCTCGAGGCCCTGTGACTATGCCGACCACTGATCGCCGCATCACGGCAAGATGACCACCTCCGTCAAGGCGGTCGGCGCCACCGCTGCGGCAGGGTCGGCATAGTCCCCGTGTAGGCATAGGTCGACCTATGCCGCGCGCGGGATAGGTCGACGAGCTGGGCTACGTCCAGCTCGACTCCCGGGGCGCCGAGCTGCTGTTCCAGATCGTGACCGAGCGCGAGGAGAAGGCGTCGATCGCCGCGGGCAGCAACCTCCCCTTCAGCGAGTGGGGGTCGATCATCCGCGATCCCCGCTTGGTGGCCGCCATCGTTGATCGGCTCACCTTCCACGCCCACATCATCGAGACCGGCACCGAGAGCTACAGACTCCGAACCACGAAGTCCGCCAAGAAGACACGCACTCGCTGATCGCAATTCGACGGGCCCGCAGCCTGGAGACGGCACACTCGTCAGATGAGGGAGTTCTACCTATCTCGATCTGGGCGCTTCACGTGGGACCGGCTGGATGGGATGGACGGCTTCGTCTTCGCCGAGC
>JBOGID010000307.1:0-2585 GCA_050742295.1 Acidimicrobiales bacterium | reverse complement strand
GCCCACGACCGGCGCCGGTTCCGGGCGACGGTGGCCGTGACGGCCGCCGCCCTCGCCCTCGTGGTCGCCGGGCTCGCCTTCGTGGGGGCGCTCGACCGCCTGTCGAGCCGGCCGTCGCGCTACGGCGTGGGGTGGGACCTCACGGCCCGCAACGCCTACGGCAATGTCGACCCGGAGGCCCTGCGGGCGATGGTCGCGGGCGACGCCGACATCAGGGGGGTGGCAGGCGCCGACCTCACCATCGTCGTGCTGGGCGGGGACGTGTCCACCCCCGCCCTCGCCGCCCACCCGGTCACCGCTGAGCTGTGGCCCACCGTCGCCGAGGGGCGGGCACCCCAGAACGACGACGAGATCCTCGTCGGCCATGAGGTGCTCGACCGGCTGGGCGCCGAGGTCGGGGAAGAGGTGGACATGAAGCTCGCGTTCGGGCCCGCCGCCTCGCTCCCGCCCGCCCGACCGGTGACCATCGTCGGCACGGCCGTCTTCCCGTCCGTCGAACTGGCGGGCGTGGACCCGACCCGCCTGGGCACGGGCGTGGCCATGACGTGGGGGCGGTACCAGTCCATCGTGACCCCCGGCGACGCACAGGGCACGCTGCCCGACATCGTGTTCTTCGACCTGGCCGACGGCGTCGACCCCCAAGCCGTCATCGCCCGCTACGGCGACGGGCTCCCCGAGACGAGCGGGTTCTCGGTGACCGACTGGCTGCCGTCGCTTGGCGCCCGCCGAGGTCCGCGAGACCGAGGAGGCGACCGGCGTGATCTGGGGGGTGATCGCCTTCGTCGTGCTCACGGTGGTGGCCACGGTCGCCAACTCGGTGGCGGCCACCGTCCGGCGCCGGCGGGGCGACTACGCCATCCTGAAGGCGCTGGGGTTGCGGCGCTGGCAGGTGCGGGCGACGGTTGCGTGGCAGGCGGTCGCCGCCGTGGCGCTAGCCCTCGTGATCGGGCTCCCGCTGGGCGTGGCCACGGGCCGGTGGGCCTGGCGTCTTTTCGCCCAGTTCATCGGGGTGATCGACACGCCCGTCGTCCCCGTGCTGCCCGTTCTGGGCGTGGCCGTGGGGGCGCTGGTGGCGACCGGCCTCGTCGCCCTCGGGCCTGGCGTGCGGGCGGGGCGGGTCCCGCCCGTCACCCTCCATCCCGAGTAGCGGGCCTCCGGTAGTCCGGTCGCCGGGTGTAGGGTTGGGGTCACTCCCGGCATGAAGCCGTGGTCCCCACGGGCCGGGAGCTGACGCTGCTCCGGCCCCCGGTAGCCCACCCAAGACACGGGTGCTGCGGTGCCGGAGGTAGGCCATGAAGCACGAAGTCGAAAGTCCGGCGGTGGCGTTCCCACGGCAGCGCCCGTCCCCGTGACCAGCCTCCAGGACCGGTGGCTGCGCATCGTCACCGCTCTGAACAACGGCGACGGCACCCAACCGTCCCCGCAGCACATGTGCTCGGTGGCCGCCGACCTGCTGGCGGCCGGCGGCACAGGGCTCCTCGTGATGGCCCAAACGCCTCAGGGAACCGCGTTCGCGTCAAATGCGCTGGCCGCCACCCTGGAGAACCTCGAGTTCGCCGTGGGAGTGGGCCCGGGGCTGGACGCCCATCGCCTGGGCGCCCCCGTCTCCGAGAGCGATCTGAGCGCTCCCGCCGGCGAGCGCTGGGTCGGGTACTGCGAAGCCGCGGTCGAGGCGGGGGCACGGTCGGTGATCGCCTTCCCCCTGCGCATCGGCGCCGCCCGGATCGGCGCGTTCACCGTCTACAACACCCATGCCGGTGCGCTGGACGACGAAGTCAACGCCGACGCTGTCGTCTTGGCCGGCGTCCTGGCCCATGCGATCCTGGCGGCCCAGGCCGGGCCCGCCTCGGGTGCCCTGGCCGGCAGCCTGGACGAGGACAGTCTCTTCGACGCCACCGTCCACCAGGCCGCCGGGATGGTCTCGGTCCAGCTCGGCGTGGACGTGGCCGAGGCGCTGGTGCGATTGCGGGCCCGGGCATTCGCCGACGGCGTCAAGCTGGCCGCCCTGGCCGCCGAGGTCGTGGCTCGCCACTTCCGCCTGGACGGCCGGTAAAATGGCAACATCGGCGATCGCAGGACGGGCCGAAAGGCCGGCGTTGCACTCAGCGGCCGAGAAAGGGGGACTCCGCCATGGCGACCCGGGAAGAACTGCTCGCCAAGACCTTCGTCCAGCTAGCCGACACGCTCGTCGACGACTTCGACGTCATCGAGCTGTTGACCATGCTGAGCGGCCGGTGTGTCGACCTGCTCGACGCCTCGGCGACGGGGATCGTCCTGGCCGACGCCAATGGAAGCCTCCATGTCGTCGCTGCCACCAGCGACGAGGCCAGCGTCCTCGAGCTGTTCCAGATCCAGAACGAGGAAGGCCCCTGCCTCGACGCCTTCCTCACCGGTGAGGCCGTCATCCACGGTGACCTGGGCACGGGGAGCCGCTGGCCCCGCTTCGCACGCCAGGCGATGGAGGCCGGCCTCCCGTCCGTGCACGCCCTGCCGATGCGGGTGCGCGACAAGGTGCTCGGCACCCTCAACCTGTTCATGGCCCATTCCGGGCCCTTGGACGCGGCCGACGTCATCGTGGCCCAGGC
>JBOGID010000306.1:0-9180 GCA_050742295.1 Acidimicrobiales bacterium | reverse complement strand
GTGCGAAGTGGGGGGGCCGGCGCCCGCGGGGGCGCGCCGGAACCCGCCGGGCGAACGGCGCCGGCGGGAAGAAGCGATCGGGACGTGCGGGTTCGACGCGGTTCGGAGCCGAGGCGCGACGGCCGTCGGTGGCCGGCGACCGGACAGACGGGCGACGCCCCCGCTCCGTTGCGGCGTCGATGCCCGCTCCCCGTGAGTACCCCGGACGAACCGGCCGAGGGCCCGCACCTTGGCCAGAAGTGGTTTGACCCGCGGCCAGATGAGGTTCATGAAGACGAACCGAGTCTATACGCGGTCGTCAGCCGAACAGGCGGAGCGGCTCGGGCTCTGTGTAGGGCGCCACCAGGTCGGGACCGTCGTTGCGGACGTCGCCCACACGGGGATCGACCGGGTGGCGGGTCAGGGCCCCGCCCGGGCCCGGGGCCAGCAGCCCGGCGAGCACGTCACCGGCCAACGGCCCCGGCGCCAGCCACGACGCCAGCCCGTCCGGGCCCAGCAGGACCGGTTGGCGGTCGTGGACCCCGTCCAGGTCGGGGCCGGCCGCCGTCGTGATGATCGTGCACGCCGCCTCGATCCCCCCGTCGCCCCGCCACGGGTCCCACAGGCCGGCCAGGGCCAGGGGCGCCCCGTCCGCCCGTTGGAAGAACAGCGGGCGCCGAGGGGTGCCCTGCCACTCGTAGAACCCGTCCACCAGCACCGCCAGCCGGCGCTCCCCCAACGCGGGCGCGAATGTCGCGTTGGTGGCCACCGTCTCGGCCCGGGCGTTGAAGAACCGCCCCCGCAGCCCCCACGAGTACAGGTCCAAAATGCGTTCCACGGCGTTCGGGCCACGCAGGCCGGGAGTGAGCCCGACGACGGGCTGCGTGGGCGGGATGTTCCACGCCGGCTTGTACGAGCCGGCCAGCAGCGGTGTGGGCGTGGCCTCCAACAGCTCGGCGAGCACGTCCAGGGGCCTTGCCTGGACCACCCGTCCGCACATGGCTCTACGAGTACCGCCGCATGTGCACGTTCAGCACGAGCCCGATGGCGGCGAAGCACGAGACCATGGCCGAGCCGCCGTAGGACACGAACGGCAGGGGGATGCCGGCGATGGGCGTGATCCCCATCGTCATGCCCACGTTCTCGAATATCTGGAACAGCATCATGGTCAGGACGCCGACGCAGATCAACATCCCGAACTCGTCCTTGGCCAGCGCCGCTGCTCGCCAGGTGCGCCACATGACCAGGCCGAACAGGGCCAGCAGGGTCGTCGCCCCGACGAACCCCAACTCCTCCCCCACGGCCGTGAAGATGAAGTCGGTGTGCTGCTCGGGGACGAACGAGAGGTTGGTCTGGGTCCCTTCGAACACACCCCTGCCCGTCACCCCGCCCGCGGCGATGGCGATCTGGGACTGGCGCAGGTTATAGGCCGAGCGCTGCGGGTCGTCGGCAGGGTCGAGGAACGCAGCCAGCCGGTCGAGCTGGTACTCCTTCAGGACCCCGAGCTGGAACACGGTCAGCACGCCCAGGGCGCCAAGCAGCGTCAGCGCCGCGATGTGGCGGGGCTTGGCGCCCGCCACCAGCAGCAGGCCCATGAGCGTGGCCACGAACACCATGTCGGTGCCCAGGTCGGGCTGGAGGTAGATCAGGACCATGGGCACGGCGGCCAGGCCCAGGGCGGTGACGATCTGGGCGGTGCCGAGGTCGCCGCGATGCGCCGACAGGTAGGCGGCCAGGACGAGGATGAACCCGATCTTGGCCGCCTCCGACGGCTCGATGTTGAACGGCCCGACCTGGAACCATGAGTGAGCGCCCCGTGCCGCGCTCCCCAACCGCGTGAGAACGGCGAGCAGGGCCACGACCACCACGATCCCGATCACGGGGGCGACATCGCGCAGCATCCGGTAGTCGACGAGCGTGATGGCGGCCATCACGACCAGGCCGAGCACGGCGAACAGCAGCTGGCGCTTCAGGTAGTCCTGGGGGTCGAGGCCAGCGGCAGCCTGCTTCGAGCGGGTGGACGAGTAGATCATGAGCAGGCCGACTCCGGTCAGGCACAGCACCGAGGCCACGAGGACGATGTCGAGGTGGCGCCACGGCGCGCCCGGGTTGCGGGGCGAGCGGGCTGCGCCGGTCGGGTAACGGGTGGCGAGGGCCACGCTCCCTCAGTCCCTCCCGTCCACTCGGGCTACCGGCTTGGGGGGGTTCCCTACCAGGCCGTCGAAGACCCGGCGAACGACCGGCGCAGCCGCCGAGGACCCCAGCCCCGCCTCTTCGAGAACGGCGGCCACCACATAGCGGGCGTCCTCGACGGGACCGAACCCGACGAACAGGGCGGTGTCCTGCTTGGAAAGGACCTCGGCCGTGCCCGTCTTGCCCGCCAGCGAGAACCGGTTCAGCGGGAAGCCGGCAAAGGCGGCCGACGCCGTGCCCTCGTCGTCGGAGACCACCCGCCGCAGCCCGGCCATGATGGCGTCGCGGTGGGCGCCGTTGAACTCCACCCGGGACTGGGCCTTCGGCTCCACCGGCGCCGACTCGTTGGTCATGACGTCCCGGATGGCGCCGCCCACATGCGGCGCCCACACCGTGCCGCCGTTGGCGAACGTGGCGTAGGCGTTGGCCAGCTGCAGCGGCGTGACCACCAGGTCGCCCTGGCCGACCGAGAGGTTGATGTTGTCGCCTGTGAACCACTCGCCGTAGGGGAAGGCCTCGGGGTTGTCGTCGTGCAGCTTCTGCTTGGTCTCGGGATCGGGCACCCGCCCGTCGGCCTCGAACGGCAGCTCGACGTTGGTGGTGGTCCCCAGGCCGAGGGCCTTGGCCTGCTCCTGGATCGGGTAGGGCTTGCGGGGCGCGTCGAGCTTGGCCCCCAGCTCGTAGAAGTACACGTCGCTCGACACGCTCAGAGCGCGGGCCAAGTTGACCGCCCCGTGGCGTGTGCCGAAGGCGTTGCGGAAGATCGTGGGCGGGTTGCCGACGGCGATGCTGCCGGTGTCGTTGATCGTCGTGTTGGGGAAGATGACCTGCTGGCCCAGGGCGGCCAGCGAGGTGATCAGCTTGAACGTCGAGCCCGGCGCGTAGAGGCCCTGGATGGCCCGGTTGTTCAGCGGGAAATGGTTGACGGGGTCGTTCAGGGCCTGGAACTGGGCCGTGCTGATGCCGTTCACGAACTCGGTGGGCTTGTAGGTCGGGTAGGACGCCATGGCGAGGATGGACCCGTCCCGGGGGTCCTCGACCACCACCGAGCCGGCCGGGGCCAGGAACCGCTTGAGCTGGTTGGGGTCCCAACTGGCCTGGGCGGTGTCGAGGGCCTGCTTCAGGGACTCCTCGGCCAGGACCTGCACGTCGATGTCGATCGTAAGCTGGACGTCGTGGCCCGGCACCGCCGGCTGGTTGCCCAGCGAACGCAGCACCCGGTCCTGGGAGTCGACCTGGAGCTTCTCGACCTCGGGATCGCCCCGCAGGTCCTTCTCGTAGGCCAGCTCCACGCCCGACTTGCCGATGCTGTCGCCGGGGCGGTAGCCGTCGTTCTTGCGGGGCTCCAGCTCCTTGTCGTTGATCTCGCCCACGTAGCCCAGGACGTGGGCGGCCAGGGTGTCGCGCGGGTAGAACCGCTGGGTCAACTGGACGACGTCCACCCCGGGGAAGTCGGCCTGATGCTCGCGGAGGTAGACGACCTGCTCCTTCTTGACGTCGTCGGCCACGGGAACGGGCTTGTACTGGCTGAACCGGGGGTCCTCGATGCGGCGCTGGATCTCGATGGGGTCCTTGCCCAGGTAGGCGGCGAGGCGGAAGGCGATGCCGGGGTCCTTCGCCGCCGCTCGACGGTCGACCACCACCGTGGGCACGATGCGGTTGTCGACGAGCACGTCGCCGTCGCGGTCGAGGATCCGGCCCCGGGGGGCCTCGGTGTAGACCAGCCGCACGCTATTGGCCTGCGCCTCAACCTTGAGTTCGGGGGCGACCAGGACCTGGAGGTACCAGAGCCGGGCCAGCATGGTGGCGAACAGCGAGATCACGACCACGCCGAGGATGGCCAGGCGGAGCCGGGAAGAGTCCCGGGTGGAGGACATGACCCGGCTCATTCGGCGTAGGCCCGGGCCGGCTCCCGGCCCGCCAGAGCCCACCGGACGACCCGCAGGACGGCCGGGGCCATGACGGCGTTGAAGATGCCCACCACCAGCATGATCGTCGTCAGGTGGCCGTTGACGAGCCCCTCCTCGCCGATCATCCAGCCCGCCGCCGCGAACGCCCCCTCGCCCGCCGACGAGGCGGCGAAGGCCACGATCACGGGGAACCACCAGATATCACGGATGAGGCCGGCCTTGGCCAGACCGACGGCGTAGCCGATCAGCGTGAACACCAACGCCGAGAGGCCGAGCGGCGTGGGCAGCACCAGGTCCGCCAGCATGCCCGATGCGAAGCCCACCGCCGCGCCATAGCTGGGCCCGGCCTCCAAGCCGGCGGCCACAGCCACCAGCAGCATGAGGTCGGGCATGACGCCCGCGATGCGCACGCTCGGCAGCAGGGTGGTGTGGACCACCAGGGCGAACAGCAGCAGCAGGGGGAGGCGGAAGCGGAGGCCGGAGAGCACGGGTTGTCGCGTTGGCCTAAGGGTTCCCGCCCCAGAGGAGGACCTTGACGAACTCGAGCCGGGCGATGTCGACGGCGGGGTCGATGGTGATCTCCTGCTGCACGGCCCCCGGGGGCTTGGCGATGGAGCGGACCTTCCCGACGGGGATCTCCGGCGGGTAGGCGCTGCCCGCCAGGCCGCTGGTCACCACCGCCTCACCCTCCTTCACCTCGGTCGTGGCCGCCACGAACTCGACGCGGAGCGGCTCCTTGCTGCCGGCGCCGGTGGCCACGCCGACCTCACCCGACCCGGTGAGGCGGACCCCCACACTTGCCGAGCGGTCGGTGACGAGCTGGATGGTGGCCCGGGTCTTGGAGACCTCCAGTACCCGCCCGAGCAAGCCCGCGCCGGTGACGACGGGCATCCCCACCGCGATCCGGTGCTCGGTCCCCCGGTCGACGACGATCGTGTTCTGGAAGTTCGACGGCGAGGTGGACACCACCCGCGCCGCCGTGGCCGGGATCGTGGCCGCGAAGTCCAGCCGCATGAGCTCGAGGAGGGCCTGGCGTTCCCGTTCCGCGCCCTCGGTCAGGAGCTGGTCGCCCCGGGCCTTCTCCAGGTCGGCCCGCAGGCGGGCGTTCTCCTTCTGGAGGGACCGGTAGCGGGTGATGCCGCCGAAGAAGTTCCCCACCGGCTCCAGGGCGTTGGAGGCGGCGTCCTGCAGCGGGGCCAGGGCGTCACGGGCCGTGCGCCGAACCGATTCCAGGCTGCCGCCGCCGGCGCCCCGGTAGTCGAGGGTGATGACCGTCACCGACGTCAGCACGAGCAGCAGGAGGAGGAAGCGGTGACGCCGGGAGCGCCGGTAGACGGCCACCAGCCGCTACCGCGAGAGATCGTTCGGGGTCGGGATGCGGACGGCGGGCCCGGACGGGGACAGCGACAGCGATGGCGCGGAGGGGCGAGGCTTAGCGTTCGCCTGAGTTCGCCAGCACCTGCCGAAGGACATTGAACTCCTCGAGGCATTGTCCGGCGCCGATGGCGACGGAATGAAGCGGGTTCTTGGCCACCACGATAGGCATGCCGGTCTCGACAGAGAGGCGCACGTCGAGGCCCGTGAGCAGGGCGCCGCCGCCGGTGAGGACGATCCCCTTCTCCATGATGTCGGCCGCCAGCTCGGGCGGGGTCTTGTCGAGCGTGACCTTGACCGAGTCGACGATCGACGCCACCGGCTCTTCCAGCGCCTTTCGCACCTCTTCAGTGGAGATCACAATGGTCTTGGGGAGCCCGGTCACCAGGTCGCGGCCGCGGATCTCGGCGTAGATCTCCTGCTCGAGGGGATAGGCCGAGCCGAGGGCGATCTTGATCTCCTCGGCCGTCCGCTCCCCGAGGGCCAGGCTGTACTCCTTCTTGACGTACTGGATGACGGCCTCGTCGAGCTCGTCGCCGCCGATGCGCTCCGACTTCGAGACGACGATGCCACCCAGGGAGATGACAGCGACCTCGGTGGTGCCGCCGCCCACATCGACGACCATGTTCCCGGTCGGCTCATGCACGGGCAGCCCGGCGCCGATGGCGGCAGCCATGGGCTCCTCGATGATGAACGGGGTCTTGCGGGCACCGGCGTACTCAGCCGCCTCCTGGACGGCCCGCTTCTCCACCCCGGTCACGCCCGAGGGGACGCAGATCACCATGCGGGGCTTGGCCCACCGGCGCTGGTGCACCCGCTGGATGAAGTAGCGGAGCATCTTCTCGGTGATCTCGAAGTTGTTGATCACCCCGTCCTTGAGGGGACGGACGGCCTGGATGTGGTTGGGCGTGCGCCCGATCATCCTTTTCGCCTCGAGCCCGACGGCGAGCGGCCGCCCGTCACGGACGTTGACGGCGACCACCGAGGGCTCGTTCAGGACGATCCCGCGTCCCCGCACGTAGACGAGGGTGTTGGCCGTGCCGAGGTCGACCGCCATGTCGCGGCCAAGAAAGGCGGAGAAGAAGTTATCGGTCATGCCTTGTCGACCATGTGAAGGTGGGGCTCCCGACCATGTTTGCGCCTTCCGCGATTCGGCCAAGGCTAGGCGCTACTGCCCAAAGACTCAACCCCCGGTTGAGAGTGTTGGGAAGAAGAGTTCGATCTCTCGGGCCGCCGATTCGGCGCTGTCGCTGGCGTGGATCAGGTTCTCGGTGCGCTCCACGGCCAGGTCGCCGCGGATTGTGCCGGGGGCGGCCTCCCTGGGGTTGGTGGCACCCACCAGGAGGCGGACGACCTTGCAGGTGTCCTCGGGGCCTTCGACGACGAGGACAACGACGAGGCCGCGGGTGATGAACTTCACCAGGTCTCCGTAGAACGGCTTGTCGGCGTGCTCGGCGTAATGGGTGCCGGCCGTCTGCTCGTCGATGGTCCGCATGTCGAGGGCGACGAGGGTGAGGCCCTTCGCCTCCAGGCGGCCGACGATCTCGCCCACCAGGCGGCGCTCGACGGCGTCGGGCTTGCAAATGACAAGGGTGCGGTCCACGGGCCGGTCACAGTAGTGGCGATGCGGACGTCCTCCTTCGTACCCGCCGACGAGCCCTTCTTCCGGGAGTGGACGGCGCGCCGGCTGCGGTCGCGGCGGAGCCTGGCCCGGGCCGCCGAGTTCGCGGCCCGTCTGGGCCTCGATGTGGCCGGGGTGCCGCCGCCCCTGACCGTGGTCGGCTCGAAGGGGAAGGGGACGACCGCCACCTACGCCTCGGCCACGCTGGCGGCCAAGGGGCTGCGGGTGGGGACCATCACCAGCCCCGGCTACCGCACCAACCGGGAACGAATCCGGGTCGACGGGTCCGCCATCTCGACGGCGGAGTACGAGGTCCTGTCGGCGGCGGTGGCGTCGGCGCTGCCGGCCGGGCCGGCCCGCGACGGCGGGTACCTGTCACCCACCGGTCTGTTCACGCTGGCGGGCGCTTGGTGGCTGGTGGGAGCCGGCTGCGACGCACTGGTGCTGGAGGCGGGCATCGGCGGCGGGAGCGACGAGGTCTCGCTGTTCACGCCCCGCACCGTCGCCATCACCCGCATCTTCGACGAGCACGTCGGCATCCTGGGTGCGACCGTCTACGACATCGTCCGCGAAAAGGCGGCGGTGGTGCGCCCGGAGACCCGCTCGGTGTGGACGATCCCCCAGGACGATCAGGTCCACGCCGCCCTGCTCGACGCGCTCGGGCGCATCAGCACCGTCAGCGGCCACCCGACCCTGCGGCTGCCGCCGGGGCTCTCGGGCCGGAACGCGGCGCTGGGCTTCCAGGCTGCGGCCGACCACGCGCCGGGGGGGACGGGCGCACGGGTAGGGGACGTACTCGACACGATCTCGCTGCCGGGGCGCCTGTCCGTCCACCACCGGCCGGGCGGCCAGACGTGGATCGTCGACTCGGCCATCGACCCGGTCGGGGTTCGGGCTGCTCTCGACTGGTGCCGCCCGGTCTATGGCGAGCCCTCGTCGGTGGTGGTGGCCTTCCCGGACGGCAAGCGCCCGGCGGCCTGCCGGGCCGAGCTTGCCGGCTGCCCGGTGGTGCCGGTCGCCACCGAGAACCGCCGGCTGACATTCGACGACCCCGTGTGGGACGGCCAAGGCCGGCCGCTTCCCGTCCTCGCCAGCCTCGACCTCGACGCCCTCGGGCCTCTCGTCCTGGCCCTGGGGACGATCAGCTTCGTGGGCGAGGTCCTGGAGACGCTGGACGTGCCGACCGAGCGGTCGTTCCGCCCCTGACGAGGGCGGTCCGGGCCGGGCCGGCCACGTAGAGCGACCCGGCCACGAAGACCGTCTCGGTCGGGCCGGCGGCGTCCAGGGCCCACGCCACCCCCTCCGCCACCGAGGCCGCGGCCCGCGCCGTGATGCCGGCACGGCCAGCGGCGGCCACGATGTCCTCGGCGGGCAGGGCCCGGGGCGACGACGCCGTCACCGCGATCACCAGCCGGGCGTCCGCCGCCCGCAGCGCGGTCAGCATCTCGACCGGGTCGCGGTCGCGCAGCATGCCCACGACCAGGATCCGGGGCCCGTCCCCGAACGCCTCTGACAGGGCGGCGATGGCCGCCTCCGCCCCCGCCGGGTTGTGGGCCCCGTCGACCACCACCAGGGGCTCACGGCCCACGACCTCCATCCGCCCCGGCACCTCGACCGTGCTCAGCGCCGCCCGCACCAGGGTGTCGTCGAGAGGATGGCCGAAGAAGGCCTGGGTCGCGGCCCCTGCGGTGGCCGCGTTGTCGCCCTGGAAGGCCCCGTGCAGGGGCAGGAACACGTCCTCGTAGGTCGCCCCCTCGGCGCTGTACAGGTCGACCGACCGTCCACCCACGGCCTGGCGGTTGGCCGCCACCCCGAAGTCGGGGCCCCGCTGCCAGACGCCGGCCGACGGCCGCTCCCGGAACACCGAGGCCAGGTTCTCGTCGGTCTCCCCCAACACCAGGAAGCTGTCGGGTTTGACGATGCCGGCCTTCTCGGTGGCGATGTCGATGAGGCGGGGGCCGATGGTCTCGGCGTGGTCCAGGGCGACGTTGGTCACGACGGCCACCGCCGCGTCGGCCACGTTGGTCGTGTCCCACCGGCCTCCGAGCCCCACCTCGACAACCGCCGCGTCGACGGCCACGTCGGCGAACCACCGGAAGGCGG
>JBOGID010000305.1:0-8558 GCA_050742295.1 Acidimicrobiales bacterium | reverse complement strand
GGCCGGTGTCGACGCTGCCGGCCCGGGGCTCGTCCAGGACGGCCCGGAGCTCGGAGCTGTCGAGGGCGTAGGCCGTGTCCGGGTCGTCGGGGGCGATGGCGAAGGCCACACCGATGACCGTCCCCTCGGCGTTGACCAGGGCGCCGCCGGAGTCGCCGGGGCGCAGCTCGGCGGCCAGCACCAGGATGGCCCGGCGCACCACGGCGTTGTCGTAGATGTTGCGGCCGAGGGCGTTCACCCGCTGCTCGACCCGGGCGGGCGAAACCTCGAGCTCGATCTGGCCGCCGGGGTGGCCGAACACCGCCCCCGTGTCGCCCACTGAGGCGTTGCCGACGGGAAGCGCCGTGGCCCCCAGGTTGGGCACGGAGAGGACGGCCAGGTCCCGCTGGGCGTCGAACGCGACGACGGTGGCCTGCAGGCGCCTGCCCGACGGCGTCTGGACCGTGGGCCGGTCCACGCCCGCGACGACGTGGGCGTTGGTCACGATCACGCCCGCCTCGGGTGAGAACCCGCTGCCTTCGAGCACGCGCCCGCACGCCGGTCCGCTGACCCGCACGGTCGACGCCGCCACCCGTTCCTCCACGGCGGGGTCGAGCCCGCTGGCCTCGGGGGGCGGCCCCGTCGACGGCGCCCTTCGCAGGTCCTCGAAGACCCGCGGGAAGTCGGCGTCCTGGACGAAGTTGCGCAGGTCCTGCAGCGGTCCCGGCGCCGTGGGCGCGGCGCGGTCGACGACCCGGGCCACCACCGACTCCCGGACCTGGGCCGAGATGTCGCCCGGCACCTCCGACAGGGCCGGCAGCAGCAGCCAGACCAGGATGAGCACGCCGAACCCCCCCACCACCCCTCCGATGGCGCGGTCGACCTGGCGGGCCGGCCCGATGGGGATGAGCCGCCGCAGCTTCAGGCCTGCGATCTCCCCCAGCGTGGCACCCAGGCTGGCCGCCGCCATGAACAGGCCGATGGTCAGCAGGGCCCGTATCTGGGGGTCGGCCGTGTCGGCCAGCGGCTCCAGCACCGACGGCCCTACGGTGACGGCCACCGCAACGCCGAGGCCCAGGCCGATCCACGAGAGGACGCGGGTTACGAACCCGGCCCGGTAGCCGCCGACCGCGGCCGCGGCGATCAAGACGAGGATCAGGGCGTCGAACAGGTTCAGCGCGCCAGCATCCCAGTCAGCGAACACGTTTCCATGGCGCTTGCGCTTGTACCCCTTTGACGGGCGCCCGATCCCGGCTAACTTTGTCCCCACTGTCCACACCAGCAACAGGCGGACGCGAGGACCGGCACCGACCCCTATATGAGCGCCATCGAGCACGTGCACGCCCGCGAGATCCTCGACTCGCGCGGCAACCCGACCGTTGAGGTCGACGTGCTCCTCGAGAGCGGGGCCCGGGGGCGGGCGGCCGTGCCGTCCGGCGCCTCCACCGGTTCCCACGAGGCGTGGGAGCGCCGCGACCAGGACTTCCGTTTCGGCGGCAAGGGCGTCCTCGGCGCCGTCGACGCCGTCAACGGCGAGATCTGCACCGCCGTTGTGGGCTGGGAGAGCCTCGACCAGCGGGGCATCGATACCCAGCTCATCGACCTCGACGGCACCGACGGGAAGCGCCGGCTGGGGGCCAACGCCCTTCTCGGCACCTCCATGGCGGTGGCCAAGGCGGCGTCCGACGAGCTGGAGGTCCCGCTCTACCGCTACCTGGGCGGGGTCGACGGCCACGTGCTGCCGCTGCCGATGATGAACGTCCTCAACGGTGGCGTGCACGCCTTCAACACCCTGGAACTGCAGGAGTTCATGATCGTGCCCGTCGACGCGGCCTCGTTCTCCGAGGCGCTGCGGTGGGGCACCGAGACGTACCACGTCCTCCGGGGGCTGCTCCAGCAGCGCAACCTGTCCACGGCCGTGGGCGACGAGGGGGGGTTCGCCCCCGACCTGGCGTCGAACGAGTCGGCCATCACGCTGCTCGAGGAGGCAATCGCCGCCGCCGGCTACACGGTCGGCGAGCAGCTCGGCATCGCCCTCGACGCCGCCGGCAGCGAGTTGTGGAAGGACGACCACTACGAGCTGGAGGGCCAGTCCCGCACCCCCCAGGACATGGTCGAGTACTACGCCGGCCTCGTCGACCGCCACCCCGCCATCGTGTCCGTCGAGGACCCCATGCACGAGGACGACGTGGAGGGCTGGACCGCCATCACGGCCCGCCTCGGCGACCGGATCCAGATCGTGGGCGACGACCTGTTCGTCACCAACGCCGAACGGCTGGCGGCGGGGATGGCGGCCGGCCTGGCCAACGCCGTGCTGGTAAAGCTCAACCAGGTGGGGACGGTGACCGAGACGCTGGCGACGGTCTCTTTGGGCGCCACCTCGTCCTACGGCGTGGTCGTGTCGCACCGCTCGGGCGAGACCGAGGACACGTTCATCGCCGATCTGGCGGTGGCGACCAACTGCGGGCAGATCAAGACGGGCGCCACGGCCCGCACCGACCGGGTGGCCAAGTACAACCAGCTGCTGCGCATCGAGGAGCAGCTGGGCGAGTCGGCCGAGTTCCGGGGCGGAGCGGTGCTTGCGTCTGCGATCCAAGGGCGGCGAAGGGGCGGCCGGTGAGGCGCCACCCGTGGCTCGCAGTGGCGCTCCTGGCGCTGCTGGGGGTGCTCGGGCTCGGCGCCTTCCCGGCGCGTGCCTACCTCGACCAGGTCAACCAGCGCCAAGACCTGGCCCGCCAGGTCGACGAGCTGGCCAGGGCCAACGCCAAGCTCGACGAGGAGAAGGCCCGCCTCGGCACCGACGAGGCCATCGAACGGCTGGCCCGCGAGCGCTACCAGCTCGTGCGCCCGGGCGAGGAGGCCTACGTCATCCTCCCGAGCGCGGACACGCCGTCCGCCGCGGCTGCGCCCGCCGCCGGGCCGGCCGCCCCGCCGAAGCCACCGGAGCAGTCCTGGTGGAATAAGGCGTGGTCGAAGTTCCTGTCCCTGCTCTGAGGGGCGCCATCCGCGTCGGCACCAGCGGGTGGTCGTACCCGTCGTGGGTCGGCCCGTTCTACCCGGAGCGGACATCGGCGGCCCGCATGCTCCCGTACTACGCGGGGACGTTCACCACGGTCGAGGCCCACAACACCCACCGCCGGTTCCCGCTCGCCCGCGGCCTGACGAAGTGGACGGCGCAGGTCCCGGCCGAGTTCCGCTTCGCCCCCAAGGCCCACGTGGGGATCACCCACCGGCGGGACACCGACGGCCTGGCCGACCGGGTCACCGCCTTCTACGACGCCCTCGCTCCCCTCGGCGAACGGCTCGGTCCCGTGCTGTACGTGCTCCCGCACCACCAGCCCGACCTGGCCCGCCTCGACCTCCTCCTCGACGCCGTGCGCGGCCGCGGGGCCGTCTTCGAACTGGCCCCGCCCTGGTGGGTCGACCATGTCTTCGAACACCTCACCGCGGCCGGAGCCTCGCTCGCCCTCGTAGACCGCGACGGCGAGCCGGGCCCGCCGCCCGAGCCCGAGCCCCCGGGGCCCATCGCCTACGTGCGGCTCCGCCGGTCGACCTACACCGAGGCCGACCTCGACGCCTGGGCCGAACGGCTGGCCGCCGCTGCGGCGCCCGGACGGGACGTTTACGCCTTCGTGAAGCACGATGAGTCAGGCGACGGCCCCCGGTACGCTCGCGGCCTCGTGGACAGGCTGGAGGGGGTGTGAACGACTCGGCTGCGGTGACGGCCCTGCTCGGGCGGGAACCGCAGGGTGCCTTCGAGGTCGTCGTGCGAGGCCCCGACCGGCACCCGGTGGTGATCCGCAACGCCCCGCTGCTCGACGACGGCACGCCCATGCCCACCCGCTACTGGCTGGTTGACGACGACCTGCGCAAGGCGGTCAGCGGCATCGAGGCGGCTGGGGGGGTGAAGGCGGCAGCCGCCGAGGTTGACCCCGTCGCCCTCAAAGAGGCCCACGCCCGCTACGCGGCCGAGCGGGACACCGCCCTGCCGGCCGGCTACACCGGGCCACGGCCGTCGGGCGGCGTGGGCGGTACCCGCCAGGGCGTGAAGTGCCTCCACGCCCACCTCGCCTGGCACCTGGCCGGCGGCGACGACCCCGTCGGACGCTGGGTCGCCGACCGACTCGACCTGCGGGGCCGCGTGGCATGAGGGAATCGGTGGCGGCCATCGACTGCGGGACGAACTCGACACGGCTCCTCATCGCCGACCCGTCGGGCGCCACCCTCGACCGCCGCATGCGCATCACCCGCCTGGGCCAGGGGGTGGACGCCACCGGCAGGCTGGCGCCGGACGCCATCGCCCGCACCGTGGCGGTGCTGCACGAGTACGGCGCGGCCATGCAGGAAGCGGGCGTCGAGCGGGTGCGGATGACGGCCACGTCGGCGGCGCGCGACGCGGCCAACCGCGAGGAGTTCTTCGCCGCGTCTGCGGCTGCGGTCGGCACCCGCCCCGAGCTGCTCACGGGGGCCGAGGAGGCGAGCCTGTCGTTCCTGGGGGCGACGGCCGAGCTCGACCCGGCGCGGGGACCGTTCCTCGTCGTCGACATCGGCGGCGGCTCGACCGAGTTCTCGGTGGGGCCGGACGGGGGCGTGTCGGTCGACATCGGCTGCGTGCGGGTCACCGAGAAGTTCCTCCACCACGACCCGCCCACCGCCGTCGAGCTGAGCCAGGCCTTCTCCGTCGTGCGCGACTACCTCGACGACGTGACACGGGACCTGCCGCCGGCGTGGGACGCCCGCACCCTCGTCGGCCTGGCCGGCACGGTCACGACCGTGGCCGCCATCGAGCAGGGCCTGCACGAGTACGACCGGGACCGCATCCACCACTTCGTCCTGACCCGGGAGGCGGTGGAGGACGTGTTCCGCACCCTCGCCACCGAGAAGCGGGCCGACCGGGTGCACAACCCCGGCCTGGAGCCGGGCCGGGCCGACGTCATCGTGGGCGGGACCGTCATCCTGGCCGCCACCATGCGGTACTTCGAGCAGCCCTCCTGCCTGGTCAGCGAGGCGGACATCCTCGACGGCCTGGTCCTGAGCCTGCTGGCCGGCCACGGCGTTCAGGCCACGCAGGCCGGCCACGGCGTTCAGGCCACGCAGGCCGGCCACGGCGTTCAGGCCACGCAGGCCGGCCACGGCGTTCAGGCCACGCAGGCCGGCGGCATACGAGCGGGGAGCGACCGATCGCCAACACGGCCGTGATCCGCACCGAGCTTCGCGGGCGTCGCGTCGTGCTGCGTCCGCTGAACTCGCACGACTTCGAGGCGTGGCGCGAGGTGCGGCGGCGCAACGTCGAGTGGCTGACCAAGTGGGAGCCGCGCCAGCCCGAGGGCTACCCCAACGACACCGTGGACCGGGTGGCCTTCTCGGCGCGGTGCGGCGCCCGGGAACGGGAGTGGCAGCTCGGCACCGGCTTCGGCTTCGGCATCTTCGTGGCCGGACGGTTCGGCGGGGAGATGAACCTCTCGGGCGTGCAGCGCGGGCCGTTCCAGAACGCCTACGTCGGCTACTGGATCGACGAGGCTCTGGCCGGCAACGGCTACGTGCCCGAGGCCCTGGTCGTGGCCGCCCGCTTCGCCTTTGATGACCTCGGCCTCCACCGCCTCCAGGTGGCGATCATCCCCCGCAACCAGGCCAGCCGCCGCGTGGCCGAAAAGCTGGGCCTGCGCGAGGAGGGCGTCGCCGTCCGCTACCTCGCCATCAACGGCGTCTGGGAGGACCACATCCGCTACGCCCTCACCTACGAGGAATGGCTCGAACGCCGCTCCGAGCTCATGGCTGCCTGGGTCCAGCCAGTCGGGGCGCGCCGCAAGGACGCCCGCTAGCGAGTCGGTCTCATTCGTTCCCGCCGGCCGCCGTCGCCGCCGTAAGGCGGCCCCACCGGATGGCCCCGACGCCGGGCTCCGCCCCGGCATGTGGGTTCGGGGGGAGGCTAGGAGGGGGGCCTGCCCCCTCCTAGGAGATATACGGCATGGGGTTGACGGGGGTGCCGTTGACCCTGACTTCGAAGTGCAGGTGGGGGCCGGTGCAGGAGCCGGTGCAGCCGACCCGGCCGATGACCTGGCCCTGGGTCACGCGCTGGCCGGCCGCCACCGACATGGCGCTCTGGTGGCCGGAGAGCGTGGCCAGGCCGTTGCCGTGGTCGATGATCGTGGCGTTGCCGTAGCCGCTGATCCAGCCCGCGCTCACGATCACGCCCGCGCCGGCGGCCCGGATGGGCGTGCCCTCGGATGCGCCGAAGTCGATGCCGGTGTGCAGGCGCGAGTCCCCGTAGATGGGATGGACCCGGTAGCCGAACGGGGACGTGATGGGCGCGCCCGGCACCGGGTTGACCAGGCCACCCGTCCCCGGGGTCACGGCACCCAGCGTCGTCGGCGTGCTGGCCGCCGCCGGCCCGCCTCCGGCAGCCGCCGCCGCCGCAGCCGCAGCGGCCGCAGCGGCCGCCGCCCGTTGCTCCTCAGCCCGCCGGCGCAGGTCGGCCTCGATGGCGGCGGACTGCGCCTCCAGCTCCTTGACCTGGGTCTCGAACTCGGCCTTGCGCCCCGCCGCCTCGTTGTGCAGGGCGTCGATCTTGGCCACCTCGACGGCCACCTCACGCTGCACGACGGCCTGGGCGTCGCGGGATACGTGGAGCCTCGACCGTTCGGCGGAGACCGTGTCCCGCTGGGCGGCCGCCTCCTGGCGCAGCCTGGCCAGCTGTTCAGCCAGGTCCTTGACCTCGTCCCGGAGCCGCTCGTCCTTGGCGATGGCCTCTGCCTGGTTGTTGCCGACGGCCTTGATGTAGCTCCGCTTGGCCACCAGCTCGTCCATGGAGTTCGCCCGCAGCGTCGACTGGATGTACCGGGCGGCCTGGGACTGGCCCGTGTAGGCCGCCACCGCGTAGGCCGCCAGCCGGCGGCGGGACTCGGCCAGTTCCTCCTGGGCCGTGCCCAGGCGCGCCTCGGCGCCCCGCTGTTCGGCTTCGGCCGCAGCCAGGGCGGTCTCGGCCGCGTTGAGCGTCCGCTGCACGCCACCGATCTCGGTGTCGATGGCCCCGACCTTGGCGTCGAGCTGCCGCTTGCGGGCGGCGGCCGCGTCGAGGTCGGCGAGCAGCTTGGCCTCGGCCGCCGACGCCTCCTGGGCTTGGGCCTTCGCCGACGTGATCTGCTGGTCGACCTGCTGCTTGTCCGTCTGGCTCTGGGCGCCCGCCGTCAGCGGCGGGACGAGGACTGCGAGCACGACCCCGATCGCGGCGACAACGCTCAGGCGTACGGGCGTCCCCCAACCCCCCACCGTCACCCCCCGGCGGGATGCACCAGTCACTTTGGCAACGCTACCAACAGGAGCCACTCTGACAAAGGCGACCCCGCTAGAGGAGACTGCTGATTAAACCCTCACTTTCGCGCCCGACGGCGTGTTCATAATCGGCCGGTGACAATAAACAAGCTGGTCAGCGGCCGTCGGGCGCCTCGGCGCGTAGCGACGAAAGCGAAAATCAGCAGTCTCCCTAGTTCACAGGTGGCTTTCGGCGCCTCACACGTCGAGGAAGCGGCTGACCGCCAACAACGACCCTGCGGTCCCCACCACAACCCCAACCAACAGCAGGAAGATCCCCGTCCCCATCACGTCGTTGCTCGACACCAGGAACTGCTTGAAGAGCTGGATGTCGTTCTGCGCCTCGTTGATGCGGCCCTCGATCAGCCCCCGCCCGAGCCACACCGTGCCGAAGGCCAGGGCCGCCCCCGCCAGCCCCTGTATGAGCCCTTCGAACATGAACGGCAGTCGGATGAACCAGTTCGTGGCGCCCACCAGTTTCATGATCGCCACCTCACGCCGGCGGGCGAAGATGGCCATGCGGATGGTGTTGAGGATCAGCAGCGAGGCGGCCAGCAGCAGCACTAGGGCCACCGCCCACAGCATGATCTGGAGGAAGTTCGTGACCGACACCAGGGCGTCGACCTCCTCCTTGGCATAGCTCACCCGTAAGACGCCGGCCGTGTTGTCGAACCGTTCGCCGATCAGCCTCGTCTGCTCCGCCTGTTTGGGCACGACCCGATACGACGGCGGGACCTGGTCGACGGTCAGGCTGTCCCGCAGGTCGGGCTCGTTGGCGAAGATCTGCTTGAACTCTTCGTAGGCCGCCGCCTTGTCGACGTAGCGGTACCGGCTGACCTCGGGCATCGAACCCAGCTGGCGGTTGACCGCCTCCAGCTCCTGCTCGTTGGCCTCCGGCTTCATGAAGACCGACAGCTCGACGTTGCCCCGCCACTGGATCGTCGCCCGCTCCACGCCCCGCTTGACCAGCAGGGCGCCGCCCACCAGCGTCAGCGAGACCGCCACCGTCAACAGGGCTGCGGACGCCATCGACAGGTTCCGCCGCAGGTTCGTCACCGTCTCCCTGGTGACGTAGTCGACCTTGATCGTCATAGGCTACGTAAACGCTCCGTAGACGCCGCGGGCCTGGTCGCGGACCAGGTGGCCACGGTCGAGCTCGATGACCCGGCGCCGCATGGTGTCGACGATCGACGAGTCGTGGGTGGCCATGACGACGGTCGTGCCCGTGCGGTTGATCCGGTCGAGCAGGCGCATGATGCCCACCGAGG
>JBOGID010000304.1:0-5070 GCA_050742295.1 Acidimicrobiales bacterium | reverse complement strand
GGGCGGGCCCGGTCGAGCTTGGAGAAGCTCTCGGGGAAGCCGGCCTTGGCCGAGTCGGGTGGCAGGCGGGCGGCCGTGCCCGCCTCGAGGCTGAACAGGTCGAGGGTGCGGGCCAACGCCAGCCCCTTGCCCACCAGCAGCACGCCCAGGTGCTGGGCCTCGATGCCCATGATCATGGCCGCCAGCCGGCGGGCGTTGACATCGACGAACAGGCCGACGGCGTTCTGGTGGGTCTGCAGCGAGGTCGACTCGAGGGTGGTGGCCAGGTCGAGGGCGTTGACCAGGTCGCCGAGGCCGGGCCGGGCCTGGGTCACGGTCTCGGCCAGCGAAGGGTTGGGCGCCGTCTGCGGGCGGCCACCCAGCCGCGTGGCCAGGTCGTTGCAGGCGGTGGCGTGCTCGGTGTGCCGGGCCCGGGCCGCGGTCAGGATGTTGCGGACGGCGACGTTGGCCGTCGGTCCGGTGACCTGGGGCAGGCCGAGAATGGTGTCGTACGCGCCGACCAGCACGTTCTCGACCGAGGCCGCCGTCTGCAGGAGCATGACGTCCAGCGCCTGATCGGCGGCGCGAGCTGCCAGGAGCCCGAGGAAACCTCGCCGGTCGAGGGTCACAGGGTGAACGAGGGCAGCAGGCCGGCCTTCACGAGGTGGCCGTTGTACGTCTCGAGGGTGGCCAGGTCAGCGACCTCGTCGAAGACCTGCTCGGCGGTCAGGGGGCCGTCCACCGTGCCAAATTACCGGGCGCGCCGGCGCAGGGGTCGTAGCCTCCAGCCAGTGGCGGAACTGCGGTGGCTCGATGCGGCGGACGAAGACGGGTGGGCGGAGCTGGCCGGGCTCTTCACCGACTACTGCCGGGAGGCCATCCCGGCCGACCCGCCCGTCTCCGGCGACGAGTGGCGGTCCCGCGCCCGCCACGTGCCCGCCCACGCCCGGACGCACCACGTGATGGCCGTGGAAGGCGACCGGGCCGTGGCCGCCGCCGCCTTCGGCATGAACACGCTGCGGCCCAAGAGCGCGTGGCTGATGTTCCTTTTCGTGGCACCGGAACACCGGCGGCGGGGCATCGGTTCCTGCCTGTTCGACACCGTGCGGGACACGGCCCGTGCCGCCGGCCGGGATCGCATACGCACATCGACCGTGGTCGGCCATGCCGCCGGCGCCGCCTTCGCGACACGGGCCGGCGCCCGGCCCGGCCTGGTGAACGAGGTCAACCGTTGTCCCACTGCCGCCCTCGACGTCGAGCAATTGCGGGGTTGGCGGGACCGGGCGGTCGAACGGGCCGCCGCCTACTCCCTCGTCGCCTTCGACGGCGTCTGCCCCGAGGAGCACCTTGACGCCTTCGTCGCCGCCATCCCGATCATGAACACCGCTCCCCGGATGGACGGGACCGAGGATGTCGTGCCCTCGCGCCAGGAGGTTCGGGAGAACATGCAGGCGTTCGCCGATGATGGGGCGAGCTGGACGGTCTGCGCCCGCCACGACGGCACCGGTCAGTTCGTCGGCTACACAGAGTTGTTCTTCCCCGTCCACCGCCCGTGGCTGGCGGCCCAGGGGGACACGGGCGTCCACCCCGACCACCGCGAGCGAGGGATCGGGCGGTGGCTGAAGGCCCACAACGCTCTGCGACTGCTGGCCGAACGGCCCGACGTGCAGTTCATCGAGACCTACAACGCCAGCGGCAACGCCGCCATGCTGTCCATCAACCGGGCCATGGGCTTCGAGGTCGTGGCCCGCCGCCAGGAGTGGGACGTGCCGGTGTGACCCGGGCCCCCACTCCGGCTCCGGACTGGACCACGCCCGCGACGGCCTTCCAACGGCTGAAGGCGTCGGCCCGCGCCGTCGGCCTGGCCGTACGGCTGACGTGGCGGGCGAGCCCGCTGTTCACGGCCGTTTTGCTCGTCGCCCTGGCCCTCGAGGCCGCCCTCCGGCCCGTCCAGCTGGCCCTGTCCGCTGCCGTCGTCGACCGGGCCGTGGGCGGTGGCGACATCCTCACCCTGGCCGTCGTCGCCGGGCTCGCCCTCGCCGCCGGCCACGTCCTTTCACCCGTCGCCTCGACCGCCCAGTCCCTGGCCGGGGACCGGCTCACGGCCTACATCGGCGAGGAGCTGATCGGGGCCGCCAACCGCTGGCCGGGCCTGGCCCGGTTCGAGGACCCCGACTTCCAGGACGACCTGCACCGGGCCCGTACCCGGGCGGGCCGGGGTGGGCTCGACGTGGTCGTCTACGGGGCCCGGTCGGGGCTGGCCCTGTTCACGGCCGTGAGCCTGGCTCTCGTGCTGGCCGGCCTGCACCCGCTGGTGCCGGTACTGCTGGTGGCGGCATCCCTCCCGTCCATCGCCTCCCAGTACGTGGCCAACAACCGCACCGGCAGCCACCTGTACATCCAGACGCCCGACGCCCGCCGGCTGGACTACTGCCGGGACGTATTGCTGGCACCGGAGCCGGCCAAGGACGTCCGCCTGTTCGCGGCCGGGCGCCAATTCCGCCGCCGCTACGACGAGATCTTCGAGGCCACCACCTCCGACCTCCACCTGCTGCGCCGCCGCCTCACGGTGAAGGTCGTCCTGGCCGAGGCGCTGTCGGCCGCCGCCGCGGCCGTCGGCGAGGGCGACCTGTCTCCGGGCGCGGTGGTGCTGTACGGGGGCGCGGTGACGATGTTCCGCGAGACGCTGTCCGTTCTGGGCTTCGACGTCGGGTTCCTGCCGTGGGTCCTCGCCTTCCTGCCCAGCCTGTTCCGGGTGCTGGACGCCGAGCCCGACCTCCCCGTGGCAAACCCGCCCGTTCCCACCCCCCACCCCCTGCGCGGCGGCATCGCTTTTGAGGACGTCTCGTTCGCCTACGCGGGGCGGGACGCGCCCGCCCTCGACGGGCTGAACCTGCGGATCGGCGCCGGGGAGTGCGTCGCCCTCGTCGGCCACAACGGGGCGGGCAAGACCACGGTCGTGAAGCTGCTGCTCCGCCTGTACGACCCCGACGCCGGCCGCGTCCTGGTCGACGGGATCGACCTCCGGGACCTGGACCCGGTGGACCTCCGCCGCCACCTGGGCGTGATCTTCCAGGACTTCGTCCGCTACGAGCTGACGGCGGGCGAGAACGTCGGGCTCGGGAACGTCGAACGACTCGGGGACGAGGCCGCCGTCCACGACGCCGTCCGGCGGGCGGGGGCGGGTGCGCTCCTCGACGTCCTGCCCGACGGCCTCGGCACCGCCCTGGGGCGCCAGTTCGGCGGCCGCGAGCTGTCCGAGGGCGAGTGGCAGAAGCTGGCCCTGGCCCGGGCCCTGATGCGCGACTGCCCCGTCCTGGTGCTCGACGAGCCGACGGCGTCCCTCGATGTCCAGACCGAGTTCCACATCTACCGCCGGTTCCGGGAGCTGACCAGGGACCGCACCACCCTGTTGGTCAGCCACCGGCTGTCGACCGTCCGCCTGGCCGACCGCATCGTGTTCCTCAGCAACGGCCGGGTCGGCGAGGAGGGCAGCCACGACGCCCTGATGGCGGCCGGTGGCGACTACGCCCGCCTGTTCCGCATGCAGGCGGAGCAGCACCTGTGAAGGCGAGGGCCGCCGACAGGGCCGCAGGGAGGGCGGCGACGGCCCGGCGCGACGCCGGCCTCCTGGCCCGGGCCCTGCGGCTGACCGTCTCGGCGGCGCCGGGGCCGGCGGCCGCCCTGGCCGTGGTCACGACCCTCGGCGCCCTCGCCCCCACGGCGACGGTGTGGCTCACCAAGGTGGTGGTGGACCGGCTGGCGGCCGGCGCCGGCGCCACCGGCCCGGCCGTGCTGTACGGCGCCGTGCTTGGGGCACTCGCCGTCCTACGCCCGCTCGAACGCATGCTGGCGGCCGAGATCGAGGAGCGGGCCGTCGGCGAGGTCGACCGCCGGCTGATGGACGCCGGCACCCGCCTCGTCGACCTCCACCGCATCGAGCGGCCCGCGTTCCACGACGAGCTGGAAGCCCTGCGCATGGCCGTCAACTACACGCCCCGCACTGTCCATCTCGCCGACCGGGCCCTGCAGGTGCCGCTCTCACTGCTGACCGTGCTGGCCCTCCTGGTGCCGATCCACCCGCTGCTGCCTGTGGTGCTGGGCGTGGTCGTCATCGTCCACATCCTCTCGATGGGCAGGATGGGGAGGCTTCGCCACAAGACGATGTTCCGGCACTCGCGCACGGGCCGAGAGATGGACTACTGCGCCGAGATCGCAACCGAGGCGGCCGGGGCCAAGGAGGTCCGGGTCTTCGGGCTGGGGGACTACTTCCTGGGGCTGTTCCGGCGCCGGGCCGCCCTGGCCGTGGCCGACATCCGCTCAGCCCGGGTGAAGCAGCTGCGGGCCACGTTCCTCATCGCCATCCTGCACGGGGCGGTGCTGGCGGCGGGGTTCGTGTACATCGCCCGGCGGGTGTCGACCGGCGGCCTCACGCCCGGCGACGTCGCCCTCTACCTCGGCGCCGTCGTCCAGGCCGAGATGGTGGCGTGGGGCCTCAGCTTCCTGTTCACCATGGGCCAGGAGACCGTCCTGAACCTGCGGATCGTCTTTCCCTTCCTCGACTCCGCCGGGCCGGCGATCGCGGTGGCGCGGCCGGAGAAGGCCGTGGCCGCCCCGGTCACGATCCGGGCGGGCGTGGCCTTCGACCGGGTGTCGTTCCGCTACCCCGAGAGCGACCGGCCCGTGCTCGACGGGCTGAACGGCGTGCTCCCGGGCGGCCGGGTGACCGCCGTCGTAGGTGCCAACGGGGCGGGGAAGAGCACGCTGGTCAAGCTGCTGACCCGGATGTACGACCCCGACGGGGGGGCGATCGTGGTCGACGGCCGGGCCCTGGCCGAGATCGACCTGGCCTCGTGGCGCGCCTCGCTCTCGGCCGTCTACCAGGACTTCGCCCGCTTCGCCCTCACCGTGCGGGAGAACATCTCCCTCGCCGGCCCCGATGGCGCAGTGGACATCGAACGGGCGGCGGCGTGGGCGGGTGTGATGGAGGTGGCCGACCGGCTGCCCAAGGGGCTGGGTACGCAGCTGACCCGCCGGTTCGCAGACGGGTCCGAGCTGTCGGGCGGGGAGTGGCAGAAGGTGGCCCTGGCC
>JBOGID010000303.1:0-2888 GCA_050742295.1 Acidimicrobiales bacterium | reverse complement strand
GCACGAAGGCGTACGCGGTCGGATGTCGCGGCGACGGTCCGGACCTCCCCGACGGCGAGCGCGGGTGCGCCACCGCGGCGATGATCCGAGTGTCGTTCGTGGATGTGCCCGACGCCTCGTCGGCGTCGACGGGCGTCCCCTGGCTCGCACTGGCCGGTGCCGGCGCTGCTGGCCTCTTCGCCGCGATGGTGCTGCTCAGCCGGCGGTCGCGGCGGTGAGACTCCGGCGGACCAGTGGAAGGGCGACCACGTTCCGGCGCCCGAAGCGAAGCCAACTCGGTCTCTGGACGGGCGTCGGAGTGGCCTGAGCTGGTCGAAGATCGCGGCGTTGTCGGCTACAGGTCAAGGGCGCCGCGGGAGGAGGCAAAGCTGACGGCCTTCTCCTTGTCGGCGAGCGTGCGTTCCGGCACGGGCCGGCGGAGGGAGTCCCCGAGTTGGGTACCCAGGGCGGTGTCGTCGTATGCCGCTTACGCGTCGTACACGCACGTATGGATCATGGCCAGCGCACGCGAGCGCTGATAGGCGGACCGAGCCTCGACACCCGCACCCCGTCGAGCAGAGCGTCGCTCCACCGCAGCACCACATGGTCGGCCCCCGCCACTGCGGCGACCCTAACTTGAGCCCGGCCTCGGAGGGCGGGCCGAGCGCCTGCCGCTACAAGATCGGCATCGCCGAGGACCAGCGCTGCTCGAAGGCGTCGGCCTGCAGACCGGCGTAGCCCGGGTGTTCGACGAGCAGGGTCGTGGGGAAGCCGATGTCGGGCTGCACGGGGTCGGCCATGGCCAGCAGCGCCGTCTCGCGGTCGACGACGGCCAGCTTGAGCGGCAGCTCCTTCACGAGCCGGCCTTGGACGCCGGCCTCGTGGTAGGCGTCCATGGCGGCACGGAAGCCCGCCGACTCGTCGGCATGCCACTGGTCGGCCTCGTAGAGCACCCGCGTGCTCACCCCGCGCTGCACCGCCTCGAGGACCAAGGGGTTCACCCGGTCCTGCCCGTGGGAGTAGGGGGGACGGTTGAACACCAGCAGCTCCTCGGCGGCCCGGGACAGCAGGCGGTCGTACATGCTGGCGACCTGACCTGCCCCTTGGATGACGTGCACGTAGGGCCCGGCGGGGGAGGGGCTCTCGGGGAACGCCTCGGCCAGCCGCTCCTTCAGCCTGGCCGTGCGCTCGCGGTGGGCGCGGAGGCGCTCCTCCTGGGCCGCGTCGAGCCGCTGGAAGACCTCGTCGCGCCCGGGCGATGCGTACATGGCCGGGCCGTCGACCGAGACCCGCTGGGCCAGGCCCCGCTGGTTGAGCTCCTCCAAGATCTGGTAGGTGCTGGTGCGGGGCACGCCCGACGCGCGGGCGAGCTGGGCGGTGTTGGCGGCGCCGAGGCGGAGGAGTGCAAACAGGATGCGGGCCTCGTAGGGACTGAGATCGAGCTGCTCGAATTCGAACAGCAACTGCTCCGGGACCGGAGCGGCGAGGGCCGCTTCAGACTGAGACATGCCACTCCTCACTGTCGCGCTGTAGATGCACTGCGCACTTACCGATTTGTACCGTACACCGAAGACAGCCCTGGTGCCTAGATGGTCGGTGCTCCCGCGCACCGCCGTCGCGGCTGTCCCCGGGGCTGTGTATGTTGTCGTTGTTCGGTACGAAAGGCCTTGACACTCGGCCGGCAGGTACGCGACTCTAGAGCCGAGGGCGGCGCGCCCGCCGGGCCGCACGCCCGCCGGGCCGCACCTTTGAAGGAGGAGGCTGGACGATGTTGGGTCGACGAGCAGCGGTTGCGCTGGTCACCGCGGCGGTGGCCGGCATTGTGGCCATGGCTGGGCTGGGCTTCGCCTGCACCAACTTCATCCGCATAGACCGGATGGTCCCAGCCACGGAATCGCCCACGCCGACTGCCGCCGTCCGGGGTTCGGGCGCCGCCGCCGGTGCGACCGTCGAGCTGCGGTGGAACAGCCCCAAGGGCCCGATCGTCGGCACCGCGAAGGCCGACGAGTCCGGCGCCTTCAGCACGACCGTCTCGATCCCCCATGCCCCCGCCGGCATCTACCTGGTGGTGGCCAGCGACGGCAACACCGTCAACCGTGCGGCCTACGAGGTCGCGGCCGCTCCCGGCGCCGTGACCAACCCTGCCGAACTCATGGTCGACCGTGCGCCCGCCACCGCCCCCGCCCAGCTCGGTCTCGGCCTGCTCGTTGCAGGACTGGTCGTCCTCGCCGGCGGCTTCACGGTCGTGGCGCTCCGCCGCCGGCCGGTGCTGGCAGACCGGTGTTCTTCGGCCTGAGCAGAGACACTCCCCTGCCCCTGCCGGCGGCCATCCGCATGGCCGCGTTCCCATAAGGACGAACGCAAAGGCGGCGTCGCGGACGTCTCCGAGGACGGTTCGGGTCGGTCACGCAGACCTGCTCGGGCTGCTGTGACGGTAGCGTGAGGTCCGGCGCCGAACGGGTAGGGCCGCTTTCGTCCGAGGGCGACCTGCCCCTGTCCGGTCGTTCAGAGTACTCTGCTACAAACGCTCATCGCAGGACGTATACGCAGTTGGAGGCAGAAGTGGGCAGGTTGGGTCTTCGGTCCTTCGCCATCATCCTCGCCGTCGCGGCAGCGGCCGTCCTCGGGCCGATCTCGCCCGCGTCCGCCAACGGTCCCGAGAGCGACCCCGACGGCGACCCCAACGTCACCTTGACGGTGTCGCCCAGCGACAACCTCACCGACGGCCAGTTGGTGCAGGTCAGCGGGGCCGGCTTCCCCCCCAACTCGGTCGGCGGCCGGCTGCGTATGTGCAACACGGGCGACTCGCGGGTCTGCACCGCACCGATCGGCACGTTCGCAACCGACGCCAGCGGCTCCTTCGCGCCCGTGCAGGTCAACGTGCCACAGACGTTTACGGCCGACGGGGT
>JBOGID010000302.1:0-2150 GCA_050742295.1 Acidimicrobiales bacterium | reverse complement strand
CCCCCGAGGCAATTAGTTGTTCTTGATGTCCGCGACTTGGATGGTCATCGGGACCGAGACCACGGGCTTGCCCGGTTCGGCGATGGTGATGGCCGTCCGCCAGCTACCGCCCATGCCGAACTGCAACTCGGCCTCGTACCTGCCGCCCGCGGCCTCACTGGCGACCTTGTTGAGGCCCGGGTGCTGCATCTCGGGCATGTCAGCGGTTAGGCAGACCTTGGCCCCGGTGACGACCCGGGCGCCCTGGCGAACGGTCAGCAGGAGGCTCGTGCGCAGCGGGCTGGGCGGATCAGGGGTGGCAGCCAGGGCGACGCTGTAGCTCGGGTCCTCCGAGCCCCGGCCGCACGCTCCGGCGGCCGCCTCGCCGGCAAGGTTGGCTGCGCCGCCCGTAGTGTCCTGGCTGTAGTCCCCGACCGAGTAGATCGCGAACGACACGAGGACGACGGTCAGAAGCGTCCCGGCGACGATGAAGAGGGGGCTGGCCCCGCCGTCGTTGTCTTCCGCCGCGGATTCCCGCGCTCGTCCCTTCCTCACGCCGACAAGTCTGCCCGATGCCGCCGCCGCTGTCCGGCCGTTCACCACCGTCAGCCGCCGACGGGTGCGCCGCAGGCCTCGGCCGAGAATGGGCCTTCGAGGCCGCGCGTCGAGACGACGGTGACCACGTAGCAGCGGGGGCCCGGGGCGCGCCGCCCGACGGCCACGGCCAGTAGTCGGGCGCATCGACGATGCCGATGCGGCCGGGCATGAGCAGGCCGAGGGCGGCGGCGGTGACCACCGCAAGATGCCAGCACGTGCCGTCGCTCTTGACCTCGTAGACCCCGTAGAAGGCGACGCTCTCGCGGGCCGGCAGCGGGTCCCCCGTCACCAGCACCTCGCCGCTCCCGCCTCCCGGCCCGGTCGTGACGCTGGTCACCTGGGCCGGTGGTGGGCAGCAGCGGGCGCGGAACAGCCGGTCCTTCAACGACCCCATCGCCGCGAGCCGACGCCCGCCGACCGCGACAAAAACGGCCTACGCCGACAGGCCGCTTTCTGGACCCCAACCTGGTCATTGGCGAAGGGCTGGAACGCCAAGGCCTTTGTTGCGCCATCCCCTTACCCCGCCGTCCACCCGCCCAAACCTGTCTTTTCCAGCACAGATGCTTGTGTTACAACTGGGTCGAAGGGCTGGCACGCAACACGATGAGGGGGTTGTCCATGCTGGCTCTTCCCGCGCCCGCGGTGTAGGCGATGGCGCCCACGCGGTCCGCCAGCGGTCGTTCCACCGCACCATCCGGCAACGGCGCCGGCTCACCCCACGACGACTTCCTGCGGGAGCTGCTCGGTGCCCTCCAGGCCGCCAAGGCCGGGGAACGGGTCCGCCTGTCGGCCCGTCGCGGGGGTCTTCCCGCCGAGGTGGCGCGCGCCTTCAACGAGCTGTCCGACACCCGGGCCCGCCTCAACCAGGAGCTGGGCCGGGTCGTGCGGGCCGTCGGCCGCGACGGCCGCATCGGCGAGCGCATGCGCGTCGACGGCATGGTCGGCCAGTGGGCCAGCACTGGCGCGTCGGTCAACTCCCTCATCGACGACCTGGTGCGCCCCACCCAGGAGGTGGCCCGCGTCATCTCCGCGGTGGCGGCCGGCGACCTGAGCCAGAAGATGGCCGTGAACATCGAGGGACGGGCGGTCAAGGGCGAGTTCCAGCGCATGGGGAACGTCGTGAACTCCATGGTCGACCAGCTGGGGTCGTTCGCCGACGAGGTCACCCGGGTGGCTCGCGAGGTGGGCACGGAAGGCCGCCTTGGCGGCCAGGCCGACGTCCCTGGCGTGTCGGGCACGTGGAAGGACCTGACCGAGTCCGTCAACTTCATGGCCCTGAACCTCACCGACCAGGTGCGGAACATCGCCCAGGTCACGACCGCGGTGGCCAGAGGCGACCTCACCCAGAAGATCACGGTCGAGGCCAAGGGCGAGGTGGCGGCCCTGGCCGAGACCATCAACTCCATGACCGGGACCCTGGGGGCCTTCGCCGACGAGGTCACCCGTGTCGCCCGTGAGGTGGGCACCGACGGCAAACTCGGCGGCCAGGCCGACGTCCCCGGCGTGTCGGGCACGTGGAAGGACCTCACCGACAACGTCAACCAGCTGGCCGGGAACCTCACCAGCCAGGTGCG
>JBOGID010000301.1:0-6938 GCA_050742295.1 Acidimicrobiales bacterium | reverse complement strand
TGGTTGATCATCGGACGTTGTCGCTTTCCGTTACGCCGCCCTACTACGCGAGTATCGCTCGTACTCCGGGTTATCCGATCTTCTTGGCGATACTCAGATTTGTTGGAATGGGATCGATCGGTTGGGTGCGACTGGCACAGTTCGGATTAGTCGGTTCGACGGCCCTAGTGCTCTATAAGATCGCTTGCGAACTCGGGACTGAGGTTACAGCAAGGGTTGCAGCTGTAATTACGTTGACGTACCTTCCTTTTTTGTGGTTTGCACGAATGCACCTCACGGAAACGCTCTCCATAGCCCTCATCTCGATCTTGATGCTTTTAGTCGTGCGGACCTTGCATGAAAGACCCAAAAGTGCGCTATGGAGATTCTGGGCCATTGGGGGTCTCGTCGGCTACTTAACCCTCGTCCGACCGTCGTTCATGTTCGTTCTGTTGCCCGTGGCTGCTGTGCTTATCCTTGGCACCCCCCTGCCTTGCATGGAGGCAGGTCGGCGGCTAGCTGCGCTCGGCGTTGCCTTCTGTCTCGTGCTTGCGCCCTGGGTTGTACGAAACTATCGGGTTGCTCATAGGTTTCTCCCAGGAGGAGCACTGAGCGGGGTCAGTCTCTACGTGTCTGCTCAACAGTATGCCGGCAAGATTTCGCCGCAATTCACCGTCGCTGACTGGGACAAATTCTTTGCCGATGCAGAAAGGGTCACTAGGCTAGCCGATGGACGAAGCACCGGAGCCATTCCCGAGACACCACAGGATCAGCTCGTAGCAGATGAGAAGTTCAGGCGCGCTGCTGCGCGTGAGATCAGGCGGGTGCCGGTCACGAAGATGCTGCTGCGATTACCGTCTCGCATCGCCTATCTCTGGTCGATCGCTGACAGCCCGCCACCCAAGCACTACTACATGTGGCATCTTCTGGGGCGAATCCAATACGCACTACTGGTCGGGCTCTCGGCTATAGGGTTCGTCTCACTTGCCAGACGACGATTGGACCGCCGCGCGGTGGTATCGATCCTGATTTGGCCTCTCTATATTACGCTCGTGCACCTCGTATTTCATGTCGAGGCTCGGTACAGCTTGCCGACCAGGCCAGCAATGATGCTGTTGGGGGCAGTCGGCGCCGTTGCAGTCATGGCTAGACTACGTAGTCGATTGGCAAGGCGCCAAGGTGGGACGCGAGCTGCGTCGATGAAGCTGGGGGGCAGCGAGGACGAGTGAGCCGTTCTCGCCCCGGATGTCAGGTTGCAGGCTGCCCGCCGCGCGGTGGGCCGCGGCATCTGGAGGATCGTCGCGAGGACGTGGTCTCGTAGGACGGTGAGAGCGGTGGTCTTTCGCGCTACGTCGGGTGGCCCCTGGCAGCGACGCGTCGTAGAAGCGGTAGACAGTCACCCCCCGGTCGGCCTGGTCGAAGCCGAGGTTGACCGCCTGCCGTGCTCGTTTTTGCCTCGGCGAAGCCCATGAACACCTTCTCGACCTCATGGGCGGCGATGGTCGCGACCAGGCAGGTGCGCCCTCACGTTCGGCGGCCTTGAGGTAGGTACGGACGTGGTCGAGCTTGCGGTTTTGCCAGTGCGTGCGATCCGGGCGCTTCAGGCCTTGACGTTCACAACGCTCGTCAACGCGACACCCCCCAACGTCAGGGACGGCCTCGGACCAGCGGCGACAACGATGAGTCGCTCGGTGACCAACTGCTCTCGTCGGACTCGGGCGGCCTAGCTGAGCCGTCTGTCTGGATCGGCGGCCCGGGGAGGCGGCTCGGAAACGATGCTGTACTGTCGGCGGGGTATGGCCCGGTTGAGTTACCTCATCACCGGGGGGGCGGGGTTCATCGGCTCCCACTTGGCCGAAGCGCTTCTTGGGCGCGGCCAGCGCGTGCTGGTCCTCGACAACCTGTCGACGGGCCGGCCCGGCAACCTCGACGCCGTCGGATCGCACCCCGATTTCCACTTCGCCCACGGATCGGTGCTCGACGAGGCCCTCGTGGACGAGCTTGTCAACGAGTGCGACGTCGTCGTCCACCTGGCGGCGGCCGTCGGCGTGAAGCTGATCCTCGACCACCCGCTGAGGTCATTCACGACCAACGTGCGCGGGTCGGAGATCGTGCTCGAGTCCGCACACCGGTGGCGGCGCAAGGTGCTGGTCGCCAGCACATCGGAGATCTACGGAAAGAACACGGCAGTGCCGCTGGCCGAGACGGCCGACCGGGTCCTCGGCTCCCCGATGGTCGCCCGCTGGGCCTACAGCACGGCCAAGGCGGTAGACGAGATCCTTGCTCGGACCTACCACGTCGAACGAGGCCTTCCGACCACCGTGGTGCGCCTCTTCAACACCGTCGGTCCGAGGCAGTCGCCAGCCTATGGGATGGTGATCCCTCGCCTGGTTCGACAGGCCGTAGCCGGCGAACCACTGACCGTGTTCGGCGACGGGCGACAGACGCGGTGCTTCTGCCATGTGCAGGATGTCGTGGCGGCGATACTCGGGGTCCTCGACCACCCAAAGGCGGTCGGCGAGGTCTTCAACGTGGGTTCCACCGAGGAGATATCCATTCTCGAACTGGCGCAGCGGATCATCGAGGAGAGCGGAAGCTCGTCATCGATCGAGCTGCTCCCCTACGAACAGGTTTACGATTCCGGATTCGAGGACATGAGACGGCGTGTCCCGGATACGACGAAGCTCCGGAGCTTGACAGGCTGGGCTCCCACCCGATCCCTCGACGCCATCCTGGCGGAGACGACGGCGGAAGCGGCGAGGGAGATGGTGGCAATCACACGCGACGGGGGGTAACCATGCGTGGGTCTTGGCTGGCGGCGCTGGGGGCCGCTGCCGGTCTCACGGCAGCGATCACGCCGTTCCTTCGGCGGCTCGCGGTGAGGACCGGCTTCGTCGACGCGCCTGCGTCGGGGAAGAATCATCAAGAACCAACTGCCTATCTCGGGGGGGTCGCCATTATGGCGGGCGTGGCCGCCTCGGTGCTTCTGCTCGGCCGCCCGAGCCTCCAAGTGGGGATGGTCTGCTGCGCCGGGTTGGCCCTCGGAGCCATGGGGCTCGTTGACGACGACGTCACGCTGCCGCCTCGCGTGCGGCTACTGGCGGAGTTGGCCGCAGCCGTAGCTGCAGCGAGTCTCGGCATTACGGTCCATGTGACCGGCAACGCCGCGCCGGACTTCGTCATCACCCTGGTCTGGATCGTCGGCATCACCAACGCCCTGAACCTGCTCGACAACATGGATGGCCTCGCCGCCGGCGTTGCCGCAGTTGTAGCGACCGCGGTACTGGTGCTCGCGGTGGCCGGGGAGCAACATGCCGTGATCCTGCTTGCGGCGGCGCTGGCAGGCGCCTGTGCCGGTTTCCTGGTTCACAATCGCCGGCCCGCATCGATCTTCATGGGCGACGCCGGAAGCCTCTTCCTCGGCTTCATCCTGGCGCTGATCACGATCGAAGTGAGCCCTGCGCTCCGCACGCCCGACAGCTTCGCGGTGCCGGTCATGCTCCTCGCCGTCGCAGTGCTCGATACGACGACAGTCACTCTCGGTCGGATCCGGCACGGCCGGTCGGTGCTTCAGGGCGGGAAGGACCACCTTTCGCACCGTCTGGTGAAACGGGGCCTGAGCATGGGCCTCGCCGTGTGGCTCCTCATCGCCGTCGAGGCCGTCGCGGCCACGCTCGCCGTCCTTGCGGGCAGGGAACTGTTGTCGCTTCGGGTCGCCGCCGCGGCTGTGCTGGCCGGGCTTGCCCTCCTGGTGGCCGCCACCTGGAGGGCGAATGTCTACGACACGCCGGCGACGCCGTTGCGGACCCGGCTCGCACTGGCTCTTCGGGGCGGTCGGACCGGTGCCGACGGGGTGGGTGTCGATCCAGTTCTGCCACCCACCATCCTCGTCGACGTCGATTCTCGGAGATGAGGGAACCCGTTCGACGGTTCCTCGCGAGCGCGCTTCTGGCGCTGGGTCTGATTGTCGCTGGTCCTGGCAACGTCGCCATCGCGAGCTCCGCCGGACCAGCCCGCCTTGCATTGCAGGCAAGCCAGGAGGGGAGCGCCTTCGAACAGAAGGCCTCGAACGGCGTCGAGGGACGGCTCGCGATCACCGTCGGACTCGTGGCCCTTGGCGCGGTGCTTTCGGTCATCGTCATTCGGCGCGGCTCGTCGTCCCGGGCCTTCGATGACGAGGCGCGCTGATGCCGGCATGGACGGCGTCCATGAAGAGGCCCCTCTTGGCCCTCGCCGTCGCGTTGGTAGCAGTCCGGCTCGGCGCCTGGATCGTCAACCGGCCTGCGGTCATTGCGCTCGTCGTTCCAATGATGCTCGCGGTGCTGCTGTTGATCGTGCTGGTCCGGTCGGTCGCTGACGGCGCCGCTGGCCCTACTGGCTTCGACCGGCTCCTTCGCTGGACGCTCGGGGCCTTCGTCGCACACCTCATGCTCGGCTTGCTGGTCACCAACCTCGGCGGCGTAGCCCGTTACCTCGGCGGCGACCACTTCACCTATCACGAGCTCGCCAAGGCGATCGCCAACCACTGGGCCGACGGCTCGCAGATGCCGCACCTCCCAGCCGGAAAGGAGGGCTACTACTACATCCTCGCCGTGTTGTACTGGGTGTTCGGCGGGTACACCCACTCCGGTCTTGTCCTGAACGCCGCGCTGTCGGCTGCGCTCGTACCCATCGTCTCGGACACGGCGCGCCGCCTGTTCGGCCGAGAATCGGTCCGGTACGTGCCTCAGCTGGTCGTCCTCCTCCCTGGCATGTTCCTCTGGACGTCACAGCTGCTCAAAGAAGCACCGATCATCTTCCTCGTCGCCCTGGCAGCAAACCTGGGGGCCCGCCTGGCAGAGCGGGTCACCGTTGCCCTGCTCTGCGGGTTCAGCCTCACGGCGGCGGTGTTGCTCACTGTCCGCGGCTACATCGGCCTCGCCGTGGCCGCCAGCATTCTGGGGGCGCTCATCCTGGGGCGGGGCAGCCTTGTGAGAGGCGTGGCCCCAGCGGGCGCCGCCGCGGCAATCCTCGCCGTCCTTGTCCTGAGCGTTGGGCTCGGTCGGGGTGGCTACGAGGCGACCGTGTCGACCGACCTCGGCCGGGTGAACGTCGTCAGGCTCGAACAGGCGCGAGCCGGTGCGTCCGGCTTCGGCGAGGACGTCGACGTCTCCACGCCGCAGCGGGCAATCAGCTTCCTGCCCATCGGCACCATACAGTTCGTGCTCGGGCCCTTTCCCTGGCAGATCGGCAGTCTCCGCCAGCTGCCCGCGCTCCCGGACGTCGTCGTGTGGTGGGCGCTGCTCCCGAGCCTCTTCCGCGGCCACCGGGCGGGGCGCCCTCTCGCCGGTCGGCGGATCCTCCTCCTCGAACTGCCGGCCCTGGCGGCCACCCTCCCTCTTGCCCTCCTGATCGGCAACTTCGGCACCGTGGCGCGTGAGCGCACCCAGGTCATCGTGCTGGTCATCCCGCTGATCGCCCTCGGCCTCACCCAGCGCGCCGCCCGGCGCCAGGAGGTCGCGGGCCCGGCGGGCGCCACTCATCGGCCGCTGGCTGCCACCAGCACCTGAGGACCGCCCCCCGAGATGGCTGGTGTTATTCGCGATCGGCGCTCCGCGCCGAGGCGGCCGACCTACCCCTGACCAGCCCTTTTGTGTTGCAGGCGAAGCTCCAACGGGGCGGTCGGCCACCGTAAGAGGGCTTTGACACCAGCCATCTACAATGCCCCTAGTGACAGGCGAGGCCGCTACCAAGGACCTCCGCGACTACCTCGGAATCGCTTGGCGTCGGCGGCGGATCATCCTCATCATCACGTTGTTGGTGACCGGCGCGGCGGCCGCTTACTCGTACTCGCGCCCGGCCGTCTACGCTGCGAACGCGCGCCTGCTCCTGCAGCGCAGCCAGTCGTCGATTCTCCTGGGCGAGGGGATCAGCTACCTCGACCCGTCGCTACTGGCCACCGAGATACAGATCATCCAGACACCTCCCGTCCGCGCCCTCGTGCTGGAGCGGCTCGGCTTCGCCCCAAGCGTGACGGCGACCGCCGTGGGCAACACCGCCATCATCAACATCCGCGCCACCGGTCGCGACAGCCAGCAGGCCGCGGACGTCGCCAACGCCTACGCCGAGGCGTACATCAGCTACCGACTGGCGAAAACGGTCGACGGGCTCGCCCTGGCCACGAAAGAACTCGAGTCACGCATCAGCGGCCTGTCGCAGGAGATCGAGAGCCTCGACGCCCAAGCCGCGTCAACGCCACGGCCTCCGAACACACCGCCGCCCGCCAATCCGGAACGCGAGGCGCTCGCCGGCCAGCAAGCCCTGCTCAAGCAGCGGCTCGGAGAACTGCAGTCCGCCAAGGAGCTGCAGGAGGGGGGGGCGCAGCTCATCGCCCCCGCCGAAGCATCGAGCACCCCGATCGGGCCCTCGCCGGTTCGCCATGTCGCCATGGGCATCGGAGTCGGGCTCATTTTCGGCGTCGCCGTTGCGTTCGGGCGCGACTACCTCGATGACACCGTCGAGTCGAAACAGGACCTCGAAAGGGCCGCGCCCGGCATCCCACCGATCGGGTTCATCCCTTCGGTCCCGACGTGGAAGAACCGCCGAGCTGCCTGGCTCGTCTCCTTGAGCGAGCCCGAGTCGGCGGCCGCAGAGGCATATCGCACGCTGAGGACAGCCATCCAGTTCCTCGGGCTGGAACAGCCTGTCGGCGTCCTGCAGATCACCAGTCCCTCGTCCGGCGAGGGCAAGTCTTCGACCGCCGCCAACCTGGCGCTGGCGCTCAGCCGGGCCGGCCGGCGCGTCGCCCTCGTGAGCTGCGACCTTCGCCGGCCGAGGCTGCACGAGTTCTTCGACGTCTCCAACGAGGTGGGCTTCACGTCGCTCCTGCTGGGGGCCGCGCCCCTTGGGAAAGCCCTGCAACCTGTCGCCGACGAGAGCCGGATCTTCCTAATGCCGTCCGGCCCCATCCCGCCCAACCC
>JBOGID010000300.1:0-9364 GCA_050742295.1 Acidimicrobiales bacterium | reverse complement strand
GGGTCAGGCCTCGATGCGAGAGACTGGGCACGGCCGGCTCCTTCTGTGTAGTGGCTCCGTCCGCCTCATCGTGGTGGATGACCCACGCATCGGCAGAACGGGCCGGCCGTTCCATACTGACTAACACTAACCCCCGTGCCCCGAAACGCAGGGCAGCACGATTGTCCAAACGGGGCGGTGGTGGTCCGCTACGGAGGGGTCCGTCCGCCGGCGACGGGGGTTGGCTGCTGTCCTCGTGGTGCTCACGCCGTGCACGGCGTTGGATCAGGCCGAGCCGAAGTTGTGCCAGTTCGGTGGCGCATCGGCGCTGTGCCTCGAGGGTGGCGAGGGCGATGTTGGGGTGTCGGGCACGGCTTCAGGCCTGGCTCGGACGTCCACGTCGACCTCGGCTCGGGTGCCGGCCGATCGTCCCCGTCGCCGAGGACGGCACGTTCCCGGCCCCCGGCCTCACCGTCGGTTCCTGCCCGGTCCCTCGACCGAGACCCACCGCTTGGAGGGCGTCGACAAGGCCGGGCGGCCCGTGACCTACGTCGTGACCTGCGCCGTGAACTCGGCCAAGCGGCCAAGCTGCGCGTTCTGACGGCACGCCCCTCGCCGCGACTGCGGCCAGAATGGGCGTCGAACGCCATGATTCCCCAAGACCGCGCCCGCAACTTCGCCATCATAGCCACATCGACCACGGGAAGACGACCCTGTCCGACCGCATCCTCGAGCTGTGCGGCGCCGTCGACCCCCGTGACATGCGCGAGCAGTACCTCGACTCGATGGACATCGAGCGGGAGCGGGGCATCACCATCAAGGCGCAGAACGTGCGCCTCGGCTGGAAGGGCTACACCCTCCACCTCATCGACACGCCCGGCCACGTCGATTTCGGCTACGAGGTGTCGCGCTCACTGGCCGCCTGCGAAGGCGCCGTGCTGCTGGTCGACTCGACCCAGGGCATCGAGGCCCAGACCCTGGCCAACGCCTACCAGGCCATCGAGCACGACCTCGAGATCGTGGCCGCCGTCAACAAGATCGACCTCCCGGCGTCCGATCCCGAGCGGGTCCTGGCCGAGATCGAGCAGGTCCTGGGCATCGACCCCGAGACCGTCCTGCGCATCAGCGCCAAGACGGGCGAGGGCGTCCCCGAACTCCTTGACGCCGTCGTGGCCCGCATCCCGCCCCCCAAGGGCGACCCCCACGCGCCCCTGCAGGCCCTGCTGTTCGACTCGTACTACGACCAGTACCGCGGGGTGATCAGCGCCCTCCGGGTGATGAACGGGGTCCTGCGGGCCGGCGACCGGCTCCGGTTCGTGCAGGCCAAGGTCACCCACGACGCCGAGGAGATCGGCATCCGCACGCCCACGCCGACGCCCGTCGCCGAGCTCGGGCCGGGCGAGGTCGGGTACCTCATCGCCGGCGTGAAGGACGTGGGCGAGGCCCGGGCGGGCGAGACGGTCACGACCACCACCAACGCCGCCCCCGAGCCCCTCATCGGCTACCGGGAGCCTAAGCCCATGGTGTTCTGCGGCCTCTACCCGGTGGACGGTGACGACTTCTCCGACCTGCGGGAGGCCCTCGACAAGCTGCGGCTCAACGACTCGTCGTTCACGTTCGAGGCCGAGTCGTCGGGCGTGCTCGGGTTCGGGTTCCGCTGCGGGTTCCTGGGGCTGCTCCACATGGAGATCGTCCGGGAACGGCTGGAACGGGAGTTCAACCTGTCCCTGATCGCCACCGCTCCGTCGGTGGCCTACGTCGCCCACCTGGCGGACGGCACCAACTCCGAGGTCTCCAACCCGGCGGACCTCCCTCCTCCCAACAAGCTGAGCGCCATCGAGGAGCCGTACCTGACCATCACCGTGCTCCTCCCGACCGAGTACACGGGCACGGTCATGGAGCTTTGCCAGAACCGGCGGGGTGAGATGCAGAAGATGGAGTACCTCGGGCCCGAGCGGATCGAGCTCGTCTACCGCATCCCCCTGGCCGAGGTCGTCATCGACTTCTTCGACCAGCTCAAGAGCCGCACCAAGGGGTACGCCTCCCTCGACTACGAGCCCGCCGGCTACGAGCAGAGCGAGCTGGTCAAGGTCGACCTGCTGCTCAACGGGGTCCAGGCCGACGCCTTCAGCGCCATCCTCCACAAGTCACGGGCCGAGGACTACGGGCGCCGCCTGACCGAGAAGCTGCGGGAGCTGATCCCCCGCCAGCAGTACGACGTGCCCATCCAGGCCGCCATCGGCGGTCGGATCGTGGCCCGGAGCACGGTCAAGGCCGTCCGCAAGGACGTGATCGCCAAGTGCTACGGCGGCGACATCACCCGCAAGAAGAAGCTCCTAGAGAAGCAGAAGGAGGGCAAGAAGCGGATGAAGTCCATCGGCAGGGTCGAGGTCCCCCAGGAGGCCTTCATCTCCGCCCTGCGCCTTGAGGATTGATCCTCGACGAACGCTCGTCGGCCGCGCCCGCCTTGGCGCCCGGGTACCTGGCGTGGACGGGCCGGGACACGCGGACCAACGTGCTGCCGATAGCCGACGGGACGGCGTTCGGCGACAAGCAGACACTCGACGAACGCAGCTCCCGCGTCGACGCCCGCAGCACCGGGGCGAGCGTGAGTGAGTCGACGCGCGAGACCGTGCCGTTGGGGCCGGCCCTGGCCGTCCTGCCGGGCGGCGGCCTCAACGTGGCCTGGACCGGTACCAACGGCCACCTGAACGTGCAGGGCATCACCAAGGTGACGCTCGACGAGACCAGCCCGGTCGCACCGGCCCTGTGCGCCGCCGGTGGCGAACTGGTGCTGGCCTGGATCGGGACCGACCGTCGGCTCAACGTCGCCCGGTCCGAATCGGGCCGGTTCGGTCCGCCCGTGGTTCTCGACGAGACCAGCGACGCCGCACCCGCCCTGTGCTGGACGGGCGGCAACGCGGTGGTGGCGTGGACGGGGACCGACCGCCACCTCAACGTCCTCACCGGCGACGGCCGTGTGTTCAGTGCGCCCACCGTGCTCGACGAGCGCAGCCCCACCGGCCCCGCCCTGGCGCCAGCCGCCCAAGGCCTGGCCGTCGGCTGGACGGGGGGCGACCGCCGGGTCAACCTCCTCATCGGCGACCACAAGCAGGTCCTCGACGCCAAATCGTCCCTGGCCCCGGCCCTGTGTGCCTTCGACGGCCAACTCCTCCTCGCCTGGACCGGCACCGACCACCGCGTGAACGTCACCGCCGTGGCCTGACGATCCACCGCGCCGTCATACGGGGCCGCTAGCTTCACGAGGCGTGGCTCGGCCACGGTCCACCGCTTCCCCCTCAGACGAACGTATGTTCCTGTGGGTGGGAATGTGGCCGTGCACGAAGGGCAATTGATGCTGAATCTCGCCGCTGACTCGAACGCCGATGTTGTGGCGATACGACCCCTCGCGGAGCTCGGGGAGGTCTTCACGCGACGATGGGTCGTTGAGCTGATCCTCGACCTCGCCGGGTACACCGGAGATCACGACCTCGGGGCCTCTACCGCCATCGAGCCCGCTTGCGGGGCAGGCGCGTTCCTCGGACCCATGGTTGAGCGCCTCTTGGCTTCCTCTGCCGCTCGCGGCCGGGACCCCGGAGAGCTGGCGGGCGCGCTGCTGGCCTTGGACCTTTCCGACCTGAACGTGGAGCGGGCCCGCAAGCTTGCACTCACTCGCCTTCTGGACGGCGGCGTAGGCCTCCCGCTGGCCGAGTCACTGGTACGAACCTGGGTCCGCAGCGGCGACTTCCTTCTTGACCGCAACGTTCCGCTGGCGGACTTCGTCCTCGGGAACCCTCCCTACATCCGGCTCGAAAACGTCCCGGCCAGCCGGACAGCGGCTTACCGAGCTGCGTGCCCGACGATGCGGGGACGCAGTGACGTTTATGTGGGATTCATCGAGCGGGCGCTCCGTTCGCTCCGACCTGGTGGCGTCCTCGGCTTCATCGTTGCCGACCGGTGGATGCACAACCGGTACGGCTCGCATCTCAGAAGGCTGGTTTCCGAGGGGTTCTCGGTGGAGGCGATCATCGAAATGCACGACGCCGACGCCTTCGACAACGACGTGTCGGCCTACCCGGCCGTCACGGTCATCCGGCGGGGCGCGCAGGGGCGGGCGCTCCTCGCCACGACCGACGACGGGTTCGGTCCGGCCGCCGCCGACAGGCTCCGCTCGTGGACAACGGCAAGGCGGTCACGGGCCGTTGCCGGCGCCGGTTTCCGGGCCGCCGTCCTCGACACATGGTTTCGTGGCGATGAACTCTGGCCATCGGGCGACCCCGCCCGGTTGGCAATGGTGACCGAGCTTGAGAAGCGATTCCCTCCGCTCGAGAGCAGCGCAACGGGTACGCGGGTGGGCATCGGCGTCGCCACCGGCGCGGACGGCGTTTACATCACGACCGATCCCGAGCGTGTTGAGCCGGAGCGGCTCCTGCCCCTCGTCATGGCCCGCGATATTGCGAGTGGGCACCTCAAGTGGTCGGGCTACCTGCTCGTCAACCCGTGGGACGAAGGCCGCCTCGTCGATCTCCACCAGTTCCCCCGACTCCGCTCACACCTACAACGCAACGAGGGGGTCGTGCGATCGCGCCACATCGCACAGCGCCGCCCCGACGCCTGGTTCCGGACGATCGACCGCGTCGACCCCGACCTCTTCCAGCAACCGAAACTCCTTCTGCCCGACATCAAGGCCTCGAGCCACCCGGTCCTGGACGAGGGCCGGTTCTATCCGCACCACAACCTCTACTTCGTGACGTCCGTGGGCTGGGATCTCGAGGTTCTCGGCGGGCTGCTCCTTTCCGAGGTCGCGAACCTCATCGTGGGTGCCTATTGCGTGAAGATGCGAGGAGGGTGTTACCGCTTCCAGGCGCAGTACCTCCGCCGTATCCGGGTTCCTGAGCTGACCTCTGTCAAGAAGAAGGACCGTCAGTCCCTCGCCCGGGCCTTCAATGCCCGAGACGTCGAGGCGGCGACGGCCACGGCGGCGAAGCTCTACGGGCTCGACGTGTTGCCCATCCGGTCGTGACTTCCCCGATCGCACCCCGGCGGCCGCGATCGGTCCTGCTCACCAACCCGTATTGCAAGCCCCTCCGAACGATGTACCAGGCCGTCGAACGCAGCGGAGCTACGAGCTGGAACCAGGTTGAGGCTCTGTTTCTCGATGCCTTCTCCGTCTTCGACCAGGGCTTGCCCACTGCCCTGGTCGACGACGACGGCCGGCAGAGTAAGGCGCTGAGCGGCGCCCTCCAGAACGGCAAAGGAGACTGGTTCAACAACCTGATAGCCGTGCTCCTGGAACGGTGCGCGCAGATCGACACGCTCTACGTCCGCCACCGGGTTCCGGGCCTCATCATCCCGGTCCACAACCTGGACGGGGTCTATCCGGGCGACCCGGCTCGGGAGATCGAGTTCCTCCTCGAGGCGAAAATGATGGGTACGCCGAAACACGCCAACAGCCCAGGCGAGCGTCCGGCCGGTCGTGCCGGTTCGGCGGACACGAAGAAGCGGGTCGGGGAGCTCGCCTTCAAGTCGATCGACCTCAAGGGCGAAGCCTCGAGACGGCTCACCATGGTTGGGCAGGCGCCGGCGGGCGGGGGGGCCGGTGGAGGCGACCTCTCGACTTGGCTTCACGCCAACCGGCCGAAGATCTACTTCTTCATGGCGGTTCGGGTACTCAGCGACACCGACTTCGCCGCCGTCGTGCGCTGGGCTCAAACGGCCGCCCAGGTCGTGGACGCTGTAGGCCTCTACTGCTACGAGCCGGTCGAAGAGTCGTTCACCAGATATCGGCGGCGAGGTCGTGTGCCGACGGAGATCGAGCTCGAACGGGTGCCGTACCGCGCATGCATCGACCTCCGTGGGCTGGCGGCCGACCCGCCGCCGCCCATTCCGGTCGGTGTCCCGCCGAGCCCGGCGACCGAAGCGGCATCGCTCACCGATTAGCCGGGCATAGTTCCGGCGATGGTGGCAACTTCGCTCGTCTGGTTCCGGCGCGATCTGCGGTTGGCGGATCATCCGGCGTTGCTCGCGGCGGCGGACTCGGGGGACGACGTCGTTCCCCTGTTCGTGCTGGACGACCGGCTCCGGCGGCCGTCGGGTGCGGCCCGGCTCGCCTTCCTGGCCCGTTGCCTGGCCGACCTGGACGGGGCTACGAACGGGCGGCTCGTCGTGCGACGCGGCGATCCCGACAAGGTCGTGGCCGGCGTGGCCGCCGAACTCGAAGCCACCGCCGTCTTCGTCTCGGACGACTTCGGGCCGTACGGGCGCCGGCGTGACGAGGCGGTGGCGAAGGCGCTGGGCGACACGCCTTTCGAGCGTGTCGGGTCGCCGTACGCCGTCGACCCGGGCGAGGTCCGCACCGGCGGCGGGGGCGCCTACAAGGTCTTCACCCCGTTCTACCGGGCCTGGAGGGCCCACGGCTGGGGCCCTCCCCTCCCCGAGCCCGCCGGCGCCACCACGTGGGCCAGCGGCGTCCGCTCCGACGGGCCGCCCAAGGAGCCACGTGGGCTCACCGCCAGCGTCCCGCCCGCCGGGGAGGCGGCCGCCCACCGCCGGCTCGACGACTTCCTCGGCGACATCGCCCGGTACCGCACCGACCGGGACCGGCCCGACCTCGACGCCACGTCCCGCCTGTCGCCGTACCTGAAGTTCGGCTGCCTGCACCCCCGCCAGATCCTCGCCCGCCTCGGCCGCACAGCAGGAGACGAGAAGTTCCGCACCGAGCTGGCCTGGCGGGAGTTCTACGCCGAGGTGTTGTGGCACCGTCCCGAGTCGGCCCGCCGCTCCCTCCAGCCCGCCATGTCGACCATGGAAACCGACACCGGCCAGGAGGCCGACCGCCGGTTCCAGGCCTGGGCCCACGGCCGCACCGGCTACCCCTACATCGACGCCGGGATGCGCCAGCTGCTGGCCGAGGCGTGGATGCCCAACCGCGTCCGCATGGCCGTGGCCAGCTTCCTCGTGAAAGACCTCCACGTGGACTGGAGGCGCGGCGCCCGCTGGTTCATGGCCCACCTGGTGGACGGCGACCTGGCGTCAAACCAGCACAACTGGCAGTGGGTGGCGGGCACGGGGACCGACCCCGCCCCGTACTTCCGCATCTTCAACCCCGTCGCCCAGGGCAGGGAGCACGACCCCGACGGCGGCTACGTCCGCCGCTGGGTGCCCGAACTGGCCGGCGTCCCCGGCGCCGCCGTCCACGAGCCATCGAGGCTTGGGGGTGGCCGCTACCCGGCCCCCATCGTCGACCACGCGGCCGAGCGCAAGGTGGCGCTGGCCCGCTACGAGGCGGTCAAGAAGGCGGGCCGCAGCCGTCCTACGGGCAGGCCCTCGTCGTCTCGTTGAGGAAGCAGCCGTCGGTGCCGTAGCCGCCGTCACCGTGGTCGGTGCCGGCGTTGCCGATGACCGAGTCGGTGCCGGGACCGCCCGAGACGATGTCGTCACCGTCCCCACCGACCACCTGGTCGTCGCCGAAGCCACCGAAGACCCGGTCGTTGCCGCCGTCACCACTGACTCGGTCAGCGCCCCCAAGGCCCAGGATCACGTCGTTGCCGCCTCCGCCGGCGATGGCGTCGGAGCCCTCCGACCCGCAGATGACGTCGTTGCCGGGCGTGCCGGTGATGTTCCCGGCCCCGTAGATGGTGCACAGCTGCTGCCAGTCGCACCGCTGGTCGATGGCGGCGTTCATCGTGACCCGCCTGATGTCTCCGCCGTCAGAGGAGCGCATGTGGTAGATCTCGCCGAAGTTGTCGCCCTGGCGGCCACTGGTCCAGGCGATCCTCGTCCCGTCGGGTGACCAGTGCGGGAACAGGTCGAAGGCCTCAGGGATCCCCCCCGCGCTGAACGTCAAGCGGGTGCGGCCCGTGCCGTCGCGCCCAATGCGGTAGATCTCCTCGCCCATCGGGTCGTCGAGCCGGCTGTGGAACGAGAGTTGCGTGGCATCGGGCGACCAGTCGGGCCAGGAGTCCTCGCCCGGCGAGTTTGTGAGGTTGAAGAACACATTGCCGTCGGGGTCCATCAGGTGCACATCGGCGGCCGGGTCCTGGCGGCGGCTGCTGAAGGCGATGGTTGTGCCGTCGGGCGACCACGCCGGCAACGAGTCCTCGACGGCCAGGTTGGTCAGGCGGGTCAGCTCGGTCCCGTCGATGTTGACCTTGTAGACCTCGAAGTTGCCGTCCCGCGTGGACTGGAACGTGATGGCAGAGCCGTCGGGGTGCCAGCTCCCCGGGCTGTTCGAGCCGGACGCCGTGAACGTCAACTGGGTGGGGTTGCTCCCATTGGCGTTCATGATCCAGACCTCGGTGTTGCCGTCCCGGTTCGACTCAAAGGCGATCTTGCGCCCGTCGGGGGACCACTTGGGTCGCCCGTCGGCAGCCGGGTTGTTCGTCAGGTTCACCGGGTTCTTCTCGGTCCCGGTCGGGTCGAATGTGAACACCTCGCCGTTGCCCGTCCGGGTGGTCTGGCACGCCAGCAGGCCGTTGACGCCCGGGAACGCAGCGCCGGCCGGTCCGTCCACGAACACCAGCGAGGCGGCCAGCACCGCCAGCGCCCCGACGACCCGCCCCCTGCCGCCCCTGCCCCGCGCCGCCCCCGCCGTATGACTGGTCATCGAAAGCCCTCCCCCGCGCTTGCCGTTGCCCGCCAGTCTTACAGGACTCTTGCTGGACCTCGCGCCGGCAGTGCTGCGCCAGTAACATGGATGGCCGCGGGAGGCGGTCGTAGGGCTTGGCCCTGAGGCGGTTGATGGTCGTGGCGTTCTCGCGATCGCGGCGTCGGCCGACGGGGGCCGGACGTGGGCCCCGCCCGTCGAGGTGTCCGACGCCCGGGGCGGCGACTTCCCGTGGTTGACGGCGACGCCCGACGGCGTGCTGCACGCGGCCACCTGGACCCGGGTGTTCCTGGCACCCGCGACCGGCCAGCCAAACCCCGTGCGAGACCTGTTCCACGTCAGCTCGTCCGACCGCGGCAGGACCTACGGCGAGCGCCACGCCATCGACCCCGGCAACCAGCAGCACGGGCACCCGCCCGTCATCGCCAGCGACCCGGAGTCGGGTGACCTCTACGCGACGTGGGTGGCCCAGCCCGCGGCCGAGGACCAGGCCGCCGGCTACCGCTCCGACCTCGAGGTGTACTTCCGCTGCTCCGCCGACGGGGGCCGGACCTGGACGGCAAAGAAGACCCTCAACGACGACGGCCTGGGCAAGGCCAACCAGTTCGATCCCTCGATCTCGGTGGCCCCCAACCCCCTCACCATCCGCCACCTCCGGGTGGCCGCTCTCCTCCATGACGTCGGCCGCGCCGGGATCTCCAACGCGGTGTGGGAGAAGGCCGGGGCCCTGACGACCGCACAATGGGAGCAGGCCCGCATGCACGCCTACCACTCCGAGCG
>JBOGID010000299.1:0-3465 GCA_050742295.1 Acidimicrobiales bacterium | reverse complement strand
GATCTGCCGTCATGGTCCACCTCCTCGCCGGGCCCATCCCGGCCAAGGGAAGCCTCCGTCACCAGGCCGAATTATGTTCAGCAGGTCACACCCGACCACCCCCGACGAGCTGGGCAAACCCGCTGGTCTGCTCCGCCGTGCACATAATCCGAGGCCGCACATAGGACCCCGAGGACCTCACCCGCATCGAGGTGTTCGACCACGGCGTCAGTGCCGGGGCGGCCGTCCCGTTCGTGATCGGCCGCCACGTGCACCCCGCCGTCCCCCAGGCCGTGCCGCCGCCCGTCCCCGACGAGCGGGCGCCCGGGATCGACTACATGGGCCTGGTCGCCGCCGACCACTCCGAGGCCCTCGGCGAAGGGTCGATCTCCTATCGCGACGTGCGCCTGCCCGGCTTTGACGACCCCGCCGAGCCAAACGACGACGACGCCGAGCACCCTGACGACGAGGCGGTGGGCTGATGGCCGGCCTCGACGTGTGGGCCGCCCACTTCGGGCTCACCCGCACCCCGTTCACCAAGACCGTCCCCGCCACCAAGCTCTTCGACCGGGCCGCCCACGCCGAGGCCGTGGCCGCATCCACTACTGCATCAACGAGGCTGCCCTCGGCGTGGTCGTGGGCGACACCGGGGCGGGCAAGACCGTCGCGGTGCGGGCCGCGGTGGCCTCCCTCGACCGGACCAAGTTCACCCTCGTGTACCTGTCCAACCCCTCCGGCGGGTGCCGCGGCCTGTACGTGGCCATCGCCACCGCGCTCGGCGCCACCCCTCGGTTCCACAAGGCGGAAGCCATCAACCAGGCCGCTGCCCTGCTCGCAGCCGAAGAGCACGAACGCCACCGCCGGGTCGTCTTCGTGTTGGACGAGGCGCACCTTCTGTCGCCCGAGCAGCTCGAGGAGCTCCGGCTGCTGTCCAACGCCGAGCTCGACAGCGCTTCCCCCTTCGCCGGGATCCTCCTGGGCCAGCCCACGCTGGCCGTGCGCCTCCGCCAGGGCATCTTCGCCGCGCTGGACCAGCGCATCAGCGTCCGCTACACCATCGGCGGGATGGACCTGGCGGAGTCCGTCAACTACCTGCGCCACCACCTCGCCATCGCGGGGAGACCCGACCCACTGATCGCGGATGACGCCGCGGCGCGGCTTCACCGCTACGCCAACGGGCTGCCCCGGGCGCTCAACAACGCCGCCACCGCTGCGCTCATGGCAGCCGCCGCCGACGGCAAGAGCATCGTGGACGACGCCTGCGCCAGGAAAGCCATCGCCGAGCTCACCAGGACCTGACCCACCTACGGCGCCGGCGACCCAGGACCGTCCTCGGGTCGCCGGCGCCCTTGCGCGTCATCGCTCAGCTACGCCGAACGGTCCTCGCTCAGACCTGCCGAACGGTTGCCATCCAAAGCTGCCGGCAACACTCGTGTACCGCGGTAGGGTCGAAGTGGTGTTCGAGCCGGGTGTTGGCGTTGACGCCGCGGCCAGGGTCGTGGAGTAGACGACCTTGTTTGCCGCCTGCCAGGCGCTCGCGAAGTCGGCCATGAGGTCGGACTGCGCGGCGACGGCGGCGTGGGTCTCCCGGACGGCCATCGTTTCGTACAGGCGCCGCCCGTAGAGGAACGTGCCCACGGACCGCAGGAGGTCGGTGGTGGACACGAACACGTCGTCGTCGGGCGTGAATAGGTCGAAGGCGCCGAGTTCGTCCTCGATGTAGCCGTCAAGAGACACATTCGTCACGTAGATCAGCTCGGCCATGCCGCAACACCTCGATGATCGGCCGCAACAGCCTGGGCACTAATCAGCGTGGCGTCCAGCTTGGTAAACGCCTCGAGCCAACCCTCCTCGCTGGGGGCCGCCAAGTGCTCGGGGAGCCACTGGCGGATCTCGAGTCGCGTGCCTCCGTCGGCCTCATCGTGGAACTCGACTCGGAATCTCGTCTCGAACGGCTCGATGTCCTTCTGCAGCTGGCCAGTTGCCTGCATGACGCCCTCGAGCAGCTCGCCGTCGGCGACGTGTGTGAGGTCGACGTAGATGTGAACGCGAAGGCCGGGTTCGGCTGCAAAGACCTCGGTCCACCGTTGATAGCCGCCGGGCGAAGGTCGAATTCGATCTCGTCGCGCGGCAGTGAGTTGCCGATCGGGCCCCACCATGCCGCCAGCTGGTCCGGATCGGTGAAGGCTTGGTAGACCAGCTCCCGCGGCGCGTCGAACACGCGCGAGAGATGGCGAGCTGCGGAGTTTCGGTGTCCATCAGCGGTTCTTGTCGTGGACCTTGTTGTGGGCGTCCGGTCTGTTGCGCGTCCGGCGGCCTGCACTGCGGCTAGGTGGGCGTCGAGGCGGTCGAGGGACGAGTCCCGAACCGCCGGTAGCGCTCGATCCAGTCGGCCGCGTCGCGCAGCGGGGCGGCCTCGAGGCGGCTCGCGCGCCACTTGCTCGAGCGCGTCGGCGAGATGAGCGCGGCGCGCTCGGGCACCTTCAGGTGCCGCGACACTGCCGGCATCGAGATGGGGAGGGGAGCGGTGAGCTCGGCGACCGTGGCGTCGCGGTCGGCGAGGTCGGCGAGGATCGCCCGTCGAGTCGGGTCTGCGAGCGCCGAGAACACCGCGCTGAGCTGGTCCGTGCCGGCCACCCAAGACTCCTTTACTTAACCAACATGTTAAATGTACCGGGGAGCCAGCGATACCGTCAGGCGGGTGCGTTCGGCGAAACGATCAGTCGAAGGAGGGGCCGCTGCCGGTCTGGTGACGCCGAGTCTCGGAGGACGCAATGAAGATGAAGGGACAGCTGAACGTGACGACCCCGGCCGAGTACATCGCCGCGGTGGACGACAAGCGCCAGTCCGACATCGCGGCACTCGATGCGCTGATTCGCAAGCACGCGCCGAAGCTCGAGCCGGTCATCATGGGCGGCATGCTCGGCTACGGGCCGTTTCACTACCGCTATGCGAGCGGCCGGGAGGGCGACGCCTGCAAGCTCTCGATCGCCAGCAATGCCTCGTACATCTCGCTGTACTGCTTCGCCGCCGACGCGAAGGGCTATGTCGCCGAGCGGTACGTCGACCGGTTCCCGAAGGCCAGCATCGGTAAGGCCTGCGTGCGGTTCAAGAAGCTCGCGGACCTCGACGAGAAGGCGCTCGTGGCGCTCATCAAGGAGACCGCGAAGATGGGCCTCGTCGCCTGAGCCCGCGCGACCTCGGCGCGGCGGTCGTCCTCGGGGTGGGTCGCGGCGACTCGCGTGCGCGTCCGAATCGGCGAGCAGCATTGGCCGATGAACGCGTGGAGTCACCTACTCGTCAGAACGTCCGGGAACAGATCGAGGTGTCCCGCGTGACGTAACGGCGCGCGGCTCCGGGTAGCCCATACCGCCGGCCCGGGGTCGGGGCCGCGCCGCGATCCCCGTTGGCCGTGACCGCGCTGCGTGGTGGCCGCCATTGGGAAGGCCACCGCAGAGGATCGGGTGGTCGGCCGGGGGACAGCCC
>JBOGID010000298.1:0-6638 GCA_050742295.1 Acidimicrobiales bacterium | reverse complement strand
CCGGGAACGACACGGCGTTCAGGAGCTCCTTGACGCCGTCGTCGTCGACCTTCACGGAGGCCGCCTGCTCGGACCAGGTCGATCCCCCGTCGACCGTTGCGATGATCGTGCCGAGAGTGCCGACGGCATGCCCGTGACCAGCGTCGGAGAACGACACGCCGAAGAGCTCCCGCGGGATGCCTGTTTCCACGAGCGAGATCCGGATCTGTGCCCGCTTCCGCGGTGCAGCCGCCGATGCAGGACCAGGGACAGCGGCCGCTACACACGTGCAAGCCAGCACGAACGCCCCGATGCCCCCACGACCCCGAAGCCGGCTTCTCATCGCGACGTGGGGGGTTGCGAAGGAGCCTGCGAATTTCCATGGGCGTCGGCCGACGGTTCAGACGGGGGCACGTGCGCGAGGAGATTGGCGAGGGGCTGGCCACGGACCGTCTCCTGGTTCACCAGCGCCTTGGCCAGGGCCGAGACTGCCCGGCCGTTCGCGACAAGGATGGAGCGCGCCCGCGCCTCCTGCTCGTCGATAATGCGGCGCACCTCGGCGTCGAGGTGCTCCAGCGTCGGCTGCGACACCTCCCTGGTCATGAGGTAGTCCCGGCCCAGGAAGACCTCGCGGTGCTCCCGGAGCAGGCGCACGCGGCCCAGACGGGGGCTCATGCCGTAGCGCCCAGCCATGTCCCGAGCCGTGGTGGTGGCTCGCTCCAGGTCAGCTTCCGACCCGGTGGATAACTGCCCGAGGACCCACTCCTCGGCGGCTCCGCCGGCCATGGCGATGGCGATCTGGCCCTCCATGTCTTGGCGGGTCGGGAGCATGGCCTCCGTGGCGAGCAAAGCCAGGTGGCCGATGCCTCGGCCCCGGGAGATGATCGAGACTTTCTCGACGGAGGAGGCCTTGCCGAGGGCGGCCGCGACGACTGCATGCCCCGCTTCATGCACCGCGATGCGCTGCTTGTCCTCGGGGGTCAGGACGATCCCTTTGCGCTTCGGCCCCGCGATGACGCGCTCCACCGCCTCGTCGAGGTGCTGGCGGTCGACGGAGGCGGCACGCTCCCGCACGGCGAGCAGCGCCGCCTCGTTGAGCACGTTGGCCAGGTCCGCGCCGGTAAACCCGGGGGTCTGTCGGGCGATCTCGGGCAGGTCGCGCTCGACGTTCGCCAGTTGCTTGCCGACAGCGTGGAGCCGCAGGACGGCGAGGCGGCCGTCACGATCCGGGCGCTCGATGGTGATGTGGCGGTCAAAGCGACCGGGCCGGAGCAGCGCAGGGTCGAGGATGTCGAGGCGGTTCGTCGCGGCGAGGACAGCCACGCCTTGGGTCGGCGAGAAGCCGTCCATCTGCACGAGCAACTCGTTCAGCGTCTGCTCTCGCTCGTCGTGGCCGCCACCGAGGCCGGTGCCCCGCTGGCGCCCGACCGCGTCGAGCTCGTCGATGAAGATGATGGCCGGAGCGGCCTCGCTGGCCTGCCGGAAAAGATCACGAACCCGGGCCGCGCCCACACCGACGAGCGACTCGACGAACTCGGAGCCGGAGATGGAGAGGAAGTTGGCGTTGGCCTCTCCGGCCACAGCCCGGGCGAGCAGTGTCTTGCCGCAACCGGGCGGGCCGACGAGCAGGATGCCTTTGGGTGGAAGTGCGCCCATCCGCTTGAACGCCGCCGGCGCCGCCAGGTAGTCGCGCACCTCTGCCAGTTCGGTTACCGCCTCCTCGGCGGCGGCAACGTCAGAGAAGTTCGTGCGCCGCTCGCCGGTAAGTCGGCGATCGCCCAAGCGGCTGAACTCATTGAACGCGTTGGCTTCCTGGGACCGTCCCCGGATCAAGTAGAAGAGCAGGGCGAAAAGGTTGGCGAGCACGACCAACGGAAGCAGGAACTGGGCCAGGAACCGAACCACGCCCTTCGATGACTGGGCGTCGATGGTCACGCGGGTCCCGTTGGCGAAGAACGTCTTCAGCAGGTCGTTGGTCGCCGCGTCGCTGCGGGGATAGGCCGTCCAAAACGCCCGGGGGTCTTCCCCCAGCCGCTCGATCACGCCGGTGATCCGTGCGTCCTCATCGAGGAACCGGGCCTCCACCACCTCCTTGGCGCCCGCCGCCTGCACCAACGAGTCAAGCCGCAGCTGAGTCCCCGACGACGCAGGGCGGAGGGTGTAGAGCGCCATTGCGTACAGCCCGAGAAGGACGACCAGCGTACTTCCGAGGACCATGACGCCCGGTTTGGCCGTCAGGAGCTTCGCCGCCGGGCCCACACCCCGAGGAGAGCCCTGAGGGCTTGCCTCGGGCTTGGGAGCGTCAGCCGGTGGTGAACGTCGGAGCATCAGAACCTGTCAGTACGCGCCGCGAGCACGAGAAGCAAGGGGGACGACTCGCTCGTTGCGCGGACCTTCGCGGCGCGCTGCCAGAGCGAGCCCGCACGCAAAGAAGCCGACAAGACCCATGCTCGCCACCATGGCGGCGGGAGAAAAGCCGCCGCGTTCATGGGCGACCATCGCATAGCGGGCGGCGCCGCGCGGCTGGGGGGACTCGCTGCCCACAAGAGCGGGGCTCTGGCCCAACGGCGGCGCTTGGCCGGCGCCGACGGGCACGCCCCCGACCGCCTGCTGGGCCGCCACCCCACCCGGTGGAGGCGGGCCGGCCGACCCGGGCGCGGCCCCGACCTGTGCGCCCGCCGCAGCATCGGGACCCCCGGGGAAGCCGCCCGTGCTGGCGGCCGCCTCGTTCCCGATCGCCGTCTCGGCCCGTGGTGTGAAGGTGAGTTGGCCGGCTGCCGAGGAACCGCCCCCACCTTGGCTGGCGCCACCGGGAACGCCCTCGCTGCCGTCGACGGGCTGGTTGGCGGGGCTGGTTCCCGGTTGAGGATCCGTGGCCAGTGCGGTGGGCGCCTCGAGCCGGGGCGGAGGCTGATCGTTCGACGACCCAATGGTGGTAGGTGTCGTGTCCTCCACCTTCGCTGTCGTTGGCGGCGTGTAGGCCGGCATCGACTCGACCATCCGCACGACACAGTTGTCGGCATCTTGTATGTAGATGTTGGGCGGCGACGAGTTGTCCACCGCGAGCCTGATTGTCGTCGACAAGGTCGCCGACTCACCCGGACCTGCGGGGGTTGACTGACTCGTGGCTCCCGGCATCCCACGGCCCGCGACTCGCTGGAGGATCTTCCCGGTCTCGGGATCGCGCTCCTCGACCACGCCGCGCAGGCCTTCGGCGACGAAAAGCCGTCCCGTGCGATCCACCGTCACGCCTGTGGCGCGGGCGAGACCGGTGGCGATCGGTGAGGTCGCGGCTTCCGGGCTGACGAGATCGACCCGGAACAGCTTGCCCGTGCTCGCCCCGTCGCCGCCCTGCTCCGCCACGTACAGGACATCCCCGGACGGCTTTAGCCCGAGCGAGCGGACCCCCGTCGAGCCGGTGGCGATCGTCGTCGTTCCCGCCTGAGAGATGCGGTCGATCGCCGACTTCATCGATCCTGCGACGTAGGCGGTCCCTTGCCCATCCACGGCAAGGCCGAACTCCGCCGAGAAGGTGCTGATGCTGGCAATGGTGGTGATCTGGCCGTCTGTGAGCTTTCGCAGGCGGATGTTCGACCCATCACCCAGGTCGACGAAGTAGACGTCCTGCGGGCGATTCGGATGGACGGCGATGGCGACCGGCGAGACGGCGGCAGCAAGTGCCTGCCCCGAGTCGAAGCTTTCCAAGCCTCCGCCCGCCACCGTATGGATGACGCCGCCACTGATGCGGTGGATTCGCGAGCGCGACAAGTCGGCGATGTAGATGGCTGCACCACCGACGGCGATGCCGCGCCCGTTGTACGAGAAAACGGCCTCGGCGGCCGGCTGGCCGGTGAACGACGTGTCGGAGAGACCGGGGTCGGGACTCGTTCCCTCGTAGCAGACAGGACCGCGATATTGCCCTCCGACCAGAGAGATGTCTTTCTCCTTGGCCGTCGCACCGTTCACGATGGCGCCGAGCGCAAAGATGCTGGCCGCAAGAATGGCGGCCAGCCGCCGCGCCTGATGTCGCCGACGAGGCGGGAGCAAGAGCGGGAGAGCCCGGCTAGGTGTCGTCACGTACTCCTCCGACGTCTCCTCATCAGCAGGACGCCCGCAACGCTCGCGCCGAACAGCGCCGCGATCCCCGCGACCACCGTGAGCCAGACGGCACCGTCACCGTCGCCGTCCTCGGGCACGCGCACAAGGGTTGCGAATATGTCCTGCTGGTTGGTGCCGAACGAGGCGTTGCGCATGTCGGGCCAGCCGGCAATAGCATCGCCATCACGGGAGAGCAGGGCGATTCGCGAGCCCAATTCAACGAGTCCCTGTGCGGACGGATTGCGGTAGCGCTGCCCGATGCGGCTATCAGACCCTTCCGTCGTCAGCCGCACGTTCGTCGAGAAGGTCTTGCCCTCATCCAGCGAATAGGCGAAGTAGGCGTCGTGCTTGATGTTGGCCGGATCGTTGCGGCGGTCGAGGAACACCGCGTCGAGACGCCCACCGGGCGACACCGCCAGGCGAGGAAGCTCCTGTGTGACACGCGATCCCGTGTGGTCGTCGTTGAGCCGTCGGGGTGGCTCCCACCGGGCGCCGCCGGGTGCCGATCGGGCCACGTAGATATCGGGGTCACCCTCTCGGGCGTCGGGCCACGCGGCGTAGAGCCGTCCCTCGGGACCAGCGGCGAATGCCGGGGGCGACATGGTGTAAATCAGCATGACGCGTCCAGGCGGCGCAATCATGTCGTCGACCACCGTGCCGGCGGTGAATGTCCGACCCCGGTCGGTCGAGGTCGTCACCACCACCGACCAGGTGCCGTCCCAGGCCGGCCCCTCCAACCCCTGGTAGTCACGAGCGTCGTCCTGAAGGTCGTAGTGGGCGACGTGCACGGCGTGATCGCGCGCCAGCACCAGCGACGGGCCCACGGCACGGCGTCGAGTCGGGTCACTGATCTGCACCGGCGTCGAAAGGGTCACGCCGCCATCATCGGAGTACGCCGACAGGATGGGATTGGGCTCATCGAGGAGGCCGCCGAGCGGCGGGTCTGACGACGAGTGCAACCACACGAGGTACAGGCGCCCTCGCTCACCGATGCCGCGATCGATGGCCAGCCGCACCTGATAGTTCTGCTCACCGAGCACCTGCCTGGGCGACGAGAAGGTCCGGCCTCGATCAGACGAGGTGGTCAGGAAGACGCCCATCGGCTCGTTACCGAGCCCTTGCAAGCCGACGAACAAATAGAACAGCGTCCCCTTCCTGTCGAACGCGACTTCCGGCGCGTAGCAGACGTCGGCGCCTTCGGGGAGCACCGGCACGGGGTCGACGCCGACCCATCCCCTGCCGCCGTCGCCGGACACCTGAAGTCCGCAGCCGAACACGGGCGCATCCACACGGTGGGCGGCGACGACAAAACGCCCGTCGGTCGGGTCCGCGGCGAGAACCGGGGAATTGTTGGCGGGCGTATAGGCCAGGTTGGTGGGAGTCACGGGAACTTCCGACTCAACCACTATGGCCTCGGCTTGGGCGACAGGAGCCGCCGCAGCCAGCGACGCCACAGCAGCAACGCCAGCCGCGACAGAAAAGAGAACCCGCCCCGAGCAAAGCCCGGGACGGGTTCGTCGCATCACGGTCCGCGCAGGGGCCGCCCTGCTAGATGATGGTCAGCGTGGCCGCCGACGTCGCCCAGTTGCCGAGGACGTCGCGGAAGCAGACCTGCCAGGTGCCCTTGGCCAGGGTGGCGTCGCCGGCGAGACCCGCCGTCGGGCCGATGAAGCCGCTCGCCGTCGGACGGCGGATAGTGGGGTTGACGAGGAAATCGAGGTTGTGACAGGCGTGGGTCGGGTGGATGCCGTTTGAGCCGATCACCAGCTGGTACTGGACGCCCGTGCGAGCGCCGGTAGCGAACGCCGAGATTCGCGAGCCGCGGAACGCCGACTGGCTCACGGTGCCATTGGTGAAGAAGGTTGCACCCTCGGGAGTCGTGCACGCCCACGACAACGATGTAACGGCCATGACGGCGGATAGAGCAACCGCGCCACCTACGGTGACCCGCCGGAACCGCTTTGTCTTCGTCGTCACCGGTTGCCCCCTCGTGCTCGCAGCCGCCGAATCGCGCGCTGCACCCACCCTAATCCGCTCGCACTGCCGTGACCTGTTGTCCGTGACCTGTTGTCCGTGACCTGTTGTCCGTGACCTGTTGTCCGTGACCTGTTGTCCGTGACCTGTTGTCGCTCTCAGCTAAGTATAGTGCGTCTAGACGTCATGATCAATAGATGCTTTGTGCATCTACCGCTGGTTGCGACTCACACGACTCGGAACTCGGAACTCATACCCTTGAGCGCGTGGGAAACGCCGTCCGGATCCTTGACGAAGCAGATGAAAGCGTAGCGTCCAGCCGCCAAGTCGGCAGCAAAGATTCCCCGGCTGCCTGCAGGGCGGTGTTGCAAGGTGGCGATTGTCTCGACGCCCGTCCTCGCCTCCGAGCGGAGCTGCTCATCAATGGGAGGCACGTCCTCAGGAAGGGCAACGAGGATGAGCTCATGGGTGACCGTGTCCGCGTTCTGAACCCGGACCACCACCCGCCCTGCTCCGGCGTTGGGCGGGTGTTGGAACTCGTAGCGCCGCATCGTGACATCCATGGTGGACGGGCGTGGAGGCAGCGA